>NZ_BAABAT010000091.1:0-18237 GCF_039537565.1 Dactylosporangium darangshiense
CATCTGGCGCTGCTGGCAAGACAACGTCCCCTACAACCCAGCCGCCCACGGCGCCCTCCAAACCCTCCTCAACCAAGACCAACCAACGGCCGCCCGACCCAGGGGTTGACACAGGGCAACTCAAGCCACCGCGGCGCCGAGTTCATGCGGGCCATCATGCCGCACGATCATCCCGGCCGGCGCCCCGATCCGCCGGGACCGCCCGGCGCGGTCGTCCGGCGGCGCATTCCGGGAGCCGAGTGCTGGGCGGGCGTTCGCCGGGTGGCTACCACGGCAGGCCGCGCAGGTCGATCAGGCCCGGGGGCCAGTCCGTCAGCGGGCGGCGGCCGGGGCGGACGAACGTCGGCCAGTGGCCCTCGCGGACGGTTCGGGCGTCGGACACGGCGAGGTGGCGGGTGGGGTTGGCGACCGCGGTCCAGCCGGTCCGGGCGTAGAAGCCGGCGACCGCCTCGCGGCACTGCAGGAAGCCGAAGTCGGCGGCGAACGGGCCGCCGCGCAGGTGCGCGTCGAGGGCGCGCATCAGCTCGGCGCCGAGGCCGGTGCCGTGGTGGCTCGGTGCGACGGCCACGTCGCCGACGCCGGCGATCAGGACCTCGCCGGACTCGGTGCCGGCGAGGCGGCGCTCGATGCCCAGATGGGCCAGCGGGGTGCCGTCAGCGTCGGCGAGCCAGATCCGGGCCTGCTTGCGCGCCCAGGACGCCGGCCAGGAGCGGTCGGGTGCGAACTCGGGGCCGGGGAACGCCGCCTGCAGCAGGGCCGAGAGCGCCGCGTGGTCGGCCTCCGACAGCGCGGTCTCCCAGGCCGTGACGACGCGCATGGTCATGGTCAGTGGAACTTGCGCGCGGAGCTGTCGCGGTTCTGGGCGGCGGGGGAGTCGGAGAAGGCGCGGCCCAGCAGCTCGTGCTCGGCGCGGCGCTGCTCGCTGACGTCGCGCAGGGTGACGACCATGCCGCGGACCAGGCGGTCGTCGCGCAGGTCCCGGAAGATCACCTCGACGAGCACGCGGGTGCCGTCGGGGCGGCGCAGGCTCCACAGGTCGCGGGTGCCGTCGCGGTCCTCGGCGCGGGCCCGCTCGACGGTGCGCAGGACCTGCTCGCGGTCCTCGGGCGCGACGATCTCGCGCAACGTGGCGAACGGGGTCGGCCAGATGCCCAGCAGGTCGGCGACGGACGGGCTGGTGTACCGGATGCGCTGGTCGTCGTCGAGGACGAGCACGACGTCGGTGCCGTGCTCGGTGACCGCGCGCAGGTACTCGTCGCTGTCGCGGCGGCTCGCCGCCTCGGTGAGGCCGATGCGGGCCAGGGCGAGCGCGGCCTGTGCGGCCACGACGGAGACGGCGTCGAGCGCGGTGACCAGGTCGCGCCGCGGCGCCGCGACGTAGAGCACGCCGGCGTCCAGCGGGCACACGAGCACGTGGTCGTGGCCGGCCAGGCGCGCGCTCCACAGCGGCGGGATGTCGGCGACCGGCTGGATGCGCGGCGCGGACAGCTCGCCAAGGGGCATCAGGTCGGTGAGGCTGAAGTCGACGACGGTGTCGTGCGGTGCGTCCTCGGGCAGCAGGGTGCGCACCGCGGCCCGCACGGCGTCGGCGACCTGCCCGGCGTCGGCGGCGCCGACGAGGACGGTGCCGGCCTGGCGCAGGGCGCGCTCGCGGCGCAGGGCGCTGGCATGCTTGCCGACGGCGTCGCTGAGCCGCACGACGAGCAGCACGAGTGTGATGCCGGAGGCGACCGCGATGACCGGGCCGTCGTGGACGCCGCCGGTGAGCGCCTGCACGAGCAGGACCAGGGGTGCGAACGCGACGCAGGCCAGCAGCAGGGCCATGCCCAGGCCGTGCACCGGCTCGCGGGCGGGGCGCACCGGGCCGGCCGGGGGAGCGGTGAGCCGGGCCATCGACGGCAGCAGCGCGGCGGCGCCCCAGGCGGCGTAGAGCAGCACGTAGGCGGCGTCGGCCGGGCCGCCGGGCTGCAGGCCGCCGCGGGCCTGCCCGACACCGTAGGCGGCGTCGCCGGCGAGCATGCCGGCCGCGCCGATCGTGAGCAGGATCGCCGAGGCGTTGCCGGGTGTGGCGGTCACCAGGCGGGTCGTGACGACCAGGACGATGACGTCGCCGAGGGTGAACGCGGCCTGCATCGACCAGTCGGCGGCCGTCATGCCGCCGCCGGCCATCCGCGGCGAGGCGATGAACACCCAGCTGGCCAGCAGCCCGGTGGTGCCGAGGGCGAGCAGGTCGAGCAGGCGGCTGCGGTCGTCGAGGAAGACGCTCTCGCGGGTCAGGCCGATGAGCGCGATCGCCACGATCGGGAACATGGCCAGGTAGGACAGCTGCGCGAGGGCCGGCGGGTCGCCGTCGGGCGTGACGAGGCCGTAGACGAAGTCGCCGAGCATCATCGCGACCAGTGACGCGGCCAGGGCCCACCACGGGCCCGAGCGCTGCGGGCGGATGCGCACGATGCCGACGACGATCGCGCCGGAGGCGAGCAGGCCGATGCCCGCCCAGGCGACGGAGTCCAGCCCGGGCCGGAGGAAGAGCAGGCCGGCCAGCCCCGCCATGAGCACGGCGTAGCCGATCAGGGGTCGCCTTCCGTCAAGTAAGCCCATCGAAACCCTCACCGTTGGATAACGATTCTTATCACATTGGCGGTCCTCAGCGCAGTCCCTCGAGGTCGCCGAGCAGCCACGGCATCACCCATTCGCGGCGTTCCCGCTCGACCTCGCCGGTCATGGCGCGGCTCGGCATCTCCGCCAGGAGCAGAAGACAGAATTGGATTCGGTACAGCATGAGCCGCACCCGCTCGCTCGCCGTGAAATCGTGCGTTTCCGTGCCGTAGTACCCGCGCAGGACCGGGTGGCCCGGCTCGTGCTCCATCCGCCGGCCGATCGCGGTGCAGACGAAGTCGTAGAGCGGGTCGCCCCAGAAGTACCGCTCGCCGTCGACGAGCCCGGTGAGCCGGCCGTCGGCGCACAGCACGTTGCCGTCCCACAGGTCGAAGTGGACCAGCGAGGCCCGGCGGACCTCGGCGAGGACGCCGGCGTGCCGCTCGACGGTCGCCATGACCTCGGCGTCGGGCACCGGCAGCGCGACGCCCCAGTCGCGGGCGTCGGCGAGCAGGTCGGCGGTCATCGCGGCGAAGGCGTCCGGCCAGGTGGCGCCGCCGGCGCGCCCCTCGCCGTCGTAGCCGAACCGGTCGTTCGTGACGGTGTGCAGGTGCCGCAGCGCCGTGCCGAGCTCATGGCGTACCGAATCCTCGGCTTCCGGGTTTGCACCGAGCTCGGTGAGCGGGCGTCCCGGCAGCAGGCCGACCACGACGACCTCGTCGTCGGCGTCGAGCACGGCCGGCACCGGCACTCCGCCCGCCGCGCCGGCCAGCCGGTAGTAGCGGGCCTCGGCGGCGATGACGCCCCGCTCGTAGCGCAGCAGCGGCACCCCGGCGGGCGGCCCGATCTTCACGACGGCCTCGGTGCCGTCGTCGAGCACGACCCGCCACACGGCGGCGAACGTGCCGCCGGAGAGCGGTCCACAGTGGACGGCAATGCGGCCGAAACGCTCGCGGAGCAGGGCGGCGACGGCCTCGGGGCGCAGCTGGCGCTGCGTCGGGCTGATGACGGCGGACATCCGCACACCTTACGCTCGCCGCGCCGCGCCCGGATGCCCGTCGGTTCTGCATTGGCGGACATCACCGTCATGATCGGAATTTACATTGATGGGGCTTTTTAATGGCAGAAAGGGTGGTGCAGTCGACCTTGCTGGTCATAACGTGCACGAAAGCGCCTGACTCAATGGGGAGGCCAAGTGAGGAAAAGGCTCGCGAGTATCGCCGTGGCCGGCCTGATCGCCGGCTCCACGGTGGTGATCGCACAGGCACCGGCGGCCGCGGCACCAACGTCGCCGCACGGTGACCTCGCGGCGGGGATCAAGCGGCAGCTCGCCGCCGGGATCCAGGTCGTGCCGAAGCAGACCGCCGCCGGCAAGCTGGCGGCCACCGGCGCGGCGAACCCGTACACCGCGCTGCTGCGCGACCCGTCGAAGGTCGACAAGTACTACTGGTCGGAGCAGGCCAAGGCGGCCGGCCAGGCCCGGTCGCAGCAGAAGGCCCCGCTGCGCAACTCGCTCGCCGCGGCGACCCCGCCGCTGGTGCACGACGAGGCGGAGCCGAAGGGCACGCACGGCAGCAATGACTCGCACGCCACCGCCGAGCTCATCAAGGGCTTCGGCACCGGTAAGAAGCTCAACAACCGCGTCCGCGTCCTCGGCGAGTTCTCGCCGGAGGTCGCCACGCCCTCGGCGCAGAGCCCGTCGACCGAGGACGACGGCTCGATCACCCTCGCACACGAGTTCGGCCTGGGCAGCGTGCGCAACGCCTACACCACCACCGGCACGATCGGCGACGGCCCGCACGGCAGCGCCGGCGACGCCAGCGGCGACTTCGACTTCTCCGCGGTCCACGCCTCGGCCGGGCAGCAGCTGACCGTCGCCACCTCCGGCGACCTCGACACCGTCGTGGTGCTCTACGACGCCACCGGCACGGTCGTGGCCGCCGACGACGACGGCGGCCCGGGCCTGCTCAGCCTGCTGGACTTCACGATCCCGGCCAGCGGCGACTACTACCTGATGGTCGCCGGCTACGGCCTGGGCACCGTGCTGCCCGAGGACCCCTTCGACTCCGGCAGCGGCCTGGGCGCGGGCAAGGAGGGCGCCTACGGCCTGTCGGCCAGCCTCGTCTTCTCCGACCTCGACTTCTACGCCGTCGACCTCGTCGCCGGCGACGTGCTCGGCGCCTCGGTGACCGGCCTTGGCACCCGCCTGACCGTGCGCGACCCGGGCGGGCGCGTCGTGTTCGGCTCCGAGCAGGACGCGAGCTTCATCTACGCGCCCAACGCGCCGCTGCCCGGCGGCGGCAACGCGGTCGTGTCCTACGTAACGCCCCGCGACGGGCGGTACACGCTCGAGGTCGGCGGCAGCGGCACCGGCCAGTACGACGTCACCGTCGAGGCGTACCGGCCCGGGCCGGAGGCCCTCGAGCAGGGCACGACGCAGACGCTGTTCCTCGACTTCGACGGCGCCCGCATCAACACCGCCATCTTCGGCGGCCCGGGCGTGCGCACGCTGAGCCCGCTGCAGGGCTTCCTCGGCAAGTGGGGTCTCACCGCCGCCGACGAGGACAAGGTGATCGACCAGGTCATCGCGGCGGTGCGGGAGAACATCCTGGCCGACGCGAAGGCCCGCGGCACCGACCCGCGGGTGGGGCTGACGATCCTCAACAGCCGCGACAACCCGGACGCGTTCGGCAAGCCAAACGTCCACCGGATCGTCGTGGGCGGCACGATCGCCGAGTCGGGCATCGACACGATCGGCATCGCGCAGTACATCGACCCCGGCAACTACGCCACCGAGGACACCGCGCTGGTGCTGCTCGACGTGCTCAGCGACCCGACCGGCGACGCCTCGCTCAACACGTACATCACCCCGGCCAGCAACAAGATCAAGTTCATCGGCCGGGCGCTGGGCAACGTCATCAGCCACGAGGCCGGGCACCTCTACGGCAGCTTCCACACCGACCCGCTCAACGCCACGCCCAACCTCATGGACGCCGGCGGCGCCTTCCCGGGCCTGTTCGGCGTGGGCCCGGACAACATCGGCGGCACCGCCGACGACGTCGACTACGACTTCGGCGAGGACGTCTACACCCCCGACGAGGGCCTCGCCGGCGTCGAGGACACCCTCAACACGACCGCCTGGGCCCTGGTGAAGGGCAAGGCGAAGTAAGGTCCGTCACCGGCCGGTATGGCACGCGTCCACGGCGGGGTTCTACCCGCCGTGGACGTGGTGGTGATCGGGGCGGGACAGGCCGGGCTGTCCGCGGCCTACTGGCTGCGCCGGCGCGGTCTGTCGTTCGTCGTGCTCGACGCCGGCGACCGGCCGGGCGGCGCCTGGGCGCGACGCTCGCCGTCGCTCGGCGTCGAGTCGCTGCACCGAATCTTCGACCTGCCCGGCATGGCCTTCCGCCCGCCGGCGTCCGGCGCGGCGGCCGACGTCGTCCCGGCGTACTTCCGCGACTACGAGCTCGCGTTCGACCTGCCCGTGCTGCGCCCGGCCCCGGTGCGCGCCGTCACCCGCATCGACGACGGCCTGCGGGTGCACACCGCCGCCGGGCAGTGGGACGCCCGGTCCGTCATCAACGCCACCGGCACCTGGCGCGCGCCCTACATCCCGTACTACCCCGGCATCGCCGACTTCGCCGGCCGCCGGCTGCACTACGCCGACTACCGCGGCCCGGAGGAGTTCGCCGGGCAGCGCGTGCTCGTCGTCGGCGGCGGCAACTCCGCCGTCCACGTCCTGGCCGAGTTGCCCGGCGCCTACTGGGTGACCCGCCGCGAGCCGGTCTTCCACGACGGCGAGTTCAGCGAGGACTACGGCCGGCAGGTGGTCGCGCAGGTCGCCGAGCGGGTCGAGGCCGGCCTGCCACCGCGCAGCGTGGTCAGCGTCACCGGCCTGGGCTACACGGCGCTGGCCCGCGAGGCGCTGCGCCGCGGCACGCTGGTCCGCCACCCGATGTTCGACCGGCTCGTGCCGGGCGGCGCGATGTGGGGCGAGCGCTTCGAGCCGTTCGACGCCGTCATCTGGGCCACCGGCTTCCGTGCCGACCTGGCCCACCTCGCGCCGCTGCACCTGCGCGAGCCCGGCGGCGGCATCCGCATGGCCGGCACCCGGGTCGTTCGCGAGCCGCGCCTGCACCTCGTCGGCTACGGCCCGTCGGCCAGCACCGTCGGCGCCAACCGGGCCGGTCGTGACGCGGTGCGCTCGCTCGCCGCGGTTTCCTGACAGCGCTGGGCGCCGGGCGGGCCGTAGGGTGCGCGGATGCGCGTCGCGGTACTGGGACCCCTCGAAGTCGTGGCCGGTGCCGGCGGGGAACCCGTCGACGCCGGCACGCACAAGCAGCGGGCGGTGCTCGCCGCCCTGGCGCTGTTCCGGCCCCGGGCGGTGGCCGTCGACGCGCTCGTGGACCTGCTGTGGGGCGAGCGCCCGCCGCCGGCGCCGCTGAACTCGCTGCACGGGTACATCGCCGGCCTGCGCCGGGTCGTCGAGCCCGGCCGCGCCGCCCGGGGCCGCCCGTCGGTGCTGGTCACCGTCGCGCCCGGCTACGCGCTGCGCCTCGCCGACGACGACCTCGACGCCGCTCGCTTCGCCGCCGCCGTCGACGACGCGCACCGCCGCCTCGCCGACCCCGCCGACCTGCCTTCCGTCCCGCCCGGGCTGGGCCACGCCGAGCTGGCCGAGTTCGCCGACCGGCTGGCCGGCGCCCTCGCGCTGTGGCGCGGCACGCCGTTCATCGAGCTCGACGACGCCGCCCCCGTGGTGGCCGAGCGCGCCCGCCTCACCGAGCTGCGGCTCGTCGCGACCGAGGATCTCGCATTGGTACGCCTGGTGCTCGGCCAGCACGCCACGGTGGCCGCCGACCTCGGCGCGGAGACGCGCCAGCACCCGTTGCGTGAACGCCTGTGGGCCCTGCGGGCGCTCGCCCTGGCCCGCGGCGGCCGCCAGGCCGAGGCCCTCGACGCGCTGCAGCAGATCCGGCGCACTCTGGCCGAGGAGCTCGGCGTCGACCCCGGCCCTTCGCTGCGCGCCACGGAGCTCGCGGTTCTGCAGCAGGATCTTGGGCCTGTCTTCTTGAAGGAGCCGGTGGTCCTCGCTGGGGGGACGCTGGTGGGGCGCGACGCCGAGGTGGGTGCGCTCGCCGGGCTGCTGGAGGAGGCCAAGGCCGGGCGGACCCGCTTCGCGCTGCTCGTCGGCGAGCCCGGCATCGGCAAGTCCCGCCTCGCCGCCGAGGCGGCCCGGCTCGCGGCCGCGGGCGGCATTGCGGTGCTGACCGGGCGCTGCTCCGAGGACGAGGGCGCCCCGCCGTTCTGGCCGTGGACGCGCGTGCTGCGCGACCTCGCCGCCGAGCTCGGCGCCGACGTGCTGCGCGAGCTCGCCGGCCCCGACGCCGCGCTGCTGCCCACGGGCCAGCCCGGCGCCGCCCGCGGCGGCGCGTCGGTGGAGGCCGAGCGGTTCGAGATCTTCGAGGCCGTCGCCCGGGTGCTCGCCGCCGCGGCCGCCCGCACGCCGCTGCTGGTGCTGCTCGACGACCTGCACTGGGCCGACGCCTCCTCGCTGCGGCTGCTGCGCCACCTCACCGACCACCTCGGCGAGGCCCGCATCGCGTTCGTCGCCACCCGACGCGCCCTGCCCGAGCCGAGCGGCATGCTCGCCGAGGCCGGCGTGGGCCTCGGCCGCCGCCACGCCCTGCGCCTCGACCTGGTGGGCCTGCCCGGCGACGCCGTCGCCGAGCTGGCCCGGGCCGCGACCGGCAGGCCGGCGCCCGCCGAGCGGGTCGCGGACCTGCGCGAGCGCACCGGCGGCAACCCGTTCTTCGTCGTCGAGCTGCTGCGCTCCGCGCCCGGCGTTCCCGGCGCCATCGGCGACGTCCTGGCCCGGCGGATCGCCCGGCTGCCGGAGGCGGCGCGGCAGCTGCTGCGCTGGGCGGCGGTCGTCGGCCGCGAGTTCGACCTCGACGCGCTCGCCGCCGCGGCCGGGGCCGACCCCGACGACGCGCTCGACGACCTCGACCCGGCGCTCGCGGACGGGATCGTCGTCGAGGACGCCGAGCCGGGGCGGTTCCGGTTCTCGCATGCGCTGGTGCGCGACATGGTGTACGAGTCGCAGCCGGCCACCCGCCGGGCCCGCCGCCACGCCGCGATCGCCGCCGCCCTGCAGGACGGCCACCCGTCGGAGGCGGCCCGGCACTGGCTCGCCGCCGGCCCGTCACACGCCGGCGCCGCCTGGCGGGCCGCCGCCCGCGCCGCCGAGCGCGCCCGCGCCCTGCACGGCCACGAGGAGGCCGTCGCCCTGCTCGCCGCCGCCCGTGCCGCGCAGGCCCGCGACCGCGCCGCCACCGCCGCCGACCGCTACGACCTGCTCATGGCGCACGCCGACGCCTGCCAGTGGGTCGGCGACCGCGACGGCCAGCTCGAGGCGATCGACCTGGCCTGCGCCGCCGCCGACGAGCTCGGCGACGTCGAACGCCTCGCCCGCGCCGCGGTGCGCACCCCCGACGGCTCCATGTGGACCGTCCGCGACCACCCCGTCGTGCACGCCCCGGCGATCGCCGCCCTGCGCCGCGTCCTGCGCGGCCTGCCCAGCGCCGACGGCGACCTGCGCTGCCGCGCGCTGCTCACCCTCGCCGGGGAGCTGTACTACGCCGCCGAGGACGCCGAGCCGCTCGTGGACGAGGGCGTCGCGATGGCCGGCCGCCTCGGCGATCCCGACCTGTTCGCGTGGGCGGCCGGCGCCGCCTTCCAGGCCGGCTGGCGCCCGGACGGCGCCGAGCGGCGCTGGGAACTCACCGGCGAGGCGCTCGCCCAGCCCGAGCTCGGCGGGTCGCCGGCGCGCCGGGAGGCCCGGGCGCGGCTGCTGACGTACCGTGCGGCCGCCGCGCAGCAGACCGGCCGCATCGAGGCCATGTGGCGCGCCACCGCCGAGGCGCGCGCCGAGGCCGAACGCCTGCGACTGCCGTTCCCGCTGCTCGTGGTCAACAACATCGAGACGATGTGGCGGGCGATGCAGGGCCGCTTCGACGAGGTCGAGGCGCTGCTGGTGGAGCAGGCGGACATCAGCTCGCGCACCCTGCTGCCCGCCCGCCGGTACTTCGGCTTCGTCCCCGCCCTCGTGCGCGCCTGGCAGGGCCGGGCCGGCGAGGTGGTGGCGGCGCTGCGCCCCGTCTACGAGGCCGCGCCGCGGATGGCCGCCACGGCCTACCTGCTGCTCCTGCTGCATGCCGGCAACCTCGAGGAGGCCGCCGAGGTCGTCGACCGCCTCCCGCAGTCGCCGGACGCCACCTCGTGGTCGGCGCCGTTCGACCTGTCGGTGACCGCCTACGGCGCCTTCGCCGTGTCGCGCCCGGCGCTGGCCGCGGAGGTGTACCGGCGCCTGGCCCCGATGGCCGGCCGGGTCGCGGTCGCCGGCTCGGCCGCCCCGATCGGCCCGGTCGACGCCTACCTGGCCCTGGCCGCAGCGGCGTCGGGCGACGCGACCGCGGCCGAGCGCCACGCCCGCGACGCCGAGGCGCTCATGGCCGACTGGGACATCCCAGTGGTAGCCAAGTGGTTCTCAAGCACCTTCGGGCACGGTGAGCTCCGACATTCCGAGTGAGGATTTGAGGAGCATGGAGATGACGGTTCTGGTGTGCGGCGCGACGGGCAGCATCGGCGCGCCGGTGGTGGCGGAGCTCGTCCGCCACGGCCACCCGGTGCGGGCGCTGGTCCGCGACGCCTCCCGCGCGGCGGCCCTGCCGGCCGGCGCCGACCCGGTGTACGGCGACCTGCGCGACCCCGCGGCCGTGGCGACGGCCCTGACCGGCGTGACGGCGGCGCTGTACGTCTCGCCGCACGACCCGGACGAGGTCGCGATGGCCGAGCGCTTCGCCGCAACCTGCGAGCGCCTCGGCGTGCGCTTGATCTTCGCCGGCGTCTACGCCGACGGCCGCACCGCGCTGCACCGCTGGGCGATGCGCACCCTGTTCGGCCTGATGGTCCCGCACTACCGCGGCAAGCTGCGCATCGGCGTCCGGATGATCTCGTCTACGGCCCGCCCGGTCGTGTTCGCGGTGACGAACTTCTACCAGAACGACGAGATCGTCCGCGAGGACATCCTCGACGGCCGCTACCCGCTGCCGGCCCACCCGAAGGGCCTCAACCGTGTCGACCTGCGCGACGCCGCCGTCATCATCACCCGCGCCATGACCGAGCCCGAGTTCCCGTCCGGCGGCTACACGATCGCCGGCCCGGCGTCGGTCGGCGGCATCGAGGCCGCGCGCACCTGGTCGGCCGCACTGGGTCGCCCGGTCGCCTACGAGGGCGACGGCGACTGGCAGGCCGTGCTGTCGCGCCGCCTGTCCGGCCCGAAGCTCGAGGACTTCAAGCGGTCCTATGCCTTCCTGGGCCGCCACGGCTTCGCAACATCGCCCGCCGACGTGGCCGCCACGACCCGCCTGCTGGGCCGCCCCCCGAGGGCTTACGCAGAGTACGCCCGCGACATGGCGTCCGCCTGGTCCGTTTGTTAAATCCCGTCGGGTGGGCTGCGCATTGACGGGTGCGACTGCCACAATCGTCGCCGTGGCTGACATTGGGTTACCGCGCCTGCGCTCTCGGGTACGTTCCGTTGCCGACGCCGTGAAGGCAACGCCGGGCATGTACTTCGGCGCGTTCCCCGCCGCCGACTGGCCCCTGGTCATCGCGGCCTGGACGGCCGCCGACCTGCTGCGCCTGGCCGAGGACGAGCCGCGGGTCGACCTGGTCCTGCACCGCGACGGCGCCCTGTCCGCCACGGTGCGCGGCGCCCGCGTGACCGCACCGGCCGCCGACCCGCAGCGCCCGCTCGCCGACGTGATCAGGGCCGGGATGTGGTACACCGAGCTGGCCCGCTCGACCACGGTCGACACCGCCCCGCCGACCACCCCGGCCCTGACCGACGGCCACTACGTGTGGACCGCCTTGACGGTGACCGTCCACTCCGAGCTCGAAGGTTCCCTGTTCGGCACCCCCGCCTCGCAGTGGTGGCGCGACGGCGTGCCCCGCCTCCGCGCGGTCCTGGCCACGCCGCGCCACCGCCCACCGGACGGCCACCGCGTCCACGTGACGGACGAGACAACCGGCGAGACCGCGGTTCTGCAGGGCCGGCGGCCTTGATGCTGACCGCCACCGTCGCGGTGGCCTGGACATCCCGGGACGACATCGACGAACGTTGAGGTGACCATGGAACAGGACGTGCAGCGACTCCACGCTTCGTCATTCGGCGCGGCGGCGGTCGCATACGCCGAGCACCGCCCCGACTATGCGCCGGCCGCTCTGCGCTGGGCCCTGGAGCCCGCACCCGGCCCGCGCGTGCTCGACCTCGGCGCCGGCACCGGCAAGCTCACCGGCTCGCTCGTCGCCCTGGACGCCGACATCGACGTCATCGCGGTCGAGCCCGACCCGTCCATGCTGACCGAGCTGCGCCGCGCACTGCCGGCCGTCCGCGCGCTGCCCGGCAGCGCCGAGTCGATCCCGCTGCCGGACGCGTCCGTCGACGTCGTGGTGGCCGGCAACGCCCTGCACTGGTTCGACATGGCCGTCGCGGGCGCCGAGATCGCCAGGGTCCTCGCGCCCGGCGGCATCCTGGCCGGCCTGTGGAACGTCATGGACGACCGGGTCGACTGGGTCGCCGAGCTCGAGCGGGTCGGCGGCAGCGCCGCGATCGGGCCGCGCGACACGTTCAGCAGTTGGCGCGCCGCGACGGCGGGCCTGCACCTACCCGACGACGGCGCGGCCGCCCGGTTCGGCTCGCCGGAGCAGGCCGAGTTCGCGCACGGCCAGCTCCGCACCGCCGGCTCGCTCGTCGAGACCATCGCGACGCGCGCGGGGGTGCTGGTCATGCCGGACCAGGACCGAGAGGCCACGCTCGGGCGGATTCACGATCTCCTCGCGAGCCGGCCGGAGACCGCCGGCGGCGAGTTCACCCTCCCGATGCTGACGGGCGTGTTGCGCGTGCGCCAGGTGTGACTATTCGTGATCGAGGAGCCGGCTGATGGCGTGGCGCTCGAGGAACCGCGCGACGTCGTCCGGGTCCTCGAGCGGCAGCGGATACACCACCAGCCGATCCACCCCCAGCTCCGCGTACTGCTCCATCTGCCCGGCCGAGAGCGGCCCGAGCTGCATCCAGGTGATCTCCAGCCGGCCCAGCCGCGGCGGCCGGGCCGCGAGCCGCGCCGCCTCGGCGAGCCCGGCGAGATGCCGGCGCAGATCCGCCGGGGAGTCGCCGTTGCCGAACCATCCGTCGCCCCGCAAGACCGCCCGCCGGAACGCCGCCGGGCTGTGGCCGCCGATCACGATCGGGATCGCCCGGACCGTCTCGCCGCCCGGGCGCGGGTGAGCGTCGACCTTGGCGAAGGAGACGAACGTTCCGTGGTACGCCGGCGCCTCCTCCGTCCACAGGGCGCGCATCGCGTCGATGTACTCGTCGGTGCGCCGCCCCCGGCCGGCCATCGGCACGCCGACCGCAGTCATCTCCGGCTCCAGGTAGCCGGCGCCGACCCCGAGCGTCAGCCGCCCGCCGCTGAGCACATCGAGGCTGGCCGCCTGCTTCGCCAGGACCACCGGGTTGCGCTGCGGCAGGATCACCACGGCCGTGCCCAGCCGGATCGTTGTCGTCACGGCGGCCACATACGCCAGGTGCACCAGCGGATCCACGATCGGATCGGTCGGGGCCATCGGCGACTCGGGAGTGCGTGGGCTGGGCAGCACCACGTGCTCTCCGGCCCACCACGAGCGGTAGCCGAGCTCCTCCGCCAGCCGGGCCAGCCGAGCCGTCGCCCGCGGGCCGATGGCCGCCTTCGCGTTGAGTCCGTTGACGCCGAGTTCCACGCCTCCATCCTGCGCGTCGTCCCGGCCTCCGGTCCAAGACCGACCGCTATAACCTTTGGTTATGGATGTGCACGTGCGGGACCTGCGGTACTTCGTGGCCGTCGCCGAAGAGCTCAGCTTCACCCGCGCGGCCAACCGCCTGCACCTGTCGCAACCCGCGCTGAGCAAGCAGATCCGCCAGCTGGAGCGCACCCTGCGCACATCGCTGTTCGATCGCGGGCGCACGATCGGCCTGACCGCCTCCGGCGCCGCCCTGCTGCCACACGCACAACAGCTGATCGTCCAGTGGGACCAGGCCCGCCGGGCGGTCACGACGGCGGCGTCCACATCGGACACAACGCTGACCGTCGGCTTCCAGACCAGCATCGGGCGCGGCCTGATCCCGGCGGTGACCGCGCGCATGGCGCAGGACCTGCCCGGGTGGCGGCTGACGTTCCGCCAGATCCCGTGGGCCGACCCGAGCGTCGGGTTCGACGCGGACGAGGTCGACGTCGCGATCGCGTGGCTGCCGCTCCCGGCCGACGACACGCTGTCCTCGAAGGTCGTCACCGTCGAGGACCGCTGGGTCGCGCTGCCGCTCGGCCACCGCCTGGCGCGCCGCAAGCGCGTCCCGTTCGCGGAGCTCGCCGCCGAGCCGTTCGTGGCCCTGCCGGCCAGCTCCCCGGCGCTGCGCGACTTCTGGCTGGCCGCCGACCACCGCGACACCCCCGCGACGGTGGCGATGACGGCGGGAACCGCGGACGAGACCTTCGAGGCGGTGGCGGCCGGCCACGGCGTGGCCTTGCTGGCGGCCGGCAACGCCGAACTGTACCAACGCGACGACCTCGTCTTCCGCCCCGTCACCGGACTGTCACCGAGCCAGCTCGCGGTGGTCTGGCGCACCGGCGACACCCGCGAGGCGGTGCACATCTTCACCGCGGCATGTTGCCGATGCGCATGAGCCCCGAGATCCGCCCGGCACGCTCGGCACCGGCCGCCTGCTGTGGAACGTGTGCGATGGGTCCGTTTCAGGTTCCGGCGACGGTCCTGATCGTGCGGATCGCCTCGGCGACTCCGCCGGACCATGGTGTGCCGTGGCCCGGCAGCACCCACGATGCCTGAACGCTTTCGAGGTGGTGCAGCGACGCCAGTGCCTGGTGCGGATCGTCGGTGAATGGTGCCGGTTGCGGGCCGCGCTGTCCGGTCAGTACATGCCGGGTGGTCATTGCGTCGCCGACGAAGACTGCGTCGGCGACGGGCACGTGGATGGCGACGCTGCCCGGCGAGTGGCCCGGCATGCCGATGATGTGTGGCGCGCCGGGCAGGTCGAGCACCTGGCCGTTGTGCACGGCGACGACCTCGGTGAGGTGGGTGGTGCGAAGTCCGCCCTTGCGCATCGCGTACCAGAAGAAGCCGACCGTCGCGCCGAGCTTCATGCGTCCCCACGAATTGTCGGCTTTGACCTCGCCTCGCGCGCGGGCGGCGTCGGCCTCATGGATGTACACCGGGACATCGTGATCGCGCCGGAGCCGCTCGGCGAACCCGAGGTGGTCGCTGTCGCCGTGGGTGAGGACGACGCCCCGGATGTCGTTGACCGATCGGCCCATGTCGGCGAGTTCGGCCTGCAGGTCGTGCCAGTGTCCGGTCATGCCGGCGTCGATGACGGTCACGCCTTCGTCCGTGTCGACGAGGTAGGCGGCCACGATGTCGTTGCCGATGCGGTGCAGGTGCGGTGCGAGCCTCATCGCCGTACCTGCGCCGGGATTGCTATCGTCAGCATGATAGCTATCCTATGTAGCCATCATGGCTACGGTCAATAGCCATGGGTGTGACCCCGCGATCCGGAGGAAGTGGCATGCCGACGCCTGATCGGACCTCGCTCGAAGCGATCGTCCAGGCCGGACGCGACATCCTGGAGTCAGCGGGTATCGCCGGCCTGACCATGCAGGCCGTCGCCGACCGGGTCGGCGTGCGCGCGCCGTCGCTGTACAAACGTGTGCGCAACCGCGACGACCTGGTGCGCCTCATCACCGAAGCCACCGTCCGCGACCTCGGCGAACGGCTGACGACGATCGGTGCGGGCACCGATCCGCGCCGCGACCTGGCCGAGCTGGCCCGGGCCTTCCGCGCGTTCGCGCACGCCCGGCCGATGGGCTACCGGCTGATCTTCGCACCGAGACCCGACCTCGACGGGCCCAGCACCGAAGCGCTCACCCGCGCCATCGAGCCCGTGATGCAGGTGGCCGTGAACCTCGCCGGCGAACACCACGCCCTGGAGGCCGCGCGCACGCTCACGGCCTGGGCAAACGGATTCATCAGCATGGAGCTGGCCGGCGCTTTCAAGCTCGGCGGCGACATCGACCAGGCATACGAGTTCGGCATCGCTCGTCTCACCGACGCACTCGGCGGGCGGCCGCAGAACTGAACAGCGCTCATAGCGTGGTCGTGTGGCGTTGACGGGCTACCGTTGGGACGGTGATCCGTACAGTAGCACTGATCGGTATCGACGGTTCGGGCAAGAGCACGCAGGCTCAGTGGCTCGCCGACTGGCTCACCCTGACCGGCACACCGGCGAGCTACCACCGCAACGCCGCCGGCCGCGTCTTCTTCGGCCGGGTGGCCCGGTGGCTCGGCCGCCGCGACGCTGAGCACCTGCTCGGAGTGCGGATGTTCCTGCTGGTCGAGACGGCGCTGCGTTGGCTGGTCATCGCGCGCGCCCTACTGCTGGCCCGGCTGACCGGCACGGTGGCGGTGATGGACCGGCACACCGCATGTCAGTACGTGAGCATCACCGTGCGCGGCGGCCGGCCACGGTTGGCACGCCTACTGTTCGCCGCGTTCCCGGCGCCGGACCTGATCTGCCACCTTGCGGTGCCGCCGGAGGTGGCACAAGCTCGAGTCGACGCGCGGGGCAAGGACCACGAGGAACTGGACTACCTGAAGGCGTGCGACCACGCCTACCGCGCGCTGCCCGAGGCCCCCGACTTCACCGTGGTGGACGCTGCCGCCGACCCGGCGACCGTGCAGGCCGACCTGCGCCGCGCGGTGCTGGCCCGGCCGGCGGGCCGACGGCCGAGGACGGTGCAGTACCTGCTGCCGATCGGCTGAGCCGCGCCGTCCTGCCTGGCCGCCGTGATCGCTCCGTAGCTCATTCACGATGCGCAGATCGCGTGTCGAGCGCTCGGTGCGGGTTGCCGCGGAGTTGACTGCGCGACGGGAGGATCACCTTGGGTCGCGCCGCAGCGGGTGGTCGGCAGGGACCTCGACGAACACGATACTCACGCCGTCCGGATCCTCGATCCACATCTCGACGAGTCCCCACGGCTCTGGCCGGGGTTCACGCGTGACCGTCACTCCCGCCGCCGCAAGTCGTTCGTGCTCGGCTCGTACGTCGCGGACCTGCAGCCAGATCCGCAGCGGCCCTCCTGGCCCGTCGTGGGATGTACCGGACACCTCGAGCAGTCCTTGGCCAAGGAAGAAGACCAGCCCCGGGTTCTCAGCCGGCCCGAACTCGCGATGGACCGCGAGTCCAAGGATGTCCCGGTAGAAGCGGCGACTGCGTTCCGGGTCGGACGGGCGTAGCAGGATACGGCTACTGAGTATCTCCATGGCTCGATCATGCCGTGGTACGGCCGGCCGGCAACGCTTTCCACGCCAGAACGTGCCGCGAGACGGGCACTACGTGGTGTGCATCCAGCGCTCGAGCAGCGTGGGGTCGGCGACGGCGGACTCGACCTGACGGCGCTCCTGCGTGGTCAGGCTGAGTTGCCGGAGCCTGGCGCCCCACTCCGGGACGCGTTCCGGCTCCTCCAGCGCCGTCGACAGCTCGATGAGCACGGCCAGCGCCATTGCCTGCTGCGCGGCCGGTGCGCTGTCGCCGTGGCGGCGCAGTCCCGATTGCAATGCGCGGAAGGCGGCCCGGTCGTCGTTCTTGAACTCGCGCAGGATCCGCACGTTGTCCAGCACGCGGGCGAGCCCTTGCAACCGCTTGGAGCCGCCGTACTCCACTTCGGCCGGCTCGTCGCGCTGGATGAAGATGATCGAGTTTCCCGACGGGTCCATGATGGTGAACCGTGAGGCGCCGGGCCGGTAGCGCGTGATCCGAGGGAGCCCCTTGGCGAGCACCTTGCCGTACGTGCGGCGCATCGCCTCGGCGAAGGCTGCGTGGTACGGCGCGACCGTATCGACCAGGACCAGGCATCCGCCGGTGTTCTCCAGCGACGGGTCCACGGTGCTGGCCGCGCGCCCGTAGTGCAGCTCGAATCCGCGCCACCGGAAGGCCAGGTACAGGTAGGGCTTCGTCTGTTCGTAGTCCACGGCGAAACCCAGAGCGCGCCAGAAGGCCAGGGTCTCCTCCTGCGCCACACAGGGCAGCATCGGCACGATGGTCTCGTTGGGCGGGACACCGTCGTCAAGCATGCAGCGCCTCACTGTTCGACGGGGCGGGCAACGAAGCAGTCTGCCAAACCCGCGACCATCGCGCACATGAACACCGGGGCGCGCGGTGCCCGCTGCATCATCGATGCAGCGGGCGTGCTCGTGCGCGTCAGCAGGTCAGGTTGCCGCCTGCGGGGACACCCAGAATGCCGACGAACTGGTTGTAGAGGTTGACCCGGCTCTGCATCTGCGCGGTGTTGCCGCCGTTGCACTCGATGCTGTTGATCGCGCGGATCGTGGTGCCGAAGCCCTGGCCGTTCACCATCGCGTTGTGGGACGTCGTGCCCGCGTTGCCGGTGCCGGTCATCCAGTACCACAGGCCGGTCTGCCAGGAGATCGAGGAGTTCGTGGCCACGAGGTCGGGGTTGTTGAGCAGGTCGACGC
>NZ_BAABAT010000092.1:0-16655 GCF_039537565.1 Dactylosporangium darangshiense
CGATCTCGATGAGTTTCGTCGGGTCGGAGTCCAGGTCGACCATGTTCCCGGCCTCTTTCGCGGCCGAGGTGCCGGTGTTCATGGCCACGCCGACGTCGGCCTGGGCCAGGGCGGGGGCGTCGTTGGTCCCGTCGCCGGTCATCGCGACGAGCTTCCCGCCGGTCTGCTCCTTCTTGATCAGGGCCATCTTGTCCTCGGGGGTGGCCTCGGCGAGGAAGTCATCGACGCCGGCCTCCTCCGCGATCGCCTTGGCCGTGAGCGGGTTGTCACCGGTGATCATCACCGTGCGGATGCCCATCCGGCGCATCTCGTCGAACCGCTCCCGCATGCCCTGCTTGACGACGTCCTTGAGGTGGATGACGCCCAGGGTGCGGGCCGCCTGGCCCTCGACGTGCTCGGCGACGACGAGCGGCGTGCCGCCCGAGGACGACACGGCGTCCACGATCGACCCGACCTCGGTGGTGGGGTGCCCGCCGTGGTCGCGGACCCACTTCATGACCGCGGTCGCGGCGCCCTTGCGCACCTCCCGGCCGCCGACGTCGACGCCCGACATGCGGGTCTGCGCGGTGAACGGCACCCACGCCGCTCCCGTGACGTCGCGCTCGCGCAGGCCGTGGTGCTCCTTGGCGTACACCACGATGCTGCGCCCCTCCGGGGTCTCATCGGCCAGCGAGGACAACTGCGCGGCCTCGGCGAGCTCGTCGGCCGTCACCCCCTCGACGGGCAGCAGGTTCCCGGCCTGCCGGTTGCCCAGCGTGATCGTGCCCGTCTTGTCCAGCAGCAGTGTGTTGACGTCCCCGGCCGCCTCGACGGCACGGCCGGACATGGCCAGGACGTTGCGCTGCACGAGCCGGTCCATGCCGGCGATGCCGATCGCGGACAGCAGCGCCCCGATGGTGGTCGGGATGAGGCAGACGAGCAGCGCGACGAGGACGGTGCCGGAGACCTCGGCCCCGGAGTAGATGGCGAGGGGCTGCAGGGTCGCGACCGCCAGCAGGAAGATGATGGTCAGCGACGCCAGGAGGATGTTGAGCGCGATCTCGTTCGGCGTCTTCTGCCGGTTCGCACCCTCGACGAGGCCGATCATGCGGTCGATGAACGACTCACCCGGCCTCTGCGTGATCCGCACGACGATCCGGTCGGACAGCACCTTCGTGCCGCCGGTGACCGCGCTGCGGTCGCCGCCCGACTCGCGGATGACGGGCGCCGACTCGCCGGTGATCGCCGACTCGTCGACCGAGGCGATGCCCTCGATGACGTCGCCGTCGCCGGGGATGATCTGCCCGGCCACGACCACGACGACGTCGCCCTGCCGCAGCTCGCTCGCCTGGACCGTGGTGCCGTCCTGCAGGTGCGCCACCGTGTCCTGCTTGGCGCGGCGCAGCGTGTCGGCCTGCGCCTTCCCGCGGCCCTCGGCGACGGCCTCGGCGAGGTTGGCGAACAGCACGGTCAGCCACAGCCACACGGCGATGACCCAGGCGAACACGCTCGGCTGGAGGACGGCGAGGACGGTGGTGAAGACGGAGCCGACCTCGACGACGAACATGACGGGGTTGCGCCAGAGGGTCGCCGGGTTGAGCTTGCGCAGCGCGTCCGGCGCGGATCGCAGGAGTGCGGCGGCGTTCACCGGATGCCCTCCGCGAGGGGTCCCAGCGCGACGGCCGGCAGGTACGTGAGCAGCACGACGACGACCGTGACGGCCACGACCATGCCGATGAACAAGGGTTGGTACGTCTTGAGCGTCCCCGTCGACGCCGGCACCGGCTGCTGGCGGGCCAGGGAGCCGGCCAGCCCGAGGACGAAGATGATCGGCAGGAACCGGCCGAGCAGCATGCAGAAACCGAGCGCGGTGTTGTAGAACGTCGTGTTCGCGCTGAGCCCCGCGAACGCCGACCCGTTGTTGTTCGACGCCGACGTGAACGCGTAGAGCACCTCGGACAGGCCGTGCGCTCCGGGGTTGGCCATCGACTCCCGCGCCTTGGCCGAGCCCATCGCGATCCCGTTGCCGACGAGCACCAGCGCGGGCGTCGTGAGCAGGTAGAGCGACGCGAACTTGATCTCGCGGGCGCCGATCTTCTTGCCCAGGTACTCCGGCGTGCGCCCCACCATCAGCCCGGCCACGAAGACGGTGATGATGGCGAGGATCAGCATGCCGTACAGGCCGGAACCCGTGCCGCCGGGCGCCACCTCGCCCAGCATCATGTTCAGCATCGTGACCATGCCGCCCAGCGCGGTGTACGAGTCGTGGAACGAGTTCACCGCACCCGTCGACGTCAGGGTGGTCGCGGCGGCGAAGGTCGCCGACTGCGGCACCCCGAACCGGGTCTCCACACCCTCCGTCGCCCCGCCCGCCGCGCTCGGCGCGGTCCCCGGGTGGCGCATCTGCAGCACGTTCAGCGCGATGACGCTGCCGACGGCGAGGATCGCCATGATCCCGGCGATCGCCAGGCCCTGGCGCTTGTCGCCGACCATCCGGCCGAAGACGCGCGGCAGGCAGAACGGGATCAGCAGGATCAGGAAGATCTCGAACCAGTTCGTCCACCCCGTCGGGTTCTCGAACGGGTGCGCGCTGTTGGCGTTGTAGAAGCCACCCCCGTTCGTCCCCAGCTCCTTGATGACCTCCTGCGAGGCCACCGGCCCGCCGGTGATGCGCTGCGAGGCCCCCGCGAGGGTGGTCACATCGGTGCCGGCGGAGAGGTTCTGCACCACGCCGCCGGCGATCAGCACCAGGCCGCCGAGCACCGCCACGGGCAGCAGGATGCGGATGCTGACGCGGACGAGGTCGACCCAGAAGTTGCCCAGCTGGTCGGTCTTGGCGCGGGAGAAGCCGCGCACCAGCGCGATCGCCACGGACACGCCGACGGCGGCGGACAGGAAGTTCTGCACCGCCAGGCCGGCCATCTGGACCAGGTGGCCCATGGTGGTCTCGCCGGAGTACGACTGCCAGTTCGTGTTCGTCACGAAGCTGACCGCCGTGTTCCACGCCTGGTCGGGTTTGACCGGGTCGAAGCCGAGGCTCAGCCACAGGTGGTTCTGCACGCGCTGGAACAGGTACAGGAACAGGATCGACACCGCCGAGAACGCCAGCACGCTGCGCGCGTACACGCCCCACGACTGCTCGCCGTCGGGGTTCACGCCGACGGCCCGGTACAGCACCTTCTCGGCGCGCAGGTGCCCCTTGCCGTTGATCGCGCGGTACATGTGGTCCCCGAACGGCCGGTACAGCAACGCCAGCACCGCGACCAGCGACAGGATGAACAGCACGCCGGCCGTCGCCGGGCCCATCAGAACCGCTCCGGGAACAGCAGGGCGGCGATCAGGAACCCGCTCAGCGCGACGGCGAGGACGAGGCCGACGGCGTTCTCGGCGCTCACAGCCGCTCCACCGCCCGCACCGCCAGGCCGAGAACCGCGAACAGGAGAATCGTCAGCAGGACGAAGACCACATCAGCCATGGGTGCTGCATGCCCCGCCGCGGGGCCCCGGCACTAGGCTCGCGGGGTGATCGATTTCGGGCGCCGGGTGTCGCGGTGGCCCCTGCGCAGCGCCCGCCTCCAACGCGTGCCCGGCCCGGACGCCTTCGCGGCCGACGCGCACCCGGTCGCCGACGGCCACGACACGCGGCGGCTGTCCCACGGCGGGCGCCGGCCCGGCTCGGTGCTGCTCCTGCATGGGTACACGCACTCGCCCGCCCAGCTCGACGCCCTCGCGGCGCGGTTCTTCGAGCGCGGCTACAACGTCCTCGCGCCGCGCGCGCCCGGCCACGGCCTCGTCGAGCCGGGCGCGCACGCCACCGTCACCGCCGCCGGCCTCGTCGCCTACGCGGCCGCGGCCCTCGACGAGGCCGCCGCCCTCGGCGAGGAGACCGGCGTCGTCGGCGTCTCCGCCGGCGCGGTCCTGGCAACCTGGCTGGCCGCATACCGGCCGGACGCCGTGCGCCGGCTGCTCGTCCTCGCCCCGCTGTACGGTCCGCACGCCGGGCAGGTGCCGGCCGCGGTGCGGGTGCCGATGCAGGTGCTCTACGGGCTGCGGGCGCTGCCGGACCGGCGCAACGCGCGCGGCTACTCCTACCACGCCGTCGGGCAGTACCTGCGGATCGCCGCGAACCTCCCCGCGGTGTTCCCGGCGGCGGGCGTGCGCTCGGTCGCGGCCGTGCTGGCGCCCGGCGACACCACCGTCGACGCCCGCCTGGCCTTCGACGTGCCGGCCCGCCTCGCCCGCGCCGCCGGCGCCACCCTGCGGCTCGACACCCTGCCGGACGACCTGGGGCTGGGCCACGACATCATCTCGACGCACCGGCTGGGCGCCCACGCGGACGCCCTCAACGAGCGCTACGTGGAGCTCTACGAGGGCTAGACGTTGGCGGCCAGGAACTCCTCCCACGTACGGCGGCCGACGGCGCGGTCGGGCGCGAGGTTGGCGCCGGCCCGCACGGCGCGGTAGGCGCCCCCGCCCATTCGCATGCGCAGCACCGGGCGCCGCCTGCCGGCGGCGCGCAGGTAGGAGCGGACGAGCTCGTCCATGCCGTAGATGCGCGGCCCGGCGAGGTCCGGCACCAGGCCCGCGGGCTCGCCCAGCGCCAGCTCGGCGAGGCGGGCCGCGACCTCGGCGCCGTCGACCGGCTGGAAGCGCACCCCGGCCGGGACCGGCACGACCGGCAGCTTGGCCATCTGCCGCACGGTGGCGAGGGTGAGCTCGTGGAACTGGCTCGCCCGCAGCGTGGTGAACGGGATGCCCGACTCCGCGACGAGCAGCTCCGCGGCCCGCTTGGCGGCGAAGTAGCCGAACATCGCACGGTCCGCGGCGCTGCGCACGGGGACGCGCTCCGCACCGACGACGGAGATGTACACCAGGTGCTTCGCCCCGGCCCGCACCGCTGCGTCGACGAGGTGGCGGGCCTTGACGTCGTCGCCCTTCGCCGAGCCGGCGCAGTGCACGATCGTCGCGACGCCGGCGACCGCCGCGGCGACGCCCGCCCCGGTGGCGAGGTCCCCGGCGACGTACTCGACGCCGTCCCGGCGCTCGGCCGGCACGTTGCGGGTGAGGACGCGGACGGTCCGCCCGGCGTCGCGCAGCAGGGGCAGCAGCAGGCGGCCGAGGGTCCCGGTGCCGCCGGTCAGCAGGATCGGTGTGGTCATGGCCGTTCTCCGTTCACGTCGATGGCTTCACCACGCAGACCCGCGGGCGGGCACCGATGTGACGTGATCCAGGCCACGCTCCCCCGCGCCGTAATTGCGTGGTGGTCGCCGCCGGCCGGCTGCTATCAACGTCGGCGTGACTGCCGTTGAGCCGTAGCCTGCACACCGACCCCTACCCGCTGCGGGCCGCCCGCCGGGCGCCCCACGCCGTCCGCGTCCGCGCCCGCCCGGCGCGGCCCGGGTTCGTCCATCCCGCCGGCGCCGCCGACGTGCGGCGCGCGCTCGAGTTCTTCGGGGCGTCCGCGACCTACGGGCTGCGCGGCGTCGAGCTGCGCCAGCGCCCGCGGGACGCCGGCCCGGTCGCCGTGGCGGCGCTGCGGGTGCCGGGGATCGTCCTGCTGTTCGAGCAGCCGGAGCCGCCGTGGGTGCTGCCCGGCCCGCTCACCGGCGACGCCGCCGCGCGGCTGCGGCGGGCCGGGGCGCTCGTCACTGGCGGCACCGCCGCGACCCGGGTCGACTGGCCGGGCGCGACGCTGCGCGACTTCGTCCTCCTCGACGGGCTCATGCACGAGATCGGCCACCACACGATCCAGCACGCGGCGAACCGCCGGCGCGCGGCGGCGATGCGCACCGCCGATCACGAGCGGCGCGCGGACGCGCACGCGGCCCGCGCCCGGGCGGCCTGGGCGGGCCGTTGCTGAGGCTCGTCGGCGACGGGGTCGAGAACCCGGCCAACGCCGAGGCCCTCGTCGCGGCGGCCGAGATGTTCGGCGCGGCGTGCGGGTTCCGCGACGAGCGAGGCCTGCTGCCCGCAGTGTCCACCGTGGACACCGAGGCGCTGCTCGCGTCCCCGATCGTCGCGGTGGACAACGCGCCGGGCGCCGATTCGGTGTACCGCAGCGGCCCGGTGCGCGCCGGATCGTCCATCGTGGTCGGCAACGAGCGCAAGGGCATCCGCGGCGACGTGCTGCGGGCGGCGTCGCGGACCGTGACGATCCCGATGCCGGGCCGCGGCGTGAACACGCTCAATGTGGCGACCGCCGCAGCCGTGGCGCTGCACTACCTGTCGGGCGCGACCGGGCGGCGCACCGTGCGCGGGACCCGGCCGGAGTCACAGCGCCCCGGCGTGCTGCTGGCCGGCCCGCGCGACCACGTCGAGGCGGGCAGCTCGCTGCGCTCGGCGGCCGCGTTCGGCTGGACCACCGTCGCGCTCGACGACCGGGACAAGGTGTGGTTCGGTACGCCCCGCCCGGTGCGCGCCGAGGGCCGGGCCGCCGCGCGCAGCCACCGCAACCCGCTGCGGGTCGTGCCGGGCGGTTCCGTTTCGGCGTACACCCGGATCGTGATCTGCACCGCGGACGCCGACGGACCGCCGGTCCACCGCGCCGACCTCACCGGCCCGGGGACGCTCCTCGTGGTCCCGGACGGCGACTGGGAGGCCCCGCCGGGCGCGGAGTTCGCGCGGGTCGAGGCGCCTGGCGCGGCGGGCCGGTACCGGTTCGTCACCGGGATCGTGCTCGCGGAGGCGGCCCGTCAGCTCGGCCCCCGCCCCGACGGATCGGCCGGCCGCCCGCCGCGCAAGGGCCTGTCCTACCGCAGCGCACTCGACCTGGCCGGCCCCTCGGCGGGGGACGTGGTCGAGGCCTGGGAGCTGCTGCGGTACTGACCGTGTGAGGATGGCGGACGTGGACGAACGGCGTTTCGAGGAACACCGCGGCCGGCTGCGGGCGGTCGCGTTCCGGATGCTCGGCTCGACCTCCGAGGCCGACGACGCCGTGCAGGAGACCTGGCTGCGGGCCAGCCGCGCCGGCGACGAGTCCGTCGAGAACCTCGAGGCGTGGCTCACCACGATCGTCGCCCGCGTGTGCCTCAACCTGCTGCGCGCGCGGGCCGGCCGCGGCGAGGTCGTCCTCGACGTGCACGTTCCCGACCCGATCGTCACCCCCGCTTCCGGCGTGGACCCGGAGCACGAGGCGCTGCTGGCCGACTCGGTCGGCCTGGCCCTGCAGGTGGTACTGCAGACGCTCACGCCGCCCGAGCGCCTGGCGTTCGTGCTGCACGACATGTTCGCCGTGCCGTTCGAGGACATCGGCCCGATCGTGGACCGCTCCCCCGCCGCGACCCGCCAGCTCGCCAGCCGCGCCCGCCGCCGGGTCCAGGACCGCCCGACCCGCCCGGACCGCGACACGTCCCGCCAGCGGGCCGTGGTGGACGCCTTCTTCGCCGCCTCCCGCACCGGCGACTTCGCCGCGCTGGTCGAGGTCCTCGACCCCGACGTGATCCTGCGCTCCGACGGCGGCACGTCCCGCCCGCGGCTCACGTTCACGCTGCACGGCCCGGAGCAGGTCGCGACCCAGGCCTTGGCGTCGTCGCGGCTGTCCCCGTTCGTGTACCCGGCCCTGGTCAACGGCGCCGCGGGCGTGGTCGTCGCCGCTTCACCCGACCGCCCGCTGTTCGTGATGGCCTTCACCGTCGTGGAGGGCCGCATCGCCGCGATCGACGTGCTGGCCGACGCGGACCGCCTTCGCACCGTCGACCTGTCGATGCTGCGTTCCTAGCTCGCTGCGCTCGCGGTGAGGGAGCTCCGCTCCACCCACACCCCCTCAAGATCTGCGGCGGCGCGCCCGGCGGGTGAAGGTCTCCTGAGGCGGCGTCGGCGGCCGCGTTCCTGCCGGGCTCAGCGCTGCAGGTGCTGCACCCAGGCAAGGACGCGGTCGACGTCCGCCCGGGTCCAGCCGACAGCCGGGTCGATCGAGACCAGCAGAGTCGGTGCGGGCCGCTCGGCCGCCCAGCGCCGGCCGGCGACGGTATGGTTGTCGTCGATCCAGGCCGCCGGGCGGTCGCCGACCACCGCGTCGACGGCCGGCACCTTGAGTTCGGGCTCGAACGGCACCGGGGGAAACCGGACGACGGGCAGTGGCTCGACGTCGAGCAGCGGTAGGTAGCGCTCGTTGGCGTGCTCACCCCAGCCGGTTGCCCACCACAGTTCGCCGGCCGCCGCCAGCTCGCGGATCCAGCCGCCGTGCGCAACGCAGTAGCGTTCCGGCTCCTCGCCCTCGAAGAACACGCGTTCCTGATAGCCGGGCGGGCAGGCTGGCGCGGCGAACGGGTTCAGCACTCCATCGAGGTCGAGCAGGAGCACCGGTTCCATGTGCTCCACTGTATGTGTCACCCGGCCGCGTTCGCCGCCCTGCCGGGGCGCTCGCCGTCCGGGGGGCGCTGTCTGGCCGTCGTGGCGACGAGCGCGGGTTTACTTGGACGAGGGGCTGGCAAACGACGCTCGGCCGATGGTGGCGGGCGCCTTCGGCCTGCCCTTTTCAATGGGGCACAGTGGTCCTTGTCCGACCTGGCTCACGGTGATTCCTCCAGGCCGTCCGCCGCCGCTGGGTCCGTGCGGGTCATCAGTCGGTGGCCCAGATCGTCAGCGGCAATTTGCAGGTGTTCTCGGAAAATGGCGCGCATGACCTCGGGTGGCCATTATTCGAACGGGCCTCCGGCCTCAAATCTCCAGGCGTTCGATAATGGTTCTGGCCGGCGGGTAGCGTGTCAGGCGTCGATCTGTACTGCCAGCTTGCCCAGTGTTCCGGCGGCGAAGTCGGCGAAGGCCTGCGGGACCTCCGCCATGGTGTACGAGCGCTGGATCGGCACGACGAGCCGGCCGGCGGCGACGGCCTCGGCCAGGCTGGTCAGGCCGGCCGGGTTCGGCTGTGCGGCGACGGCGGTGGCCGTGATGCCCCGGCAGGCGAACGGGCTCGCGTCGATGGGGAGCAGCGTGGCGAACCGGCCGCCGTCGGCGACGAGGTCGGACACTGTGCCGGGGTCGCCGGCGAGGTGCAGGGCCACGTCGACGCCGGCTGGGGCGAGCGCGCGAACCTGTGCGGCGAGGTCCTTCGTGTGGTCGATGACGTGGGCCGCGCCGAGCCGGCGGACGTGGTCGGTCTCGGCGGGTGTTGCGGTGGCGATGACCACGGTGCCGGCGGCGGTGGCCAGTTGCAGGATGAACGCGCCGACGCCGCCGGTCGCGCCGGACACCAGCACGGTTTCGCCCGGGCGCAGGTGTACCGCATCCAGCGCGGCCATCGCCGCCGAGCCGGCCAGTCCGATGACGCCGGCGGTGGTGACGTCGACGCCGTCGGGGATGGGGGCGATGGAGTGCTCCGCGGGGACGACGAGGTACTCGCCGAAACCGCCGGCGTTCAAGGGGAACGTCAGCACCACGCCGAAGACGTTCTGCTCGGGTGCGAATGTGGTCACGTCCGCGCCGACCGCGTCGACGGTGCCGGCGAAGTCGCGGCCCAGGACGACCGGGAAGCGGTGCGGCAGGATTCCGTTGAACAGGCCGCGAACGAGCGAGGTGTCGAAACCGTTGAGCGACGAGCCGCTCACCTTGATCCGGATGTCGGACGGGCCGGGGGCGGGGGTTTCGACCTCGGTCAAGGTCGGGCCGGATCCGAAGTCCTCGGACACCACAGCACGCATCGGGGCGCTCCCTTCGGGTTGGTGTACTGCCGTACGCGGAGCGCCTTGCTGTGCAGGAGATGACCGTAGCCCGGCCGCCGCGTGCGCACACCAGCCGTCCGGCTGAGGCCCGTACGGCCGCCAGGCGCACCGGCGCCTGTCCGTTGGGCGCCTTCCGATCGGGCCGGGCAACCGCCGCTAGGCTCATCGGGTGACCTCCGGGCTCGGCAAGCTCTCCGCGCGGCAGCGCGCCCTGTTGGAGCGATGGCTTCCGGGTGCGAGCGTCGAGAGGAACCACAGCTGGGGTCTGGTCGAGACGACCGTGCTGGAGATGACGTGTGCCGGGGCACGGTTCATCGTCAAGGCCGGCGGCGACGGTGACCATCACATCGAGCGCGAGTTGCAGGCCCATCGCAACTGGTTGGCGCCGTGGACCGGCAGGGGCCGTGCACCGACGTTGGAGCACGGCGACGCGGAGGCGAAGCTCGTCGTCACCAGGTTCCTGCCCGGCGTGCTCGTGCTCGGCAGCGAGCACGCCGAGGTCGCCTCCACCTACCGGCAGGCGGGCGAGCTGCTGGCCCTGCTGCATGCCCAGCCCGTCGTCATCGACGACGACTACGAGCGGCGCGAGAACGAGAAGTCGGTGACGTTGCTGCGGGGAGCGCACCGGATCGCCGCGGCCACGGTGGAGCGGCTGCTGGCCGAGATCGCCACGTGGCCGGCGCCGGCCGCGGTCCTCGTGCCCACCCACGGGGACTGGCAGCCCCGGAACTGGCTCATCCACAACGGCGTTGTCAGCGTCATCGACTTCGGTCGCGCGGGGATGCGTCCCGCGTTGACGGACTTCGCGCGGCTGGCCGTGCAGGACTTCCGCCGCGATCCGAGCCTCGAGGCGGCCTTCCTCGACGGGTACGGCGCCGACCCGCGCGAGGCCCGGGCGTGGCACCGCAACCGGGTCCGCGAGGCGATCGGCACCGCGACCTGGGCCTACCGCGTGGGCGACGAGCAGTTCGAGGCCCAGGGCCACCGAATGATCGCCGAGGCGCTGCGCTGAGCCGGCCGGACCAGGAACGGCGCCAGTGCGACGAAGCGGGGCGCTACCCCGGCCGAGCCGGTGCGGCGCCCCGCTTCGCGTGCAACATCAACCAACGCCACTAGCGTGCGGCGGACAGGCCTCGCTCGATCGCGGCGATGATGCCCGGGCGCAGCGACTCGGGGCGGACGATGGCGTCCACCGAGCCGACCTCCACGGCGCGCTGGATGCTGTGGATGCCGTCGAACTCGGCGGCCACCTCGCTCAGCTTCTCCGCGCGCACGGCGAAGCGGACGTCGACCAGGCGCGTTGCCAGCGCCGCGCGCTCGCCGCCCGTTGCCGCGGCGACCTGGGCCTCCAGCTCGGAGACCCGCGGGTCGCGCGAGGTGCGGGCGTCCACATCCGCCGCGAAGACGACCGCGGCCGCGGGGGCGCCGCCGATGACCGAGGCGAAGGAGCCCTCGACCGCCAGGACCGTCATGTTGGGGTTCAGGGCCTTCGAGAAGACCACGAACGCGCCGCCGTGGTAGCGGGAGATCACGCAGAAGACGATCGGGCCCTCGAAGTTGACGATGGCGCGGCCGATCTCCGCTCCGTATTCGAGCTGCAGGCGGCGCATGGACTCCGGGGAGCCGTCGAAGCCGGACAGGTTGGCCAGGACGACCAACGGGCGGTTCCCGCTCGCGGCGTTGATGGCCCGTGCGGCCTTCTTCGACGACGACGGGAACAGGGTGCCCGCGGTGTAGGTGTCGGGGCCGTCGGTGGGCGGGAAGCCGCGGCGCGGGACCGAGCGGGACTCGATGCCGAGCAGGCAGACGGGGATGCCGCCGAGGTGGACGTCCTGGACCACCGCGGTCTCGGCGTCCGCCATGCCGGCCCAGCGCTCCAGGACGGCGTGGTCCTGGTCGGCCAGGGCGCGCATCAGGGTGCGGATGTCGAAGGCCTTCTTGCGGTCGGGGTTGTGCTCGCGCGAGAAGATCTCGCCGACCGTCTTGAAGTCGCTGTCGGGGACCGAGTGCGGGAACGGCGAGATGTCGCGGTCCACCGGGTCGGTGGTCGCGGCGCGGCGGGGGCGGGACTCGCCGGGGGCGACGTAGGTGTGCTCGTAGTGGGTCATGAGCACGTTGCGGGCCGAGCGCAGGTCGGGGGCCCAGTACTGGGCCTGGCCGTTCGGGCCCATCACGCGGTCGTAGCCGCCGATGCCGAAGTTGTCCTCGGCCGAGACGCCGCCGGAGAAGTCCAGGGACTGCTTGCCCGTCAGGACCATCGCCGAGTCGGGGGTCATGACCAGGATGCCCTTGGTGTGCATGAGCATCGTGGCCTCGGCGTTCCAGTACGGCTGGGCGCCGACGGTGATGCCGGCCACGACGATGTTGATCTCGCCGCCGGCCTGGGTGAACTCGACGATGCGCTTCAGCGCCGCGGCGACCCAGTCCATGTTCTCGGTGCCGGAGCTCATCGAGATCCGGGCGCCGGCCGACAGGGCGAACCAGTCGACGGGGACGCCCATGCGCTCGGCCAGGTCCAGGGCGGCGATCACGCGGGCGCATTCGGGCTCGGCGAGGGCGCCCAGGGACTTCGTCGGGTCGCCGAGGAGCACCACGCGGGTGACGCCGTCCGGGTACCGCTCGGTGGGGGTGCTGACGACGCCGGCGACGATGCCGGACTTGTTCTGCCCGCGCGGGCGGCGGACCGGGGCGAGCGCGCCGGTGTCGTCGAGGTCGTGCTCGACGAAGGTGCCGCGCGGGCCGGCCAGCATCTCGGTGAGCTCGTACGGGTACGTCGTGCCGCGGCGGCGGGCCGAGAGGACCTTCTGCCGGTAGTCGTCCAAGGGCTGGATGAGGTCGGTCGTGGGCTCGGTGACCGACATCTGCATGCCCTGGTCGTACGACACCTTGACCGCGATGTCGGCGAGCTCGCCGGTGGCGGCGTCGCGCTGGCGGCCCAGGAACAGGACCTCCTCGAGGCCGGCGCCCGCCGTGATCGGCAGCAGGCGCTGGGCGACCGCGCTGAGCTCCTCGACGGTGAACTCGCTGGCGGGCCAGACGTAGATCGTGATCCGGTTGGTGTCGAACCGCTTCTTGGCCGGGCGCCGGGCCTGGACGCTGCGGATCGCGTCGAGGCAGGCGTCCAGGGCGCCCTCGATCGCCGGGAGGGCGAGGATGCGGCCGTCGGCGTCGCGCAGTGGGGTGATGTCGCGCACCTGGGCCATCGCGGCGAGGCGCTCGTCGGCCGGGTTGTTCGGGGCGACGCAGTGGAACAGGTACACCTCCTCGTCCGCCGACGGCAGCCGCGTGAGGTCGAAGTTGCGCAGGCGCGGCAGCTGCAGGCGCCGGGCGATGAGCGGGTGCAGGCCGCGGATCACGCGGTCCTCGCCGAGGCCGGGGCGGAACGTGAAGTGGTGGTGCAGCTCGGCGCCGGTGCGGCCGGCGACCGACATCGTCACGCGGGCCAGCACGTCCAGGAGCCCGGTCTGCTCGACGACGTCGGCGAGGGCGGCGGCCATCGCGTCCGGGTCGGGCTGGTCGGTCCAGGTGAGGTACACGTCGGCGACCGACTCCGCGTCGCCGAGCCCGGCCACCTGCGTCAGCGTGGCGGGCAGGTCGGCGAAGTCGGTGGCGGCGGCGACGAGGCGGAAGCGCTCGCCGTCGCGGTCGTACTCGGCGGTGAAGAACGCGTGCCCGTTGACCTCGACGGAGCGCGGCTGGCTGGCGCCGCGGTTGCCGTAGTACCGCCGGCTGAGCACCTCCAGCATCGGGCGGTGGTCGGCGCCGGGCTTGCCGATGCGCTGGCCGAGCAGGCGCACCAGCGGCTCGGGCGAGGAGACCATCTTCGCGATCCGCTCGGCGCGGTCGGGCGCGTCCGGGTGCTCGTCGAGGTGGCGCAGGTGGCGGCGCACGTCGGCGTACACCTCGGCCCGTTTGCGGCGCAGCATCGGCTGCGCGGCCCAGCGGAACACGATGCTGCGGGCCAGGTCGCCGACGGCCGGGAAGCGCAGCTGGGTGGCGAAGATGAGGTGCTCCAGCGTCTGCCCGACGAGCTCGCGCAGGCCGTTGCCGGGCAGCGGCTCGGTGAGCCACTGCCGCAGGAACGTCACGATGACGGTGACGTCGGCGGAGGCGCGCTGCTGTGCCAGGAAGATGCGGAACACGGCGTCCTCGAGCGCTGGTGTGCGCTCGAAGTCGGTGACGCCGTAGTGGGCGAGGACCCGGGCGAGGCGGGTGCGGAACGTGTCGGGCAGGGCGGCCCGGTCGACGTCGAGGCTCTGCAGGTACGCGTGGAAGTACTCCCGCGGGCTGTGCACCCGGGTGTCGGCCCGCGTCTCCTCGCCGGCCGGGCGGTTGCGGCTGAGCTCGGACAGGTCGGCGAAGAGCCGCAGCAGCCCGACCTCCTCCTCGAGCGGGCGGCGGCCGAGCTCGGCGCGGGCGGCGAGGTAGCCCGACAGGGCCCGGCGCTCGTCGCGCGGGTCGAGGTCGTAGCCGAGCAGGAGGCTGCGCAGGTCGGCGATGCCGCGCGCGACCCGGTCGGCGGCGGACAGGCCGGCGGGCTCCGGCGGCAGTTCGAGGTCGACGGTCTCGAAGACCGCGGCCGGGCTCTCGCCGTCGTCGTCGCCGATCGGCTCGAGGCGCAGCAGTGGCGCCGCGGTCTCGACCTGGCTGCCGACGGCGACCAGGCACTCCTTGAGCCGGGCCTTGAACGGCGCGCGCAGCACCGTCTCCATCTTCATGCTCTCCAGCACGAGCACCGGCGCGCCCGCCTCGACCTCGTCGCCGACGGCGAGCGGGGTGGCGACGACCAGCGCCGGTGCCGGTGAGCGCAGCACGCCGCCCTCGTCGCGGCTGACGCGGTGGGTGATGCCGTCGACCTCGACGAGGTGGATGGGGCCGTGCGTGTCGGTGACGAGCCGGAAGCGCCGGCCGTTGACCAGGATCCGGCCGGTGTGCTCGTCGAACCGGTCGATCTCGGCGTCGACGGCGGCGTCCTCGCCGATGCCGACGCGGAAGCGGCGCGGCCCGGTCTGCGCGACCATGACCCGGTAGGTGGCGCCGCGCAGCTTGAGGTCGATCGGGCGGCCGCTCTCGTGCTGCACCTGCGGGCGGCCGCCGTGCGCGGTGGACAGCAGCCGCTGCCGCTCGACGCCGGCCTCGTCCTCGTAGGCCTCGATCGCGGCGGCGGCCAGGGCGATGCCGGAGTGCTTGGTGGAGACCAGGCGGCCCTCGCCGCGGACGCGGTCGATCCAGCCGGTGTCGGCGCTGCCGTCGATGACCTCGGGCTGGTCGAGCAGGTCGAGGATGAAGCTCTTGTTGGTGGCGCCGCCCTCGATGACGACGGTGGTCTCGCCGACCGCGCGGCGCAGCCGGCCGAGGGCCTCGTCGCGGGTGCGGCCGTAGGCGATGATCTTGGCGATCATCGAGTCGAAGTCGGCGGGGATGACGTCGCCCTCGCTGACGCCGGTGTCGACCCGGATGCCGGGGCCGGCGGGCAGGGCCAGGCGCACGATCCGGCCGGGCGAGGGCGCGAAGTCGCGGTCGGGGTCCTCGGCGTTGAGCCGGGCCTCGACGGCGTGGCCGGCCTCGGCCGGCATCCGCTCGCCCAGCCGGCCGCCGCCGGCGACGTGGATCTGGGCCTTGACCAGGTCGAAGTCCGTGCAGGCCTCGGTGATCGGGTGCTCGACCTGCAGGCGGGTGTTGACCTCGAGGAAGGCGAAGAGGCGCTCGCCGGGGTGGTAGAGGAACTCGACGGTGCCGGCGCCGCAGTACTCCACCGCGAGCGCGAGCCGCTCCGCCGCCGCCTTGAGCTCGCCGGCCTGCTCGGGCGCGAGGACCGGGGAGGCGGACTCCTCGATGACCTTCTGGTTGCGCCGCTGCACGGAGCAGTCGCGCACGCCGAGGGCCCAGGCGCTGCCCTGCCCGTCGGCGATGACCTGCACCTCGACGTGGCGGGCGCCGGTGACGAGCCGCTCCAGGAACACCACGCCGCTGCCGAACGCGCGGGCGGCCTCCAGGCTGGTGCGCTCGTAGGCGTCGGTGAGGTCCTCGTCGCTGCGCACGACCCGGATGCCGCGCCCGCCGCCGCCGGCGGTCGCCTTGAGCATCAGCGGGTAGCCGATCTCGGCGGCGGCCAGCTTGGCCGCATCGAGGCTCTCGACGGCGCCGCGGCTCCACGGCGCGACCGGGACGCCGACCTCCTCGGCGATGAGCTTGGCGCCGATCTTGTCGCCGAGCTTGCGCATGGCGTCGGCGCTGGGCCCGATGAAGGTGACGCCGATCTTCTCGCACAGCTCGGCGAAGGCCGGGTCCTCGGCGACGAAGCCCCAGCCGACCCAGGCGGCGTCGGCGCGGGTCTCCACGAGGGCGCGCTCCAGGACGGCGTGGTCGAGGTAGGGCCGGGCCGAGGCGGGGCCGAGGCAGTAGCTGTGGTCCGCCTCACGCACGAACGTCGCGGCGCGCTCCGCGTCGGTGTAGAGCGCGATGGTCTCCATCGGCGCCGCGCCGTTCTCCGCGTTGAGCTCGCGCACGGCGTGGATCAGCCGCATGGCGGCCTCACCACGGTTGACGATGGCGATGCGACTGAACACCGAGTAAGCCTCCGATCACAACAATAGGGACTCCCACGTCCGGCCGGAGCCCCCGAGTCAACTTTCGACGCTACCGGTCGGTAATGGAAACCGTGGGACCCGCCACCCACAAGCCCCGAAAGTTGTGGAGATCGTCCAAAGCGGCCCGGGACTGTGAGGGGGGTCACTGCTACCCGCGAACCCGCTCAACCCGTGAGTGAGGATAAGACGAGGAGGCGCGGTGGAGCAGGACCTGCGTGCGCGGCTCGCCGACGAGTTGTCGGACGCCGCGGAGCCGCCGATCGGCGACCTGGTCGGCGCGGCGCTGCGGCGCGGGCGACGACTGCGCACGCTGCGCCGGCTGGGCTCCGGCGGCGCCGCCGTGACGGTGATCGCCGCGCGCGCCGCCGCCGGCGCGCTGCTGGTGCCGGCGCCGGTCCCGGTCGCCGGGCCGGCGTCCGGCGGCTCGC
>NZ_BAABAT010000093.1:0-15855 GCF_039537565.1 Dactylosporangium darangshiense
CCTGACGGTGCCCTCTCGAACTGGACGATAGAAGCCTGAAGAACCTCTATCTTTCCAGCTCGCGGGGGCATCATCGCATCCGGGCCCTCGTGCTCACATCAATCCCATCGGTGGATCAGGGCTGAGATGTCGCTTGCGACATTTCCATGAGAAATCATCCGGCGTGGCTGTCGAGTATCCTCGTGTTCGAGGAACCCGGTCAGATCTGACGGTCGTTGCTGTGGCGGCCCAGGGCGCGCCCGAACCGTTGCGAGATTCCCGGCATCAGGCTTTCCCCGTCGGCCGGGCGGTCCAGGCCGAAGACGTAGCCGGGGAAGTCCAGGTCTTTCTGGGCGGCCCAGATGCCGTCGTGGTCTGAAGCGGGCAGGATCCTTACGGGATCTCCGACGGCGACCCATCCGATGGGCACCATGGAGTCGGCGGGCAGCACGGTGCGTAGGTGCACGATGCCGTTGATGCGGACCTCCGAGCGGGTGCCGATCCAGGCCCCGTTGAACACGCGGCTGCCGGTGGCGAGGAAAACCTCGTCCTCGACGTGGCAGCCGCTCAGGTACGACGTGGGGCCGACCAGGACCTGCCGGCCAACGTGAAGGGGATTGCGGCGGGTACCGCGGAGGACGGCGTTTTCCATCACGATGCTGTCCTCACCGAGTTTCACCGGTCCGCCTTCGGCGGTGAGTACCGCGCCGAACAGGACCCGGCAGCCCGGCCCGACCTGGACATCTCCGCAGAGGGTGGCCGTCGGCGCAACGTAGGCCGAGGGGTGAACGCTCGGCGATGAACCTTCGTGTTCGAGCAGCATGCGCCCGATCATGCCGCATTACAACGGCCATCACTGGCCCACTGTCACCAGCCAGAGCGACGCGTGACCGAGCGATACCAACTCGACGTCCCTCGATCTCGTTGGCGCCGGTCGCGACGATGTCGATCAGCAGCGGCCCGACGTCGTCCAGCGCACCTACGGTCACACCTGTGTCACGCACTGAAACGCCGAGGCCGGAAACCGAAGCCGGCCAGCGCTTACGTCGTCATTCGCCCACCGTAAACGCCGACCCGAAATCACGTGGCGGACCGATAGTCTCGTCGAGTGGGACCTCTGCACCAGTCGCTGTTCGGTCGCGAATCCGAGCTGCGGTTCATCGGCGGACTGCTGCAACGGGTACGCGCTGGGGGTGGTTCTGTTGTCGTGCGAGGAGAGGCGGGGATCGGCAAGTCGGCATTGCTGTCGGAGGCGGCCTGGTCTGCCGCGGAGCAGCAATTGCGCGTACTCCGGACGGCCGGGGTGCAGAGCGAGGCGCAGATCGCGTTCGCCGGCCTGCATCAGCTGTTGCGGCCGGTCCTCGACCAGGTCGAGCGGTTACCGCAGCCGCAGCGAGGCGCCGTGCTCGCGGCGTTCGGCCGGACCGACGCGGCGGTCCCGGATCTGTACCTGATTGCTCTCGCGACGTTGAGCATGCTCGGCGAGGTCGCCACGCAGGCGCCCATCCTGCTGGTCGTCGAGGATGCCCAGTGGCTCGACCGGCCCAGCGCCGACGTCCTGCTCTTCGTCGCGCGGCGGCTGGCGGAAGAGCCGGTCGTCATGCTGGCCGCGCTGCGGGACGGTTTCGACACCTCGTTCGACGGCGGCGGCCTGCCCGAACTCGCGCTGCCCCGGCTGGATAGGGCTTCGGCGGAGCTGCTGCTCGACAGGCGCGCGCCGGGTCTGCGCCCCGAGGTGCGGCAGCGGGTGTTGAGCGAGGCCGCCGGCAACCCGCTCGCGCTGGTGGAACTCCCCGCGGGTGACGTCACGGCGCCGACGGCGATGCTGCCGCTGACGGCGCGGCTGGAGCAGGCGTTCGCGGCCCGGATGTCCGGACTGCCCGTTGCCACTCAGGCCGTGGTGCTGGTGGCCGCGCTGAATGACGGCGATGCCCTGTCCGAGACGCTGGCCGCGGCGACCGTCGTGGCCGGCGAGCAACGCACCGTCGACGACCTGGAGCCGGCGATCTCGGCCCGGCTCGTCCAGACCGACGGCGAACGCGTGCGTTTCCTGCATCCGCTCATGCGTTCCGCCATCCATCAGCGGGCCAGCCTGGGGCAGCGGCACCGGGCGCACGCCGCGCTCGCCCATGTCTTGGCGCACGACGACGACCGGCGGGTCTGGCATCGGGCCGCATCCATGGCCCGCCCGGACGAAGCCGTCGCGGCCGAGCTCGAGGCGGCGGCGGTCCGCGCCCAGCGCCGCGGGGGCATCGCCGCAGGGGTGGCCGCGATGGAGCGCTCGGCCGCATTGAGTTCCGATCCGGCGCTGCGGGGCGAGCGCCTGTTGCGCGGCGCCGAGCTGGCGTTCGAGCTGGGCCAGCGCGACGCCGTGGTGCGACTGCTCACCGCGGCCGAGCGGCTGGAGCTGTCCGGGCGGCAGCGCTGGCGGACTGCCTGGATCAGGGACAGCTTCGACGACGGCGTGCTCGGCCGGGCCCAGGCCGCCTGGTCGCTGGCGCAGGTCGCCGAGCGGGCGGCGGCCGAGGATCCGGACCTCGCGCTGAACCTCTTGTACGGCGCGGCGCTGCGCTGCTGGTGGACCGAGCCGGGCGTGGAGGCCCGGGCGAGCGTGGTTGCCGCCGCCGGGCGAGTGCCGGTGGACGACAACGACCCCCGGCTGCTCGTGGTCCTCGCGTACACCTCGCCGGTCGAATGCGGCGAGGTCGTCATGAGCCGGCTGCGACGGCAGCCGGGCGACCTCGACGCGCGGGCGTTGCGGATGCTGGGCAATGCCGCCATGGCGGTCGGCGCCTTCGACCTCGCGGCCGGGTTCTTCGCAACATCCCTGGTCGAGCTGCGGACGCAGGGCCGGCTCGCCCTGCTGGCCCGGGCCCTCACGCTGCAGGCGTGGAGTTGCGCCCACCTCGTCGACCTGAACGTCGCGGTGCCGGCCGCGGACGAGGCGTACCGGCTGGCTCGCGACACGTCGCAGCCGGTCGTCGCCGCGACGGCGCGCGCCACCCAGGCCGTGCTCGCCGCGCTGCGCGGTGACCAGGACGGCGTCTACCGCCTCGCCGCGGAGGCGGAGGCGTGGGCGATGCCCGCCGCGACCCACGCCGTGCTGTCCGCCGTTCAGTTCGCCCGCGGGCTGGCGGCGCTCGGCGATGGTCGCCACGAGGACGCGGTCGCCGACCTCCGCCGCATCTACGATCCGGCTGATCCCGCCTACCACCAGGCAAACCGCTGCTGGGCCTTCGGCGATCTCGTTGAGGCGGCCGTTCGCAGCGGGCGGCCCGAGGCGGTCAGCGGCCTCATGGCGGAGATGACGGCGGTCGCGCGGCGGACCCCTTCACCGCCGCTGCAGCACGGCCTGCGCTACGCGCGCGCCCTCCTGGCGCCCGACGCAGAGGCGCAGCCGCTATACGAGGCGACGCTGCAGGCCGACGTAGGTGCGTGGCCGTTCCCCCGGGCGCGGGTTCAGCTCGGGTACGGCGAATGGCTGCGCCGGCAACGCCGCGTGGCCGAGTCTCGGGCCCACCTGCGCGCGGCACGCGAGGCCTTCGACGCGTCGGGCACGATCCCGTGGGGCGACCGGGCGCGGGCCGAGCTGCGCGCCTCGGGCGAGACGAGCCGCCGCCGAGTGCCCGACGCCCGCGACCAGCTCACCCCACAGGAGCTGCAGATCGCGCAGATGGCCGCCGATGGGCTGACCAACCGGGAGATCGGCCAGCGGCTGTACCTCTCCCACCGCACCATCGGCTCACACCTGCACCGGATCTTTCCCAAGCTCGGCATCGCCTCGCGGTCGGAGCTCCGCACCGCTCTTCAACCGTCGGTCTGACGGTCACATGACGCAAGCGAAGCAGCACCACCGCCTCATACGGTTCCGGCATGACCTCTGTGCTGTTCATTCACGGACTATGGCTGCACGCAAGCTCCTGGGCGCCCTGGGAGGACCTGTTCCGCGACGCGGGCTACGAGACCTCGGCGCCCGGCTGGCCCGGTGTGCCGGACACCGTCGAGGAGGCCCGCGCCACCCCCGAGAGCATCGCCGACCACGGCATCGATGACGTCGTCGCACACTACGCGAAGATCATCGAAGGGCTGGACTCGAAGCCGATCCTGGTCGGGCACTCCTTCGGCGGCATGATCGCCCAGAAGCTCCTCGGCCAGGACCTCGCCGCGGCCGCCGTGGCGATCGACGCCGCCCAGATCAAGGGGGTACTCCCGCTGCCACTGTCGTCGCTGCGGGTCACCTTCCCAGTCTTCAAGAACCCGGCCAACCAGCACCGGGCGGTCTCGCTCACGGCCGAGCAGTTCAGGTACGCGTTCGGAAACGCGATCACCGAGGAGGAATCGGACCGGCTCTACGAGCAGTGGGCCATTCCGGCACCCGGCAAGCCGCTTTTCGAGGCTGCCGCCGCCAACTTCAACCCGCACTCGCCGGCCAAGGTCGACACGGCAAACGAACTGCGCGGGCCGCTGCTGCTGATGATGGGCGGCCGGGACCACACCGTGCCGGAGGCGATCACCCGGTCGACCCTCAAGCAGTACCGCCACTCGGACGCCGTCACCGACATCCTGGAGTTCGCCGACCGCGCGCACTCGCTGACCATCGACCACGGCTGGCGCGAGGTCGCCGACGCCGCCCTGGCCTGGCTCAAAGCGCACTCGCTGTAACCATGGATCTCAACCTGGCCGGCAAGACCGCTGTCGTCACCGGTGCCAGCAAGGGCATCGGCTTCGCGATCACCCAGGCCCTGGCCGGCGAGGGCGTCAGCGTCGTCGCCGGCGCACGCGCCGCGACCACCGAGCTGTCCGACCTCGCCGCCCGAACCACTGTCCACCCGGTGGCGGTGGACCTGACCTCCCCGGACGGTCCGGCCCGGCTCATCCAGGCGGCCATCGCTACATACGGCGCCCTGGACATCCTGGTCAACAACGTCGGCGCCGTTCGCCCACGCACCGGCGGATTCCTCTCCGTCACCGACGACGACTGGCTCTCCGCCCTCACCATTAACTTTCTCGCCGCCGTCCGCACCACCCGGGCGGCGCTTCCCCACCTCATCGAGCGCGGCAGCGGCGCCATCGTGACGATCAACTCGGTCAACGCGCGACTGCCCGACCCGCTAGTCATCGACTACAGCGCAGCCAAGGCAGCCCTCGGCAACTTCTCCAAATCGCTGTCGAAGGAGGTGGCGGCGCACGGCATTCGCGTCAACACGGTCAGCCCTGGGCCGGTCAGCACCGGATTGTGGCTCGGCACCGACGGTGTTGCCGCCACGGTCGCGCGAACGACCGGCGCGGCTGCCGAGGCTGTTGCCCAGAAGGCCGCGGGCGAGTCGGCAACCGGCCGCTTCACCCAGCCGGAGGAGGTCGCCGACCTGGTCCTGCTCCTGGCCAGCGACCGCGCCGCCAACATAACCGGCGCCGACTTCGCCATCGACGGAGGCCTCATCAGCACGCTTTAAGCCATCAGACCCCGATTGTCCGGAACGACTCGCCTCGGTGCTCGCTAGGCTGTCTGCACCCAGCCCGCAGCTTTCGCGGGTGGCGGAGAGACCTTGGTCAGGCCGAGATCGGACCACCGATCTCGGCCTGCTCGGCCTCATTGTGGCGGGGCGGGAATTGAGCCCGCCGCCCCGCAGCCATCTCACCGTTTACGGTCGGACACAGCGGGAACGCCGGGGGCGGCCGTCGGCCGTCGCCAAGGCCGCCCGGCTGTACGACGTCGAACGCGTCGACCAGGGTCGACGCCGACCACAGCGACATGCTCGGCGCGGCCAGCCTGGCGCCGCCACACCTTGATCGATCAGAGCCGTGCCAGCGAGCGCTACTTAGTGCTGGCCGCCGTCGTCGATGCTGACCAGGCCGCACTCGTACCCGAGGATCACCGCCTGCACCCGGTCGCGCAGACCGAGCTTGGTGAGGATGTGCCCAAGATGGGTCTTGACGGTGCTCTCAGCCAGAAAAAGTGCGGCGGCGATCTCGACGTTCGACAGGCCGCGCGCGACCAAGGTCAGCACTTCGAGTTCCCTTGCGGTCAGCGCCGCCAGTCGCCTCTCGGCCGTACGCCGCGTCGGCGCGCTGCCGAGGAAGTGGGCAAAGAGGCGTCTTGTGATGCTGGGCGCGGCGACTGCCTCGCCCGAGGCGACCACGCGGATGGCGGATAACAGGTCGGCGGGGGGTGCGTCCTTGAGTAGGAAGCCGCTCGCCCCGGCACGGAGACCAGCCAGTACGTACTCGTCGAGGTCGAACGTGGTCAGGATGATGATCTTCGGTGGTGCTGGGACGGCGTCAGCGCGTGAATATATCCGGCGGGTGGTTTCGATCCCGTCGAGGCCTGGCATCCGGATGTCCATCAGAACGACGTCGGGGCGGGTACGGCCGACGACGTCGAGCGCCTGCACGCCGTCCGCAGCCTCGCCGGTTACCTCGATGTCGTCGGTCTCGTCGAGGATCATGCGGAGTCCGGCGCGGACGAGCGTCTGGTCGTCGACCAGCACCACCCGGACGGTCATGCGGATCGGCCCGGAGCTGCCGTCACGGTATGTTCTGCCAGCGGCAGGGTCGCTCTGACCTGGAATCCGACGCCGTTTACCCGACCGGTCGACAGTTCCCCGCCGAGCATGGCGACTCGCTCGGCGATGCCGCGCAGCCCGTTGCCACTGCGGTTGCCGCTGTCCACGGGCCCGGTACCGTCGTCGGTCACCTCCACCCGTAGGCGCTCGACTTCGAACACCAGCCGTACGACCGCAGCCGCACCCGGTTCCGCATGCTTGAGCACGTTGGTCAGCGCCTCCTGCACGATGCGGTACGCCGACAGGTCGACGCTGGGCGGCATTCGCACCGGCGTACCGTCGATGTGCAGCGTGACGCGGACTCCGGTGGCCCGCACCTGGTCGACCAGCGAGGGCACGGCTGCGACTCCGGGTTGTGGTACCAGTTGCGCAGCCTCGGCCGGATCGGTCCGCTCCATGGCGAGGAGCCTTCGCATTTCGGCCAGCGACGCCCGACCGGTCTCGATCACGTGTTGCAACGCGGAGGCCGTCCGCTCCGGGTGACGGTTGAGGGCGGCGGCCGCGCCATGTGCCTGCACCACCATGACGGACATCCCGTGGGCCACCACGTCGTGCAGTTCACGGGTGATCCGGGCACGCTCGGCCGCGGCGGCCAACGCCGCGCGCTGGTGGTGCTCGCGCTCGACCACGAGCAGGTGTGCCCGCCGGCTGCGTACCGCGTCGCCGAACGCGAAGGCGACCACGAGCAGCGGGAGGTCCCGGGTGGCGGCTGGCGTCGTGGCGATCATCGCCGAGATGAGCTGTTCCATCGCGGACGGCTCGACAGGGACCGAGCCGGGCGGAGTCGGGAACGCCCGGGCCAGGATCAGGCTGTAGGTGATCGCGAGAGATGCCCCCAGCGAGACGACGGAGATCCACCGTTTTTGTGCCTGGCTGACCACCGAGTACAGCGCGAAGGGCACCGCCAGGTCCAGTGGCAGCGGCGGGGACCATGAGTCGAGCCGATGGGCCGTCACACCGACCACAACCAGCGCGAATGCCGCCAGTGGCCAGCGCCGCCGGATCAGCAAACCGGCGATGATCAACACGCCGAACAGCCACCAGACGGCGAAGGCACGGTGCATGGCCTCGGCATCGAGGAAGGACACCTTCAGCTTCGAGGCGCTGCTCGCGAACGACAGCGCGGTCGCCGCCGTCAGCACCGACGCCAATGCGACGTCGATCACGAACGGACGCGACACGAAGCGGGACATCACCTCATCGTAGGGATTGCGCAGGGATTCGACGTCCGACTGGGGTGCTACGACCGCAGTACAGGCGTCGAGGGAAAGGCCGACCTCGGTCTGACGACATCGATGCGGTATCCGCCGACTGTAGAGCCATGACCAGACCTGTTGCCACGCTGTTCGTCACCGCGCTGCTGGTCGCGGTAACGAGCTGCGCGAAAGGCAAAGCAAACGACGGCAAGGACGTTGCCTCCGTGCAGGGCTCCGCCGCTCCCACCGCGACCGCCAGCGTGAGCACTGTGGAGCGGGGAAGGCAGCACGCGCAATGCATGCGCAGCCACGGCGTCCCGGAAGCCGACCCGCAGATCAACGCCGACGGCAGCGTGCGGACCGGCGGCGGGTATGACAAGCACACGCTGGACGACAACGTGCTGGCCAAGGCCATCGAGGCATGTAAGCAGTACGAACGAATCCTGACCCCCGACGAGCTGGAGGGGAAGCTCGCGGGAGGGCGCCAACTCGCGAAGTGCATGCGGGAGCACGGCGTGGAGGGCTACCCCGACCCGGACCCGAACAACCTCGGCAAGTCCCTGCCCGACGCGGTCCGCGACGACCCGCAGTACGACTCGGCGAAGGACGTCTGCGACACGAAGCCTGCCTCGGCGCCGGCCACGGAAAAGGGATGACCCCACCCATGACGAACCGGGCAGAGCGCCGTCGGCGTCGCGGCGGCCGAGCCGTCGCCGTCGCCGCGGCGGTCGTGGTCGCGGCGGGGACGGTGACCGCCGCGGCCATCGGCTTCGGCGGGAGCGGCGGCGACACGCCGGCGGCGACCAACCTGCCGCCGGCCACCGCGCAGGTGACCCGACAGACGATGCTGGACACCGATGATGTGTCCGGCCATCTGGGCTACAGCGCCCAGACCACGCTGGCCGGCCGGATCGAGGGCGTCGTCACCAAGGTGCCGCTGGCCGGTGACGTCATCGACCGGGGCAAGCCGATCTACCGAGTGGACAACCAGCCGATCGTGCTGATGTTCGGCGACGTCGCCGCGTACCGCGCGCTCGGCCCGGGCGTCACCGGCCAGGACGTGCGGCAGCTCGAGGACAACCTGAAGGCCCTCGGCTACGGCTCGTTCGGCACCGGCAACGCGTTCACGGCGACGACCGCGAACGCGGTGAAGCGGTGGCAGAAGGACCAGGGCCTGCCGCAGACGGGTCAGGTCGAGCTGGGGCGGATCGTGTTCGCGCCGGGCGAGATCCGGATCGACTCCATCGCCGTCGGGGTGAACCAGACCACCGGCGGCGGGGAGGAGGTGCTGCAGTACACCGGCACCGGACGTCAGGTGACGGCCCAGCTGGAGGTGTCCCAGCAGCGGCTGGCCCGCGAGGGAGTCAACGTACAGATCCAGATGCCGGACGGTAAGACGGTGGCCGGCCGCGTCGAACGGGTCTACACGGTCGTCGAGGAGCCACAGGACTCCGGCGCCCAACCCCAGACCCTGATCAATGCGGTCATCTCGCTCAGCGACCCCACAGCCGCGGCCGGGGTCCAGGCGGCCGTCGTCACCGTGGTCTTCACCGCGGACGAGCGCAAGGACGTGCTCACCGTCCCCATCGCGGCGCTCGTGGCGCTGGCCGAGGGCGGCTACGGCGTCGAGGTCGTCGACGGCGACACCACGCACTACATCAAGGTCCAGACCGGGCTCTTCGCGCACGGCCGGGTCGAGATCAGCGGCGACGGGCTGCACGAGGGCATGACGGTAGGGATGCCGGGATGATCGAACTCACGGACGTGACGAAGGTGTACCCCGGTGACGTCCACGCGCTCGCCGGCGTCACGCTGACCATCGGCGCCGGCGAACTGGTCGCGGTGGTCGGCCCGTCCGGATCGGGGAAGTCCACCATGCTGCACATGCTGGGGACGCTCGACCGGCCTACCTCCGGCCGGGCGGCCGTCGACGGCTACGACGTGTCGCGGCTGTCCGACCGGCAGCTGTCCGCACTGCGGGCGAGCCGGATCGGCTTCGTCTTCCAGCAGTTCCACCTCGCCCCGGGCGTACGGGCGCTGGACAACGTCGCCGACGGGCTGCTCTACACCGGAGTCGGCCTGCGAGAGCGGCGACGGCGGGCCGAGGCGACGCTCGAGCGGGTCGGGCTCGGCCACCGGCTCGACCACGAACCGCACGAGCTGTCCGGCGGCGAGCGGCAGCGGGTGGCCATTGCCCGGGCGGTGGTCGGCGACCCCGCGCTGCTGCTCGCCGACGAGCCCACCGGCAACCTCGACTCGGCCTCGGGTGACGGCGTCATGGAAGTCCTTCGGGAGCTGCATGCCGGCGGTACCACGGTCGTGGTCATCACGCACGACCGTGAGCTCGCCGCCGGGCTCGACCGGCAGATCCACATGCGTGACGGCCGGGTGGTCGGCGACAGCGTCGGCACACTGCAGGACGCCGGGGTGGCCCGGTGGTGACGGTGCAGCAGGTCGGCCGCCGGCTCGCGCCGGCCCGGATGGCCTCCCGGGACGTGGTCCGGGTCGGCGCGGCCGGGCTGCGGACCCGGCCCGCCCGGGCCCTGCTCTCCGCGCTGGGCATCGCGATCGGCATCGCCGCGATGGTCGCGGTCGTTGGTATCTCGTCCTCGTCCCGCGAACAACTCGACCGCCAGCTCGCCGCGCTCGGCACCAATCTGCTGACGGTGGCCCCGGGCCGCAACATCGAGGGTGACAACGCGAAGCTGCCCACCGAGGCCGAGGCGATGATCGCGCGGATCGGCCCCGTCACGGGGGTCTCGGCCACCGGGATCGTGCCCGACGCCAAGGCGTACCGGTCGGACCGGATCCCCAAGCCGCAGACCAACAGCCTCAGCGTCCTGACCGCCCGGACGAGCCTGCCGCAGACCGTCGGCGCGTCTCTGCGCAACGGCGCCTGGCTCAACGGCGTCACGAGCCAGTACCCGGCCGCGGTGCTCGGTGCCGACGCGGCCGACAAGCTCGGCGTCGGCCGGCCCAGCCCCGAGACCGAGATTCTGGTCGGCAACAAGCGCTTCAGCGTGATCGGCGTGCTCAATCCGGTGCCGCTCGCGCCTGAACTGGACTCGGCCGTCCTGGTCGGCTGGGACGTCGCCGTGCGCATGTTCCGTTTCGACGGGCGGGCGACCACCATCTATGCCCGGTCCCGCGACAGCCAGGTCGAAGCCGTCCACTCCGTGCTGGCCGCCACCGCCAACCCACACTCACCCGGCAGCGTGGTCGTCTCCAAGCCGTCGGACGTCCTGACTGCGCGCCGCGCCGCGGACGCGACCCTCAATGCGCTGCTGCTCGGCCTGGGCGCGGTGGCCCTGCTGGTCGGCGGTGTCGGCGTGGCGAACACGATGGTGATCTCGGTGCTCGAGCGCCGGGCCGAGATCGGCCTGCGCCGCGCGCTCGGCGCCACCCAAGGCCAGATCCGGCTGCAGTTCCTGGCCGAGTCGCTGCTGCTGTCCGCCCTCGGCGGCATCGGCGGCGTGGTGCTCGGCGTCGCCGTCACCACGGGCTACGCCGCCTACCAGGCCTGGCCGACCGTCGTGCCGGCCTGGGCGACGGCCGGAGCCCTCGCCGCCACCGTGATCATCGGCGGCATTGCCGGGCTCTACCCCGCCTTCCGAGCGGCCCGGCTGTCCCCGACCGAAGCGCTGGCCACACCGTGAGCAGACGCGAACGGACCCCTGACCGGCGCCGACGCCGGCCAGGGGCCGCCCAGGTCGGTGGCGCGGTAGCCCGAGCGCCGCGACGTAACGCTGGCCAACCGGGCCGCACACTGCCAGGATGCATCCATGGACGCTTGGCGGGGGATTGTCGCGGTTGTCGGCGGTGCCGTGTCCGCGCTGTTCTGGGCGGTTACGCTTGCGATCTACCAGCCGTTCATGCAGCCGAGCGGCGGGTGGACGGACCCGCAGACCGGCGCGCAGTACCCGAACGAGGGCAGCAACAACACCTACTGGCCGCGCGACGTCCGCCAGTTCGCGATACTGCTCGCCTTCGCCGCGATCGTCGTCCTCGTCGACGCGAACCTGCGCGCCGTCCTGATCGCCGCGGCCGGAACGGCGCTGTGGCTCGCGGCCGACCTCGTCCTCGACCGCCTCGACGTGCACGGCTGGGGCGCGGCGACCGGGCTGGCGGTCGCCGGCGTGCTCCTCGCCGGCCTGCTGTCGCTGGCCGCCCGTCGCCTGTCCACCGGTGCGCCCGGTGGCCAGCTCACCCGCCACCTGACCGCCACCGTCATCGCGGTCAGCGGTGCCGTCCTGCTCCTGGTCAGCACACCCTGGGACGAGCCGGTCACCGACCCCGCCCAGGTCCGGGTCGAGAACGCGCTCACGCTGATGCAGATCGTCCTCGCCGTGGTCTGCACCGCCGTCGCCGCCGCCCTGCTCCACCCGGCCACCCACTGGCGCCGCGTCGCGGTCTTCGGCGCTGTCGCCGCCCTGGCCGCCTGGCCGGCCACCGCCGCGATAGGCTCGGGCAGCCTCTTCGGCCTGGTCGCTCTGCCGGTCAGCGCCGCTCTCGCCGTCGCAGCCGCCCGCCCGGTCACCCTCCCGCGGCTGCTCGCCGCGGGCGCGGCGGCGGCTGCGCTCATCTTTCCAAGCTTTCTGGCGGTGTACTTCACGGGCATCACGATCGGCGCCGCCATGACCAGCGCGGCGGGAAACCCGCCGATCAACGGCGCCGACGAGGACCTTTCGCTCGCCTACGCCGCCCTGGGGCTCGGGCTGATCCTGGCCGCGCTGACCCGCTGGATCACCGGCCCGAAGTTCGCGCCCCGCTTCAGCCCGGCGTCGGCTGCGGAGGTGCCGGCTCCCGCGCGGTGAAGTCCGCATGGCACGCACGTCAGCTTCTCGCGTGTCCGTGTCCAGACATCCGCCTCGTGCTGGCACTGGCACCAGCCCGACGGTTCTTCCACCGCGCGCCGAAGACGCTCAAAGTGACCCCGAGCCAGGTCGTCACCGACGCCGCGCCCGTCTACCCGGCTGTGCTCGACGAGCTTGTCCCTTCGGCATGGCATCACGTCGAGCGCCACGCCAACAATCCGATCGAAGCCGATCACAGCCAGCTCCAACACCGGCTCAAACCAATGCGCGGCCTGCGCACCGACCGGACCGCCCAGGCGGTCATCGCCGGACACGCCCTCATCCAGCATCTGCGACGTGGGCACTACGAGCTTGGCATTTGATGCCCCGCGCGGGTTGCGCATCGCCGCAGCGATCCCCCCTCGGCGGCACGCACCGGTATCGGCCATCGGGTACGGCGATCTTGTATGTGAGCCACCGGGCCTCGGGGGAACGTCATTGAGCGCGAGGTCGCAGACCGCGGGCGGGTGGAGTTACCCCGCGCACCGTTCGGCAGGCGCCGTTGGAATCCCTGACCCCACACTGCCAGGACCGATCTTGGGATGGCTAGCCGCCCTGCCGCAGGTCACTCGCGTGTACGGCGCCCGACTCTCCGCGAGTCCCCCACCGAGACCGTGATCCACTTCGACGTGTGGCACAGGTGTGGCACGAAGCTCGGCAGCAGCTGCGGTTGTCTTCCCCTGGTCGGGGGCGGTGGCGCCAGGCCATCGGCAACGATCCGCCGGCTGCCGGCCCGCAGACCACCTTGGGCGGCGCCGCCAAGTCACCCCGGAGCCCAAGAGACAGGTGCCCGACCATGCGATGATAGTGACGTGCGTCGGTGGCGGCGTCCCTACCCGATGCCGTTGTACCAACTCGCGGTCAACGGCATCGCCGCACTGTCGACCTTGATGTTCGCGCTGGCCGCGACGGCCGCGCTGGCCACCGGAGCCCTCTGGTCCAGTGCGCAGACCGCCGCGATGGTGCCCCTCGCCGGGCTGGTCGCCGGGGTGACCTTCCGGGCGGGACGCATCGGACTCTTCGTCAGCGCGAAGGGTGTGATGATCCGACGGTTCGGCTCGACCGGTCGCTGGGCTTGGCGCGACGTGGCCGCCATCGAGCCTCGCGCCGCCGTCCTGGTGACCTACGGCTTGTCACCCGGCGACCAGGTGATCTGGCTGGTCCTCGCCGACGGGACGGCGGTCGAAACGCCGGTGCGGTCGGTGCGGCCGCCCGACCGTCCGACCAAGCACGTGCCGCCCGATGGGACGCAGTGGATGGACAGGTCCGACTTCGCCATGACCCTGTTGGCGATGCGTGACCTGCACCGGGCGGCCCTCACCGGCACCGACAACGCGTGACGGGTGGGCGTTCGCTCCGCCGTGACGGCTCCGCAGCACGTCGAGGCGGGCCGCGCGGCGGCCGCGAGCAGAACCGCGATCATCGACTACCGCCACGCACCCGGCACCGGCACTTACGAAACGCGACCTAAGGCCTCGCAGAAAAATAACACGCGGCTTTGATCTTTATGGATGGCTGCCGTGTTGTCTGGCCGTGGTGGCGAGGAGGTTGACCAGGCTGCTGGGCGGCGTCGGCGCGGGCGTGATGTGGGTTCCGTGTTGGGTGAGGAGTCGCTGGGTTTCCTGAACGGCGCGGCGGATGGTGGCTCGGCTGGTGGTGAACAGGTGCGCGAGGGTGTCCTCGGGCAGGCCGAGTCGCAGGTGCAGGATGGTGGCCAGGACCCGGTCCGGGAATGGAAATGTTTGCGGGCGTCCGGATCGTGGGGCGTGGGGCCGGGTTCCGGTGTGGTGGGCGGCTTCGACAGCTGCCCGGTGTTCGGCCTGAATTCTCGCCTGGTGGGCGGTGCGCAGATCGTGCAGGGCGGTGGTCAGCGTGGCCAGTTCTTCAGGGGTCATACCGGTGAAGGTGTTGTGTGACAACGTTTCTGGGGTTTGGTCCTGTGCCGGGGTGCGGTAGTTGTCGCTGTTCGCGGTGGTCGTCCCGGCGGCGTCTTCGGTGGCGGTGTGCGGGTGCAGGGTGTAGTTCCAGTCACCGTGGAAGGTGTGCCGGGCGATCGGTAGGGCGGCCATGCGGGCGTCGCTGATCTGGGTGCCGGTCGGGTAATCGGCGGTGTCGAGTTCGGCGTGGACGCGTAGGCCGGTGCGGGTGGTGGTGGCGGCGATGCTGGCGAGGATGACCTCGTGGCTGGTCAGGGGCCGGCCGCGCCAGTTCATGGTGATGTGGCAGAACAGCCGGTGCTCGATCTTGTTCCATTTCGAGGTGCCGGGCGGTAGGTGGCAGACGGTGATCGCCAGGCCGGTCTGGGTGGCCAGGGTGGCGAGTTCGGCTTTCCAGGCGCGGGAGCGGTAGCCGTTGGACCCACCGGAGTCGGCGGTGATCAGCAGCTGGGTGGCGCCGGGATAGCTGTCGGCGCCGGTGGCGGTCCACCAGCGGCGGATGGACTCGACCGCGAACGCGGCGGTGTCGTGGTCGGTGCCGACGTTGACCCAGCCGGCGTTCGCGGCGATGTCGTAGATGCCGTAGGGCACGGCCTTGCCGACGCTGTCGCCGGGGAAGTCATGGGTGTTGACCGCGATGGGTTCGCCGGTCGGGCGCCATTCCCGGCCGGTGTTCTTGAACTCGCCGAGCAGTTCCTTCTTCTTCGTGTCGACGCTGATCACGGGCTGTCCGGCGTCACGGTGGGTTCGGGCCTGTTCATTGAGGTAACGGAACTGCCCGTCGCGGTCGGGGTGTTGTTTGCCTTCCAGGGTTTTGGTGTTGCCCTGCAAGCTGAACCCCTCGGCCCGCAGCAGATCGGCGACGGTGTCAGCAGAGATCCGATGCCCCTGGGCGGTCAGTGCACTGGCCAGATGCCGGGTCGACTTCGTCGTCCACCGCAGCGGCGACATCGGATCGCCACGTTCGTCCGGCTCGACCAGGGCCAGCAACGCCGGGCGCAGCCCCAGATCGAGGTCTGCTAACCGTTTCCGGCCACCGCCGGGCTTGCGGACCCGGCTCAGCGGCTGCGCACCGGCCTCCAGTTCGTCGACGCCCAGCGACACGGTCGCTTCCCGAACTCCGGCCGCGCGGGACACCGCCCGAATCCCGCCATGGCCCAGAGCCCGTGCTTCAGCGCCCAGCAGCAACCGGCGCTGCCGCTCGTCCAGATGCGGCAGGATCGCCTCAAACTTCGCGACGAGCATCTCGTGGGTCTGCAGCATGACGCCTATAACACATCAACGGACCACATTCACGGAAGCTACGGGTTATTTCCCTGCGATCCCT
>NZ_BAABAT010000094.1:0-15695 GCF_039537565.1 Dactylosporangium darangshiense
GGTGCGAGTTTCTCGGCCAGGTCTTCGATCTGCGCCGCGATCGTGTTGATCTCCTCGGTGAGACTCCTGCACCTTGTGGTGATCACGGCGGCGAGGTGCGCGACGACACCGGTCAGCTGCGTCAGGCCTGCGTTCCGCGCTTGAGCGTCGATATAGTCCGCATGTCTGGGGCCTGAGCTGGTGAAACGGCGATGAGCCCGGTGACAGGCGTGTCACGAGGCGGCGGTGTACGCGCTGGTCAGCGCTATGCGGCTGGGGTGGCGTCGAAGACGCGGGGTGGCTCAGTGAGGCCGAGGGTGGTGAAGGTCTTCTTCTGGGCTGGGTTGAGTTCGGTGCGTTGGTGGAAGGTCCCGGCGGGGCCGTGGAAGGTGCCCAGGTGGATACGGTCGAGGTTGGTGCGGATCGTCTTCCAGGTGTCGCCGGTGGTGGTCTCGGCGATGCGGATGAGCAGCAGGGCGAGCCAGCACAGTAGGACGTGGGCGCGGATGCGGTCTTCGCGGCGGTGGTAGACCGGGCGCAGGTCGATGATCTGCTGCATGTCCCGCCAGCCGCGTTCGACCTCGAGGAGTTGCTTGTAGCCCACGGCAATGTCCTCTGTGGACAGTTTGGGGTCTGAGCAGCGCAGCAGGTACTTGCCGTCGAGGTGTTCCTCGGCCTTGATCGCGGCCTGGTCCACGCGCAGCAGCCCACCGGGGGTCACGCGCAGGAACCTGTTCAGGCCGGGCTTGGTGGAGATCACTCCGCGTAGTTCGGCCCGTTTGGTGACGCTCAGCTCGTCGGAGCCGGTGATCCGCTCGGTCAGCAGGGCGACCAGACGCTCACGCACGCTGCGGTCGCGTTCGGCGGCTTCGGGGTTGTAGCAGATGATGAACCGGTCATCGGCCAGGTCGCCGAGTTTGACTTCCTTGACCTGCAGGTTGCCGGCGACGGTGGCGTAGCGGCCCTGGCGGGAAAACGCTGCGGTGGCCTCGGCCGAGCCGGAGCGCAGCTTCTCACCCAGGATGTAGTGCCCACCAGCGCGCTGCAGGTAGCGCCGGTTCTCGGCCGAGGTGAACCCACGGTCGGCGACCCACACGATGCGGGCCAGGCACCATTCCCGCATGTCGTCTTTGACCTGGCGGATCAACGCCGAGTCGGTGGTCCCACCCGGCCAGACCCAGCACCGGACCGGGATCCCTTCCCGGGTCACCGCCATGCCGATCACGACCTGGGGCAGGTCATCGCGGTGATCCTTGGACTTGCCGTAGGCGCGGAACCCGGCCTGCTTGACCGCCTGAGGGGCGCCCTCGTCCACGACGGTGCCGCGTTCGTCGCGCCACAGCAGCTCGTCGGCCTCATCCAGCTCGAAGTACGTCGATGTCGTATCGAAGAACAGCAGATCCACCTGAAGGTTCAACAGATCAGCGACCCGGTCGTAGACGCGGCGGGTCAGCTGCGGTTCGATCTCGATCAGCCGGTCCATCGCCCGGTAGCACACGTCGTCGCTCACCGCGGGTAGGCCGGGGATGTGCACGTCATGGGTCACCCAGTCCGCGGCGGCGAGCTTGCTGCAGGCATGCAACGCCCGGTTGGCCGTCAACGCGAACAGCACCCGCTCCAGGTCGGCGTCCCCTGCCCGTCCCCGCACCGCAGCGGCGATCGTGGTGTCGATACCCAGCCGGCGCCACAACCCATCCAGCAGCCAGGCTCCACCCACCGGCCGTGACTCCACGAACGACAGTCCGGCCTCAGCCGTGGCGGCCAGGGCCTCGTCTGGATCCAGCAGCCGAGACAGGGCCGCGACCAGCCGCCGGACTCCGTCACGGTCGAGCTGGTCCTCTCGGCCGAAGGAGTACAGCACCTTCGTTTTCGACGCCTTGGCGATCGGGTCCCATTCGTTGTGCGCCAACTGCAGGTAGCGGACGACCTGCCCGTCACGGGTCCTACGCGTCGACGCCCTGACGTACACGAAGCGGCACCGTACACCACCTAGCCACAACGAGGGAATCCCAAGCCTGCAACCGCCACCAACCCTCAGGCGTGTCACTATGATATTTCGCCGTTTCCACCAGCCAGCAACGGCCTGACCAGCGGTTCCGCCGCCGAACGCCGACTATATCGACGCTCAAGCGCGGAACGCAGGAAGATCATTAGCCGGATAATGCTTCGACAACGCCGTGGCCGAGGCCACCTTCTCCACCATCAAGGTCGAGTACGTCCACCGCCGCCAGTTCCGCACCCGCGCCGAGGCACGGCTGAAGATCGCCACCTGGATCACCCGCATAACTACAACCGCCGACGCCGTCACTCCGTCTGCGACGGACGCTCGCCGATCGACTACGAACGATCAACCATCCACGTCCTGGAGGGCCAGGCCGCATAACCGGGTCCTCCACGATTCCAGGGGATTGACAACCCCGACCCGTCCGCACCAGCAGCCGCGGTACCACCCGGCGCCACCGCACCCACACCCGTATCGAGATGGGCATACGGCAACCCCGGCCCAGCCACCGACCCCACGGCCTGCACGACATCGCCGACCCGCGGCCCGGCAACACCCCCAAGACCCGACAACTCCGACGGGACCGCCGGCGCCGGCGCCGGCGACATGGCCGATGCGGCCCGACCCGACGGCACAGACGGACCGATCGCCACGGCAGGAGTCGACGCCGGCGGTACCAGCCCGGACAGATCCCGAACAGCCACCCGGTACCGCGACGCCTCGTGGGTACCATTTGTCCCGACCCTGACCCGCTCCAGCGGACCACCTTCAGTCAAAGCCTTGATCCAACCACGCACCGTTCCTGAGTCTGCTTTTATCTCCTTGGCGAGTTCTCGCGAGCTGGCCTCGATCTCCCCGTTCTTCTCGTTCATGCGTTTGATCAGGGCGTCCCGCAGCTTCTCCAGGTTATTCCCGTAAACAACCTTCTGCTGGTCGTTCCGGTACTTAACATTTTTGATGATGGCATTGATGTGGTTGGTGAACAGGTCCTTGGCCCTATCCGTGTCAAGCACCCATGTTTTGCCCGCAGGCGGGGCCGGCGACGACGGGTTCGGCGGCCGGACGCTCCGCGGCCCCGCCGACCCCACCGCATCGCCCGGACCGCCACCGTCAACGCCGGCACCTTCCCCCTCAGCATCCGCAACGTCCCCACGTTCCACCGACAACCCATCAACCACCCGGTACCGCGACGCCTCGTGGGTACCATTTGTCCCGACCCTGACCCGCTCCAGCGGACCACCTTCAGTCAAAGCCTTGATCCAACCACGCACCGTTCCTGATTCTGCTTTTATCTCCTTGGCGAGTTCTCGCGAGCTGGCCTCGATCTCCCCGTTCGTCTCGTTCATGCGGTTGATCAGGGCGTCCCGCAGCTTCTCCAGGTGTTTCCGGTAAACAACCTTCTGCTGGTCGCTCTTGTTATGACCTTTTTCGATGATGGCATTGATGTGGTTGGTGAACAGGTCCTCGGCCCTATCCTTGGCAAGCACCCATGTTTTGCCCGCAGGCGGGGCCGGCGACGACGGGTTCGGCGGCCGGACGCTCCGCGGCCCCGCCGACCCCACCGCATCGCCCTGACCGCCACCGTCAACGCCGACACCTTCCCCCGCAGCATCAGACGGATCGAACATCTCCACGTCAGGGTCGGACTCGACATTTCTCGGCAGACCGTCAGGACCGCCCGACTCCGCAACCCCCGAACCAGGACGCGACCACCGCGGATCACCGGGCACGTGCTCCCCGCCGGAGGGGAAACCTCCTGACGCCCCCGCAACGTCCCCGCGTTCCACCGGCAACCCCTGCAACTGCCGCGCACGCCGATGGGCCAGAGCAGAACCGGGCCGCTGGGACAGCTCCGGCAGAACGGTGTCCGCCGGCCAGGCAGCTGCCGCCCCGGCTGCCGGGAACGCACCCGTATTGTCCAGCCGGGACAGGTCCTCGCCGGGCGGGTGGGCCGGTCCGAGAGCTTGGTAGTGGTCGCCGTTCTGCCGTTGCAGATGGATGGTGGCGGCGCTGGCATCGCGGCCGGGAAGGGGGCGCTCGTACTGCTGCTCATGGACGACAATGTTCACGTTGAGCGCGAAAGCGAGCGCTTGGGGCAGGTCGTCACCGACCGGGGTGTCCCACAACTCGGTGTGCAGCATGGCCTGGTGGAGCAGATGACCCCCGCCGGGGACCGTGCGATGGACCGCGACGTACTCGGCGACCAGACGGATCAAGGCCCGTGTGCCGTCGGTGACATCCGGGCCGGTATAGCCGGCCAACGCGTCGAGGATGATGTCAGGAGAGCCGGCAGGAGCATCGTCGATCAGAGCGGCGATCGCGGCCCGGGCCGCGTCGAGTTGCGTGGCCTCGCTGAGCCTGGTGACGTGGGAGTCGATGACGTCCTGCGGCGGGGACCAGTCGTCCGGCAGGACGGCTTGCAGGTCGGCCAGGCTCGCGTCAGGGTTGAGGCCTCCAGCCCGGGCTGCATCCCGGGTGGCCCGAATCCGAGCGGCCTGGATCCATTGATCCACCTGTTCGCCGGTGGGCGCGTAGCGATCGGGGGGCAGCAGGTGCTGCAGGGCCGGCAGGCCGAGTCCCTCGCTGATCAACCGGCCGGTGCTGCGTTCAACGAGACCGGGACCAGCCCCCAACCCCAGGACGAGCTGCTGAGCGAGCTGCTCGGCGGCCAAAGCCCGCAGCCCAGCGGCGCTGTCAGGCTCGCCGGCGCCGTCCCCGAGACGCACCCCCTGCCGGCGGGCACTTTCCAGGACCGCATTGAACAAACAATCCCCATCACCAGCAACGTCATAGACAAACATCCCAGCCGGCCCCGGCAGGACCCGACGCGCCACCGCCACAGCCGTACCCGCCCACCCCCCAAGGGACGACTGCCCGACAACACCCACAGCAGACACCAGCGGCACCAGCCCGGACCCGCCCGGAGCAACCACCCGGTACCGCGACACCGCACCGTCAGCTGTCCCGCCCTCGACCCGCTCCAGCAGACCACCGCGAACCAAAACATCGATCCGGTCTAACACCACCCCCGGATCCGGCACGGATATCGCCTCGGCGAGCTCCTGCTCGCCGGCCACGATCACCCCGTCCTCCATGCGGTCGACCAGGGCGTTCCACAGCTCCTCCAGGTCGTCCCGGAACTCAAGCTGCTGCAGTTTGGTCTTGTTCTTAAGAAGTCCTAGCTTTGCGACGATGTCATCGACGACGCGGTCGGTGAACAGCTCCTGGGCCGTATTGCGGTCACGCACCCATGTGCCGTCCGCAGGCGGGGCCGGCGACGACGGGTTCGGCGGCCGGACGATCCCCGGCCCCGCAGACATCAGCGCATCGGCCGGGCCGCCACCGTTGAAGGCCGGGCCGTCTCCCTCGGCGAATCCGTCCACCTCGGCGAATCCGGCACCAGACCAATCGGACATCGCCTCGTCGGGGTCGGGCAACCACCACTGATCACCCGACCCACCGCCACGCCCGTCGTCCCACCCATCGTCGCTCCGCCAACCCCGATCGACCGCCGCACCTGCCGCCGCCACCCCCGAAACAGGCACAGCCGAAAATCCGGACTCGGTGACCCACGCATCGTAATGACGCCCACCACCGTCGTCCTGCCACAACCGCAACGGCTCCGCCCCCACACCCGCCCCCCGGGCGGACACCAGCGTCGCCCCGACCCGATCACCAGGCGATCCGAGCACCACCCTCGTCCCCAACACACCAGCCAACAGCGCAGCGAACAACAACGGAACATCGCCCTGCTCCGTGTTCCAGGACGTCTCCCACCTACGCACCAACCGAGCCAACCGCGCAACACGCCCCGGCGACACCTCCACGGCACCCCGCCCCCGCCGATCCCACACAGTACCGATCGCATACGCAACCAACCCCTTATACCGCGCATCGTGACCCGGATCAAGCACCAACTCCGCCAACCGATTCGCGACCGCCGTCCTCACACCCTGGATACCGCTCCCCTCCGCCACCAGCACAGCCCCACCACCCACAGACAACCAGAACGGAACACCAACCAGCCAATCACGAGCCTCTTGCGGCAAACCATCAAGCCCCGCCAACCCCAGCGGCGCGGACAACGCCGCCGCATCCAGCAGACACCACCCAGACCGCGGCACCCGCACCACCCGACCAGACACCGGCCCAGAAACACCCGCCGACCCCACCACCGCGCCCCAACCACCACCGTCAAAACCCCCACCAACCCCCTCAACAAACCCGACACCAGACCCATCGAACATCACCACATCAGGGCCGAACCCGACGCCCCCCGGCAGTCCACCAGAACCACCCAACTCCGCAACGCCCTCACCCTCCCCGACACCAGCAACAACACCCAACCCCTCCAACATCGAACCCGGCAGCGCCAGCCCCGGATCAACCAACCCGGACCCCCCCGCCCCACGGACTTCCCCACCCGCCATCGAGGGCACGAACGCACCAGACGACGGCCAGAACGGACCAGACACCCAAGACGACACAGACGGCACGGACGGTGCCACCGCCGACGCCGACCCACCCTCCACCCCACCCGGCACCACCACACCCACACCAGGATGCGCATACGGCAACGACCCGACAACCGACCCCGACACCGGCGCCACCGCCGCTCCCTCCCGCCCAAGAGACGACAGCCCGACAACACCCACAGCAGCACCCGACACCGGCGGCACCAGCCCGGACCCGTCCGGAGCAACCACCCGGTACCGCGACGCCGCACCGTCATCTTGCCCGCCCCCGACCCGCTTCAGCAGACCATGGTCGATCAACCGCTTGATCCAGCGGTTCACCGACTTCTTCGGCATCTTTGTCTCGGCGGCGAGCTCGTTCTCGCTGGCCTTGATCTCCCCGTTCTTCTCGTTCATGTGTTTGATCAGGGCGTCCCGCAGCTTCTCCAGGTTGTTCCGGTAAACAACCTTCTGCTGGTCGTTCTTGTACTTAAGATTTGTGATGATGGCATTGATGTGGTTGGTGATCAGGTCCTTGGCCCTATCCTTGGCAAGCACCCATGTTTTGCCCGCAGGCGGGGCCGGCGACGACGGGTTCGGCGGCCGGACGCTCCGCGGCCCCGCCGACCCCACCGCATCGGCCTGACCGCCACCGTCAACGCCGACACCTTCCCCCGCAGCATCAGACGGATCGAACATCTCCACGTCACGGTCGGGCCAAGCACCCCCCGGCAGACCGCCAGGACCGCCCGACTCCGCAACCCCCGAACCAGGGATCAGCTCCCGCGGATCACCGAACACGTGCTCCCCGCCGATGCGGGAACCCCTGGACGCCCCCGCCGCAACGTCCCCACGTTCCACCGGCAACCCCTGGACCGGCAACCCATACAACTGCCGCACATACCGATCGGCCAGAACAGAACCAGGCCGCCGGGGCAGCGCCGGCAGAACGGTGTCCGCCGGCCAGGCGGCTGCCGCCCCGGCTGCCGGGAACGCACCCGTATTGTCCAGCCGGGACAGATCCTCGCCGGGCGGGTGGGCCGGTCCGAGAGCTTGGTAGTGGTCGCCGTTCTGCCGTTGCAGATGGATGGTGGCGGCGCTGGCATCGCGGCCGGGAAGGGGGCGCTCGTACTGCTGCTCATGGACGACAATGTTCACGTTGAGCGCGAAAGCGAGCGCTTGGGGCAGGTCGTCACCGACCGGGGTGTCCCACAACTCGGTGTGCAGCATGGCCTGGTGGAGCAGATGACCCCCGCCGGGGACCGTGCGATGGACCGCGACGTACTCGGCGACCAGACGGATCAAGGCCCGTGTGCCGTCGGTGACATCCGGGCCGGTATAGCCGGCCAACGCGTCGAGGATGATGTCAGGAGAGCCGGCAGGAGCATCGTCGATCAGAGCGGCGATCGCGGCCCGGGCCGCGTCGAGTTGCGTGGCCTCGCTGAGCCTGGTGACGTGGGAGTCGATGACGTCCTGCGGCGGGGACCAGTCGTCCGGCAGGACGGCTTGCAGGTCGGCCAGGCTCGCGTCAGGGTTGAGGCCTCCAGCCCGGGCTGCATCCCGGGTGGCCCGAATCCGAGCGGCCTGGATCCATTGATCCACCTGTTCGCCGGTGGGCGCGTAGCGATCGGGGGGCAGCAGGTGCTGCAGGGCCGGCAGGCCGAGTCCCTCGCTGATCAACCGGCCGGTGCTGCGTTCAACGAGACCGGGACCAGCCCCCAACCCCAGGACGAGCTGCTGAGCGAGCTGCTCGGCGGCCAAAGCCCGCAGCCCAGCGGCGCTGTCAGGCTCGCCGGCGCCGTCCCCGAGACGCACCCCCTGCCGGCGGGCACTTTCCAGGACCGCATTGAACAAACAATCCCCATCACCAGCAACGTCATAGACAAACATCCCAGCCGGCCCCGGCAGGACCCGACGCGCCACCGCCACAGCCGTACCCGCCCACCCCCCAAGGGACGACTGCCCGACAACACCCACAGCAGACACCAGCGGCACCAGCCCGGACCCGCCCGGAGCAACCACCCGGTACCGCCCGGCGACACCCCCGGACGGCCCCGCGGCGGCACCCCCGCCCCGCCGCACACCGAAACCACCACGGCGATCCTCAGACACCGACCCTGACCCTGGCGGCGCGGGATCAACCAGCCGATACCCATCCCCGCCAGGCACAACCCGGAACCGGCCAATAGGCCCCTGCAACGACGAAACCACCCCAGCAACCCAATCCCCGTCATCCACCCCCACAGGACGCAACCCCGCAGGCATCGCCCGCACAAGCTCCCCAACCCCGACGAACGCACCTTCAGCCTGCATCAACCGACCCAACACCGACGCCGCAGCAGGATCCAACGCCCGTCCCGCACTCTGATCCACCAGAAAATAAGCAAGACTCACACCACCGCCGCCGACCGCCGCCGAGCGAGTGCCAATACGATCGCCGACCGCCTCCCGCGCATTGTTAATCGCCGCTGTGGCCGGCCGACGATAGCTCTTTTTGCCGATCAACTGTTCGACATCCTCGACGGGGACGTCCTGCCCTTGGGCATCATACAGCTTACGCAGCACCAACTCCGTCGTGCTTATGGCGCCCTTGTGCATCTTGAATACCCAATCGGGGGTGCCGTCATTGAATTTGACCCTGGTGGTACCGCCCTTTTTTTTATTCCTGGATTCTTCGATGGTGAATCCCGGATTGAATACGTTGACGAGTCCGCCGCCGCCGGCGACACGCTTCAACGTCAACCCCCCAAACCGCCGCACGCTCTCAGCCGGCCCGGACGCCGCAGCCGACACCACGGAACCAGCATCAGGGGACACACCCCCCACCGGCTGCGGCGACCCCGACAACCGGGCCGGCCCGGCCGACCGAGGTTCCCGCAGCGGTGATGGCGCACCGGCCGCCGGCGGGTCAACCGAACCACGCCCACCAACACCACGCCCAACCCCACCACCACCGCGACCGCGACCGCGGTCGGCCCGCGCACCCGGCCGCCTGGTCACCGACGGATCAAGCAACCCCGCCACCACCGACCCCGACAACGACCCCGGCGCCGAGGTCGGCGCGGGCGGCAACTGCCCGAGCACCCCATCGTTGAGCACCACACTCAACGAACCCTGCAACTGCTCCGGCAACCGCGCCAGTCCCGGATCGCCGGACCGGACCGGCAGCTCGAACCTCGGCGGCAACCGCGCCAGTCCCGGATCGCCGGACCGGACCGGCAGCTTGAACCTCGGCGGCAACCGCGCCAGTCCCGGATCGCCGGACCGGACCGGCAGCTCGAACCTCGTATACGGCGACTCACCCGCCGCATACTGCGTCTCGATCATCACCAACTGCCCATCGGCCTCCCGCTCCACCAACACCACATGCATCGGCAACCCCGGACGCTCCACCCGTACCGCCGTCACCGCACCACGCGCCAACGACTCCAACACAGCCACATCCGCACCCACACCAACCCACTGAACACCACCCAACCGCGCCACAATCAACGACTCCACCACCGACCCCGGCACCGACCAGTCATCCACCACACCCCCCACCCGCGGCAACCCCAACCGCGCCGCAACCTCCTCCAGCACCCACCCCACCCGCGACAAACAATCATCCACACCCACCACCCACCCCCACAACGCCGCAACCGCCGCCCCCACCACCGCCGACACCAACCCCGACCCGTCCACACCAGCAGCCGCGGTACCACCCGGCGCCACCGCACCCACACCCGTATCGAGATGGGCATACGGCAACCCCGGCCCAGCCACCGACCCAGCCGGCCCAGAGGAACGCCGGGGCCGGCGATGCGGGGGCGGCAGCGCTTCGTCAGAGCCGTCGCCACCGCCGTCCAACGGCCGCTTCTGCTGCGGCGTCCGCGGAGGCATCGCTGCCCCGGCGCGTTCCGGCCCGCCGGGTCCCGTAGCAGGCGGCCCGGACCGTACGGTCTCAGCCGGTCCGAGGGCTTGGTAGTGGTCGTTGTTCTGCCGTTGCAGATGGATGGTGGGGGCAGTGGCATCGCGGCCGGGAAGGGGGTGCTCGTGCTGCTGCTCGTGGATGACGATGTTCAGGTTGAGAGCGAGCGCGAGCACTCGAGGCAGGTCGTCACCGACCGGGGTGTTCCACAGCTCGGTGCGCAGCATGGCCTGGTAGAGCAGATGACCCTGGTCGGGGACCGTGCCATGGTCCCTGACGTGCTCGGCTACCAGGCTGATCAAGGCCCGTGTGCCGTCGGTGATGTCCGGGCCGACATGGCTGGCCAACGCGCCGAGGAGGACGGCGGCGACAGGCGAACTGTCGATCAGAGCGGCGATCGCGGCGCGGTACGCCTCGAGTTGCGCGGCCTCGCTGAGCCTGGTGACGTGGGAGTCGATGACGTCCTGCGGCGGAGACCAGCCCGGCAGGGCGGCATGCAGGTCGTCCAGGCTCGCATCATGGTTGAGGCCTTCAGCCCGAGCTGCTTCGCGGGTGGCCCGAATCCGAGCGGCCTGGATCCATTGATCCACCTGTTCGCCGGTGGGCGCGTAGCTGAATTCGGGGAGCAGCAGGTGCGCCAGGTGCTGCAGGGCCGGCAGGCCGAGTCCCTCGCTGATCAACCGGCCGGTGCTGCGTTCAACGAGACCGTGAACAGCCCCCAACCCCAGGCCAAGCAGCTGGGTGGCGGCCAGTGCCCGCAGCCCAGCGGCGGTGTCAGGCTCGGCGGGGCCGGCCCCGAGACGCACTCCCTGCCGGCGGGAACTTTCCAGGACCGCGTTGAACAAACAGTCCCCATCACCGGGAATGTCATAGACGAGCATCCCAGCCGGTCCCGGCCGGGGCCGGGCCGGTCCCGGCCGGGACCGGCCCGGATCAACCACCCGGTACCGCGACGGCTTGCCACGTTCCCCGCGCTCGACCCGCACCAGCAGACGATCGTCAAGCAAAGCCTCGATCCAGCGACTCACCATACGCGGCGGCACGGATATCGCCCTGGCGAGCTCTCGCTCGGTGGCCACGATCTCCCCGTCGTTCGTACGGGCGGTCAGGGCGTCCCACAGCCTCCGCAGGTTGCTTCCGTAATCACGCTTCCGCAGGTCGTTATCGACGCGGTTGGTGAACAGCTCCCGGGCCGTATCCGGGTCACGCACCCATGTGCCGCCCGCCGGCGGCGTCGACGTCGGCGGCGTCGGCGGCGTCCGGACGATCCGCGGCCCCGCCGGCATCACCGCAGCGGCCCGACCATCGGCCGGCCCGACCGGACCAGACAGCACGGACCGACCCGGCACCGCCCTCCACGCGATACGCACATACGGCGATGACCGGATTCTGTTGAGGTCCGATCGGCCGAGAACCGACGGATCCAACGATACCCACCCGGCAGGTACCGACACCGGCGCGGAAACCCGACCTGGTGCGGCCTGTGCCACCGAAGATCCGGTCGGGTCGGACCGCACGGTCTCACCGTCGGCAAGACCATCTGTCGCCGCCGGATCGGCGGGCACCTGAAGCAGATGTTGCGCACCATGGACCGGCTCGATGACCATCACTGGTGCTCGCGCGGAGACCAACGCCCGGGCATCCAGCAAGCGGTAGAAAGTGCTGCCGGGAATTTCCGGAAGGTCGCGCACGTAGTGCACGGGAACCCAGATTTGGAAATCACCAGGGCCAACGCGCCGGGCCTCTACCACCACGTCGTGACCGCGCAGCCACGAGTGAATGGCTTCGTCGCCCACGACACTGGGCGGCACCCGCATCAACCTACCATCGCCGGACACCATCCCTTCGGGCAGCGTCGTCTCCTCGAACACCTGGCGCACTACCCTGGCCAGCCCCTCCGGCACTTCCTGCTGCGGGCCTGACTGGATGCGGGCAGCGACGGCCAGGGCGTCACGGTCATCGGCGCCGGACGCCTCGGTCCTGTGCCGACCGGTCAGGGAAATCAGCAGTGCGCGCAGGTCGCCGAACGTTACGGCGTCCACATGGTGATCGGCGAGCCCCGTCCACCGATCTTGAACGGCCCGATGGTTGCCGGCGGGACCCGTCCGGATGAGCACGGTCGCGTGCCGGGCGAGTTGCGCGTGGAATGGGCTGAGGGAAACATCAGAGCCCGGCGGCCCCAGCATGATCACGATTCGTGAATCCGGGCCGCCCTCAGGCAGGACCTCGGCCGCGTACTGCCCGGCCGTAAGCCATCCACTGCCATACGCCGGGCGGATCACCGTACCCGGCTCGTGCCCGTCGACAGCTTCGAGGTTCACCTGCTCCGGCTCGACCACAATCCGGTCACCGGCATACGCCGGCACCGCATAGCGCAGATACCGGGCGGTGTCGGCCGGCACAGGCACCGCCCGGATCTGACCGCCGGGCGACGGGTTCAGCCACACGTCGAACACCTCGTCGGGTGCTTCGCCGGTGGGGTGGCGGCGTCGGAGCAGGGGCAGCACCTGCACGTCCACCGCTGGGTCCGGGTCCGACGCCGGCAGCCGCAGCACCGCGCCCCGCACCTCCGGCGGCACCAGCACGTGGACCACGTCCACGGCCGCGGCGTCGCGCGGCGGTCGCATCCGCTGGACCAAGCCCAACCGCAACCACCGGCGGGCCGCATGGATCCGCCGAGTGGCATCCAGCCCCGCCGCCACCGGCACCCAAACAGCGCCGCCAACGGGACCGCCCGCCACCGACCAGGCCTCAGCCGCGGACACCGGCGCCGAAGGCACACCCCCCGCCTCGACCATCGCCCGCATCGCAACGCTGGCAAGCTCATCCTCGGTGAGGCCCAACGGCCACTCCTGGCGATTCAAACGCGCCCGCAGCTCACCGACGACGTCCAACGCCGGCCACGCATCAGACGCCGCAGCAGGGGCTGCCTCCGCGAGGCGATCGAACAGCAACGTTCCAGCCATCGACGTCACCAGCCATCGAAATGGTTCAGGATGGCTCGACCGGTCCGACCGGCCGTAGTCACCGCCGGTCGAAACGACCGCACCGTTCGGCGCCGGCCGCCCATCAAGCCGCAGCTGCCGGGTCCGGTCGCTCAACGCACGCGCATAAACGTCCCCGTCCGCAACTGTCGCCCCAGCCAGCAACAACACCAACGTCCGACCCGATACATCAACCATGCCGATCAGGTCACCGACCGACACCCGACCACCGGGCCGGTCGGCCACCGCCAGCCACTGCCCCCGCTCCAACCGTTCGCCGTCGACGCCGTGCGCCGCATCGGGCACGGTACCCGCAATGACCACGACGTCGGGCGGCACATCGAGCTGTCCCGCCGCCTCCGCAACCCGGTCCGGATCGACAGCACCATCAGCCGGCGGCTCGACGAACCACACATCATTCCGCAACCGCCGCAGCCACGACCCGCCACCACCAACCGCAACAGCACCCGGGGCGGGTCCCGGCCCGGCCGTGACACTGCCGGTGCGGTGTACCCGGTCGGCACGTGTCCGCAGGATCCAAACCGGTACCGCGGGCGCGCTTGAACGCTGCGATGCACCGGCCACCGTGGCGGCGATGCCGGCCGTGTCCATGACCGCACCGACAGCAACCCCCGCAGCCCCCGAAACGTCCGCCGGCCCAGCCGAAAATGCGGCCGGGTGCGCCGACGACGACGGCACCCCCGCCCCAGGAGCATCGGACCAGCTCACCTCGACGAGCCGCGTCCGCGATGCCGCGCCACCACCGAACTCGAGCATGGACACGAACCTGGTACCCGGCCGGACGACGATGACACGCGGATCAGGGCTGACAGCCGAGCTGGTACTGATACCAACCCGCTCGTACCCCTCCACCACATCGACGGTCCCGGTAGACGCGACCAGCGGAAACGGAATCTGAACGGTACCGTCCGCGCCACCCAACGCCGCCAGATCCCCGGCCCGCAGCAACACCTCACCCGCGCGACGCTGAACCGGCTGTTCTCCCTCGCCGAACAACACCGAGCTGACGATCCCGGCCAACGCCTCAGCCAGCTCCCTGCGCCGCCCACCCAACAGCTCCGCAAGCAGCCGCGACATGTCGGCGCCAAGATACACAAACGCCAGTGCCTGCCGGGTCACCCACCCATCACTGCGCCGAACCAGCCCACCATGCTCACTGCTCGGCCGAGCCGGCGCACTGTGCAGTTGCTCCAGAATTTCCGAACGGCGGGCATCGACCTCCCGCGCACCCAGATAACTCGTCGCCAGCGCCGCCCGCCGGACGAAATCCAGGTCCCGTTCGCTGCCGGACGACGGCTCGAGCCCACGCCGCACTTGCCCCACCCCGAGCCGGGCCGCCGCAACAGCCGTATGGTCGACCACCTCGGCGATCTCGAGCTCCGGACCCTCGAGCAGCAGCAGTCCCCGCACCGCGGCTTCAAGCAGGTCCCGGTTTGCCCCTACCCTGTCATACGCCGCCATGATCGCCCGTGCCTGACGCTCCTGGCGAATCTCCCGGAGTCGCGGGGAAACAGGTTGTGCGGTCCCGCTCGCGGCACGGCGCCCGGTGGGGGCGGTGGTTGCCGGCGCGTGGCGTGGTGGTGGGATGTCGACCACGGTCGAGCTGTCCCCGGACTGCGCAACGAACACGCCGACACCGAGACGCTCGCCGATCGCGACCGCCGCGTTGCTCAACCACGACCTCACGTCCCGCGGCGCCCAGTCGCCCCGAACCGCAGGCCTCATGTAACGACCAGAGTTGCCGTTGACCTCCCAGCGCTCCTCAGTATCCGACCAATACAGCATGCCGGAAACGCGGGCCGGGGCCACCCGCGTATACCCCTGGTCATCAAACCCGACCGCAACGGTCGAAGGTCCCGAACCACGCAAAATCTCCGTAAACCGGTCCCACGTCAGCTCCGGCTCGACACGCCCCCGTTTCTCGGCATCCCGTTTCTCGGCATCCCGGACATTGTCGAACAACCTTCGAGAGCCGGCTTCTCCAAGCACCTCAATGGGATCCAGCGCACCAATCCGTATAACACCGCGTTCATCGAAGGTGAACATCCATACTATATTCCGGTTATCCTCGTGCTTCACCTCCTTCACCTCATCTTCCGACAATTCGTCAAGGCGATACCAGAACGGGTTCAGCCGCACCTCACCACGTGCGTCACGCTCAACCCAAGCAACAGATCGCGGCCCGGCCAACTCACCGAACCGGGCATCAAGATGACGATCCGGATCAGCACCGGTCAGCCCGACCAACTCACTGCCGTCGGACACCCGAACACCCGCCGGCGCCACCAACCCAACGGTCATCGGCAGGAACTTCACCGCCACCACCGACCCCGGCGCAACCGCCA
>NZ_BAABAT010000095.1:0-15415 GCF_039537565.1 Dactylosporangium darangshiense
AGGCGCAGGCGCGCAGGGCGCGAGGCGCAGGCGCGCAGGGCGCGAGGCGCAGGCGCGCAGGGCGCGAGGCGCAGGCGCGCAGGGCGCGAGGCGCAGGCGCGCAGGGCGCGAGGCGCAGGCGCGCAGGACCCGGGCGGGGCCCGGGATGCGCGGGGCGGGGCGCGAGGCGCACGGCGCGCGGGGGCGGAAGCAGGGGCGCTGGGAGGCGCGGGGGGCGCGAGGCAGCCGCAAGTGCGGAGGTCCGCGCGGAGGCGTAAGCACAGCCGGACGAGCGAACCACCACGGCCGCCGGCGCGCGCCCCAAACGGACGCGCGCCAGCCAGACCAAGACAACGCGCGACGAAGGAGACGCCGCGACCTCAGCGGTTCGGGCGGATCGTCCAGACGACCGTCATCGTGGTGGTCACGGCGCCATCGGCGCGGGTGATCTCGACCGTGACCGGGAACTCGGGCCGGCCGCCGCGAGTCAGCTCGTCGATGACCTCCGCGACCGGGCGGCCCAGCGTCGCGGTGGCGCGGACCGGGCCGAGGGCGAGCTTCGCGTACGCGATGTCGGCGCGCACGGCCAGAGGGGTGCCCAGAGCCAGGTGCGGGGCGAACGCGGCCATCACGACCGCGCCCGACGCCGTCTCGCCCAAGGCGAACAGGGCGCCCGCGTGCGGGCCCGCCACGTGGTTGTGCAGGCGCTCCTCGTCCGGGAGCGTGGCGACGGCCCGCACGTCGTCGCCGTCCGCGCTCACCTCGGCGATCTCGATGCCTACGGTGCGCGCGAACGGGACTGCCGACGTCAGGCCGAGCGCCATGGCCTTCGAATCAATGCTCATGACCGGTGATGTTACCGGCCAGTAGCCACGAGCGGGATCAGGTGAAGAGGTCGCCGATCGCCCGGACGATGTCGACGTAGAAGTTGCCCTCGATCTTGCGGAAGACCTGGAACGGCTCGCCCGGGGCGCCGACGAACGGGCGCAGTGTCCAGGCCAGCTGCGTGCCGACGAAGCCGAACAGCAGGATCCACACGTTGAGCAGGGTCATGCTGGCCGGGCGCTCGCCGGGGGCCAGCTGCGGCGGTGCGGGGCGCGGCACCGCGTGCATCGGCGGGATGGGCTGCGGGTAGGGCACCACCGGATACACCGTCCGGCCGTCCGGCATCAGCAGCGGCTGACCCGGCGCCAGCGGCGGGACGGGCGGCACCACGACGGTCGACACGAGGCCGTTTGCGGGCGTGGAGACCGCCACGGGCGCCGCGGACACGGGAACGGCGGACACGGGCGCAACGGCCGCCACAGCCTCAGCGGCAGGTGCGTCGGCTGCGACGAGTGCCGGCGCGGGTGACACGGGAGCGTCGGCGGACTCCTCGGGGGCCGACAGCGCGGCCAGCGCCGCCGCCTCCTCGCGCTCCTGGCGCTCCCGCTCCGCACGGCGGGCCGCCGCGATCGCCGCCGTGTGCTCGTTGAGGGACCGCATGCCGCTGGTCAGGAAGCGCAGGCCGACGAACGCGGTCATCGTGAGGATCGCGACGTTGAGAATCTTGTAGAACTCGTAGCTGAACGCGGTGATGAGGAAGAACAGGCTGATCGGGGCGAAGGCCAGCGACAGCACCGACGTGACGGTGATGGTCACCATGACCAGCGCCAGCGCCTGCTTCACCTGCAGGCGCGCGCCGAAGACGAGATTGAACAGATAAAGGGTCGGAAGGCAGATCGCCAGCGTCATGAGGAACAGCAGCGGGAGCTTGACGGCCGACAATGCCGACTGTGCAACGCTGCTGGACGCGCCAAGTACAGCTCCGTAGCAGGCCAGTGCCACCACGGAGCTGTACAGCATCTGCTTGGTCAGCTTGCCCAGATCGCGCTCTTCGCCGATCTGCCGCCAGATTCCCTCGCGATCGCGCAGGATTCGCTCGATGATGAGCAATCCCTTACCGGACTCACCGTAGGCCGCCATCGGCGCAGGTTAAGCGACGTGCGTCACTTAACGCCACCCCACGTCGATGCGTTGTCCCCTTTCGTCGAAAAAGTGCAGTGCCTCCATGCGCACAGCGACGGTCAAGGGATGACCGTGCGTGACATTCGGGTAGGGCGCGAGGCGCACGGCGAGCTCCGCGGGGCGACGGTGGTGGCGACCGGGGTCGCTCAGCACGCTCTCGCGGTTGGCCTGGCGGCGCTGGGTGCCGCCGCGGCCGTTGACGCCGGCGCCGACGAGCTCCTCCTCGCCACCGCGACCGGTGATCTTGGAGACGAACCGGCGCAGGCCGCCACCGTTGATCGGGATGTCGGTCGGCGGCTTGCCGATCTCGTCGACGATCACGGCGGTCGCCCCGATGTCGAGGAACGCCAGCGACTCGTGGCCGTGGTGCTCGAGGTACCGGATGCGGCCCCGGAGAACGTCGCCCGTGGTCGAGTCCGGCACCGGGGTCAACGCCTCCGCCCGGACCCCGATGACGATGCGCTCGCCGTGGAAGTGAGCGACCTGTCGCGAGCGGAGGTCGTTCCAGGGCAGGTGCAGCACCTGGTCGCCCATGTGCAGCGCGATGTGCCGGTCGAGGTGGACGTACACCTCGGCCTCGAGCAGGTTCATCCGCGGGCTGCCGAGGAAGGCGGCGACATAGAGCGTTGCCGGCCGCCCGTACACCTGCGTCGGCGTCCCCACGTCCTGCAGGACGCCCTTGCGAAGGATCGCGACCCGGTCGGCCATGGTGAGCGCCTCGGCCTGGTCGTGCGTGACGTAGATCGTGGTGACGCCGAGCTCGCGGACGAGGCCGGAGATCTCGGCCCGCAGCTCGGCACGCAGGCCACTGTCCAGGTTGGACAGCGGCTCGTCCATCAGGAAGAGCTTCGGGCGGCGCACGATGGCCCGCCCCATCGCGACCCGCTGGCGCTGGCCACCGGAGAGCTGCCCGGGCTTGCGCGCGAGCACGTCACCGATGCCCAGGGCGCTTGCCACCTCGGCGACCTGCTCGGCCCGCGGCTCCGGCTCGATGCCGGACAGCCGCAGGGGGAAGCCGATGTTCTCGCCGACGGTCATATGCGGATACAGCGCGAAGTCCTGGAACACCATCGCGACCCCACGCTCCCGCGGCGGGAGGTCGTTGGCCAGCTCGCCGTCCATGATGATGGCACCGGAGGTGGGGTCCTCCAGGCCGGCCACCATGCGCAGCAGCGTCGACTTGCCACAGCCGCTGGGACCGAGCAGCACCATGAACTCGCCCTGGCCAACGTCCAGGTTCACACGGTCGACGGCAACGGTGCCGTCGGCGAACACCTTCATCACATCTTTGAGCGCGACGGTAGCCACCGTCACCTCCGCCCCAGGTCAGCAATTCGCGGATCGGCCAGTTACCCCGAGTCAAATACTGTGATGAGGCGCACGCAAGTTGGTCCATCGGGTAAATGACCAGTGTTCGGCGTGTTACCGCGCAACTACTGTTATGGAACCTTGCAGTTCAGGGCGTAAATCAGCCCGCGGGGAAGTTCACCGTCACCGATGTGTACCCCAGGGCGGCCAGGAACTGCTGGAGCATCTTGCGGGTGTTGTCCTCGGCACGTTTCTGCAGGCCAGCGTCCTTGGCGGCGTCGCCGATCTTCTGCTCGGCGAGCTTGTAAACCTCCTGCAGACGGTTCGGATCCGAACTGAACGCGTCGCCGATGCGGTTGAAGACCCCGCGATCCTCTTGGTAGACGTAGCTGTGGTCGTTGTCGATGCGCACCGGCCGCAGCTGCGGAGCAGGCAGGTTGATCTCGGCCGTGCGGCGATCCTCCGACTCCTTGACCGCGCCCTGGCCGATGGCCGAGAAGTCGACGTACACCTCGACCGAACCCGCCGCCACGAACAGAATGCGCTCATTGAGCAGGAAGTCCGGAATGTACTTCCGATCCTTCTGGACGTCGACGATGACCTGGAAGTTGCCCTCGGCCGCGACGAACTGGTTGAGGTCCTGCACCGACTTGAGCAGCGCCGGCCCGCTGCGGTCCGTCTGCTCCTGCGCGAACGGGTTCTTCAGGCCCGGGAAGAGCCCGATGGTCTTGGCGCCCAGCACCAGCGCGACGACCAGGCCGATCGTGGCCACGAGCCAGAAGAGGCCGCGCATCGCGCCGCCGCCCTGCTTGACCGGCACGACAATGGGCTCGCGCTCGACGACCTTGCCCTCGATCGCCTTCGGCGGGTCGATCGGGTCTCCGATCTCCGGATCCCACTTGCCGGCACCGGACGTGACCTCCAGGTACTCGGAGGTCTTCGATTCTTCGTTGTCGCCCATGCTCGACTCCGTTGATGGAGGGATCTTCTTCCCGTCAACGTTAAGGGGCGCAGTAAAGCGTCGCGAGTCGATCTCAGCCGAGCACGGGAGGAGAGATCAGCCAAGCACGGGAGGAGAGATCATCCGAAAGCGGCGAGACCGGTGAGGGCCTGCCCGATGACCAGCTGATGGATCTCCGAGGTTCCCTCGTACGTGAGCACCGTCTCGAGGTTGGCGGCGTGGCGCATCACCGGATACTCCGCGCTGATGCCGTTGGCGCCGAGGATCGTGCGGCACTGCCGGGCGATCGCGAGCGCCTCCCGCACGTTGTTGAGCTTGCCGACGCTGACCTGCTCGGGCCGGCGCGTGCCCGCGTCGGCGAGCCGGCCGATGTGCAGCGCCAGCAGGTAGCCCTTCTGCAGCTCGACCGCGGCGTCGGCGAACTTGGCCTGCGTCAGCTGGAACCCGGCGATCGGCCGGCCGAACTGCTCCCGTGCGCCGGCGTAGTCCAGAGCCGCGTGGAGGCTGTCACGGGCGGCGCCCAGCGCGCCCCACACGATCCCGTACCGCGCCTCCGTGAGGCACGACAGGGGCGCCTTGAGGCCCCGCGCGAGGGGCAGCTGGGCCGAGGCCGGCAGGCGCACGTCGTCGAGGAAGATCTGCCCGGTGCAGGAGGCCCGCAGCGAGAGCTTGTGGTGCACTTCGCGGGTCGAGACGCCGGGGGTGTCCATCGGTACCGCAAAACCGCTGATGCCCTCGTCGGTGCGCGCCCACACGACGGCGACGTCGGCCACCGGCGCGTTGGTGATCCACATCTTGCCGCCGGAGAGCACCCAGTCGTCGCCGTCGCGGCGGGCCCGGGTGGTCATCGACGCCGGGTCGGAGCCGTGGTCGGGCTCGGTCAGCCCGAAGCAGCCGATCGCCTCGCCCGCCGCCATGCGCGGCAGCCACTCGTCCTTCTGCTCGTCGGAGCCGTACTTGTGGATCGCGAACATCGCCAGCGACCCCTGCACCGACACGAGGCTGCGCACCCCGGAGTCGCCGGCCTCCAGCTCCAGGCAGGCCAGGCCGTATGCGACGGCGCTGGCACCGGCGCAGCCGTAGCCGTGCAGGTGCATGCCGAGCAGCCCGACCTTGGCCAGCTCCCGGGCCAGCTCGCGGACCGGGACCTGGCCGCGCTCATACCACTCCGCGACGTAGGGCCGGACGTGGTCGTCGACCACGCGGCGCACCACGCCACGGATCGCCAGCTCCTCCTCGGAGTGCAGGCCGTCGGTGTCGAGCAGGTCCAAGGGGCGTGTCGGCGTCGTCACGCCCCCAGAGTAAGCGTTCAGGTTTGCAGCGTTGAGGCCTGGAACACCCGGGCATGAATGGTCGTGTGCTGCAACAGCGCCCGGCGCAGCGCGCGGTGGAGACCGTCCTCCAGGTAGAGGCCGCCCTCCCACTCCACCACGTGCGGGAACAGGTCGCCGTAGAACGTCGAGTCCTCCGCCAGCAGCTTGTCCAGCGCCAGCTCACGCTTGGTGGTGATGAGCTGGTCGAGCCGGACCTGCCGCGGCGGGATCTCGGACCACTGCTTCAGCGTCAGCCCATGCTCCGGATACGGCCGGCCGTCGCGGACCGCCTTGAAGATCATGAACGTCACCCCCCTGACCGTGCCAGGGTACCGACTGGGTGCGACAGAATCCCCGTCACGAATCGGATCGGTTACCCCATTGGCCCCGGTGCGTCACGCTCGGCGACTCCCGCCGGCCCCGCTTGAGAGACGGCGAGCGCTTGTCGACCGCCCGGTAGCCGACGGTCATGGCGCCGATCGGCGTGTAGGCCTCCGGCACGCCGAACTCGGCGCGGAAGGCCGGGATGCGATCCGGGGTGATGCCGAAGAAGCACGCGCCGAGGCCCTCGTCCACCGCGCCGAGCAGCACGAGCAGGCTCGCCATCCCGGTGTCGATGTGCCAGTAGGGCACCGGCCAGCGGGCCTCGTCGCGGTCGGTCCAGCCCTTGTCCGGCTGGGCGTAGCGGTCCAGGTAGGCGTCGCGGTGGCTCAGCGGCACGACGACGACGGGCGCGCGGGTCATGCCGTCCAGCCACCCCGAGGGCAGGTTGTCCTCGGGCGTGGTGGCGGTCCAGAAGCGCTCGACGTCGGCGCGGGTGTCGAGCAGCAGGAACTCCCAGCCCTGCGAGAAGCCCGCCGAGGGCGCGTGCACGGCGTAGCCGAGCAGCTTCTCGACGAGCTCCGCCGGCACCGGACGGTCGGGGTCGTAGTTGCGCACCATCCGCCGCCGGCGGATCACCTCGGAAAGCTCCACAGGTGCAGCCTAGATCGCGCGGATCCCCCAGGTGCCTCGCCAGCTGGAACCCGGCTCCAGGCTCACCACGTCGCGACCCGAGCGGAACGCGTCGGGCGGGCAGGTCATCGGCTCGATGGCCAGCGCCTTGCGCAGCCGGTCGGCGGGGAGGGTGTCGGAGGAGTACACCTGCCACCAGGTGAAGGACGCGTCGGCCCAGACGGTCACGCCGCGGCCGTCGGGCGCGGTGATCTCGACCCGCGAACCGCCGTCGGCGTCGGTGTCCACCTCGCCGAAGGCCGTGTCGAGCACGGTCGCGCCGAGCCGGCGGCCCTCCGTGAAGTCGTACTCGGTGCCCGCGACCCGGGCCGCGCCGATCGGCAGCAGGCGGGCGTCGACGAGCAGCCGGCTGCGGGCCGGCACGCGCAGGGTCAGCTCGTCGACCGCCACGCCGGGCACGAGCACGTACGGGTGGGTGGCGAGCCCGAACGGCGCCACCGTGTCGCCCGTGTTGGTGACGACGTGCTCGGCGCGCAGGCCGGCCTCGCTCACCGACCACGTGGTCTGCAGGCGCAGCGGCCAGGGGTACCCCGGCTGCGGCACCAGGTCGTGCGCGACGGTCACGCTGTCGGCGCGCTCGTCGACGACCTGCCAGCGGGCCCAGTTCACCAGGCCGTGGATGGCGTTGTGCCGCTCCGGCTCGGTCAGCGGCAGCTGCCGGTGCTCCCCGCCGAACCCGTACTGCCCGTCGCGGATGCGGTTGGGCCACGGCGCCAGCACCTGCCCGGCGCTGCCGACGGCGTGCTCGTGCTCGGCGAATCCGGCGACGACGTCCCGTCCGTCGGCGGTGAAGGTGCGTACGCCCCCGCCCACCTCGACGATGACGGCTTCCTGGCCGCCCGAACGGATCGTCCACTGTGTACCCGAAGGGGCGTGCGAGAGCTGCGCGGAGGCGGCGGTGTCCATGGGCGCGACAATATCGTCAGTGCGTCGGGTCGGTGTAGCGGAGGAGGACGGGAAATGTCAGCCCCAGGAGCACCGCAACCACCGCGGCCGCGATCCCGCCGCTGACCCACGAGAAGCTCGCGCTGGTCGCGTCGGCCACCGAGCCGGCCCGAAGGTCACCCAGACGTGGACCTCCGGCGACCACGGCGAAGAAGACGCCCTGCAGCCGCCCCCGCATCGCGTCCGGGGCGCTGAGGAGCACCGTCTGGCGGTACACCCCACTGATCATGTCGGCCGCGCCGGCCAGCGCCATGAAAGCTACACACGCCCACAGCCACGGCACCGCGCCCGCCGCGGCGACGGCGAGCCCCCAGCCGATCACCGCGAGCACGAGCGCGATGCCCTGCCGGTGCACGCGCCCGATCCAGCCCGACGTCAGCCCGGCGAGGACGGCGCCGATCGCGATGGAGGCGTACAACCAACCGAGCGATGCCTGCCCGAAGCGCTCGTCGGCGACGACCGGGAACAGCGCCTTGGGCATCGCCAGGACCATCGCCGCGATGTCGATGGCGAAGGTGAGCAGGATGAGCTTGTGCCCGGCCAGGAAGCGCAGCCCGTCGCGGATGTCGCGCAGGCCGGCCGTGGCGCGGGTGCCGCTCGGCGGCAGGTGGGGCAGGCGCAGCGCGGCCCACAGCACGACGGTGAACAGCGCGGCGTCGACGGCGTAGGCGGCGGAGAAGTCGAACGCGGCGATCACGATGCCGGCGCCGACCGGCCCGCCGATCGCGGCCACGTTGGACACCGTGAAGCCCAGCGTGTTGGCCGAGGCTACCTCCTCCTGGCCGACGAGGGCCGGGATGATGGCCTGCCGCACCGGGCTGTTGATGCCGAAGGCCGCCGACTGGGCCGCGATCAGCACGAGCATCAGCCAGGCGTTGTTCAGGTGCAGCACCGCCTGCACGAGTAGCCCGAGGGTGGTCAGCCACATCAGGGTCGAGCTGACCAGCAGCACCTTGCGCCGGTCGTAGGCGTCGGCGATCGCGCCGCCCCAGATCGAGAACACGATGAGCGGCACGAGGCCGACGAAGCTCGACACGCCGACCCACAGCGCGGACTTCGTCATGGCGTAGACCTGCACCGGTACCGCGACGGCCGTGAACTGCACGCCGAAGAAGGACACGGCATTACCGATGAAGATTCGCCGGTACGCCGAGTGCCGGAGCGGCCGGATGTCGATCGCGTGCCGGCGCAGCCAGGTGGTCTCTTTCTCCTCCTGAACAGCCGTCACGGCGCGAGCCGCTCGATCTTGCCTCCGGTGAAGCGCAGCCGGTCGTGCAGGCGGCTCTCCCGCCCCTGCCAGAACTCGACCTCGTCGGGCGCGACCCGGAACCCGCCCCAGTGCGGCGGCGCGTCGACCGGCCCGTCGCCGAAGCGCCGCTCGGCGGCCTCCAGCCAGCCCTCGAGGTCGGCCCGCGCCCCGATCACCGTCGACTGCGGGCTCGCCCACGCGCCGAGCTGGGCGCCGCGCGGCCGGACCGCGAAGTACTCCTCGGTCTCCTCGCGCGCCACCTTCTGCACCGCGCCGCTCACGATCACCTGACGATGGAGGTGGTACCACGGGAAAACGAGCGTCGCCCGCGGATTCGCGGACAGGTCGTGCCCCTTGCGGGACCCGTAGTTCGTGAAGAACGTGAACCCGCGCTGGTCGTAGCCCTTGAGCAGCACCGTGCGCGCGGACGGGCGGCCGTCGGCGGAGGCGGTGGCCAGCAGCATCGCGTTGGGCTCCGGAAGGCCCGCCTCGACCGCGTCGGCGAACCACGTGGCAAATTGCACAAGCCAGTTTTCGGCGACCGTTTCTTCCGTCAACTCGCCTGAGTACTCGGTCCGCATGCGCGACAAATCTTGCGGTGATGTGCTGGGTCTCACGCTCACATCCTTCCTCCGGCGATCGCATATGCGTGAAGATGTGTCATGCAGGACACATCTGAGCCACCGTTCAGTCGGCAGCCGCCACGCCCCGGGGTGAAGATGTCAGGGAGCCGAAGCCGACACCCCGATTTCAGCAGGAGTGCGTGATGTCCGATTTCAAGCCGGGACTCGAGGGCGTGATCGCCTTCGAATCCGAGATCGCGGAGCCCGACAAGGAAGGCGGCGCGCTGCGCTATCGCGGCGTCGACATCGAGGATCTCATCGGCCAGGTGTCCTTCGGCAACGTTTGGGCGCTCCTGGTCGACGGGAAGTTCGGGCCTGGCCTGCCGCCGGCCGAGCCGTTCCCGGTGCCGGTGCACTCGGGTGACATCCGAGTGGACGTGCAGTCCGCCGTCGCGATGCTGGCGCCCTACTGGGGCCTTGGCCAGCTGCTCGACATCGAGACCCCGCAGGCGCGCGAGGACCTCGCCCGGGTCAGCGTCACCGCGCTCTCCTTCGTCGCGCAGGCCGCCCGTGGCCTCGGTCTTCCCGCGGTACCGCAGAAGGAGATCGACAAGGCCGAGACCATCGTCGAGCGGTTCATGCGCCGCTGGCGGGGCGATCCCGACCCGCGCCACGTCAAGGCCGTGGACGCCTACTTCATCTCCGCCGCCGAGCACGGCATGAACGCCTCCACCTTCACCACCCGCGTGGTCGCCTCCACGGGCGCCGACGCGGCCGCCTGCATCTCCTCCGGCATCGGCGCCCTGTCCGGCCCGCTGCACGGCGGCGCGCCGTCGCGCGTCCTCGGGATGATCGAGGCCGTCGAGCGCAGTGGTGACGCCGAGGGGTACGTCAAGAGCGTCCTCGACCGCGGTGAGCGCTTGATGGGCTTCGGGCACCGGGTGTACCGCGCCGAGGACCCCCGCGCCCGCGTCCTGCGGCGCACGGCGAAGGAGCTCGGCGCGCCGCGCTTCCAGGTCGCCGAGGCGCTGGAGAAGGCCGCGCTCGAGGAGCTGCACGCCCGCCGGCCCGACCGGGTGCTGGCCACCAACGTCGAGTTCTGGTCGGCCGTGGTGCTCGACTTCGCCGAGGTGCCCGCCCACATGTTCACCTCGATGTTCACCTGCGCCCGCGTCGCGGGCTGGAGCGCGCACATCCTGGAGCAGAAGGAGCTGGGCCGGCTGGTCCGCCCGTCGGCCAAGTACGTCGGCCCGGCCCCGCGCAAGCCGCAGGACGTCGAAGGCTGGGACCGCATTCCGCACGGCGTGTGACGCTCGTCGCGTCGCGCTCGATTTTTCGCCGGGTTACGGCGGGGTAGGTGGCAGGATCCGCGAGGTACCCGCCACGCCCCGCCGCATCCCGGAGTACTCACATGGCTGAAATCCGCATCCCCGACGACATCAAGCCCGCCGACGGACGCTTCGGCTCCGGCCCGAGCAAGGTGCGGCCCGAGGGGGTGCAGGCGCTCGCGGCGGTGGCCAAGAGCTGGATGGGCACCAGCCACCGGCAGAAGCCGGTCCGCGACGAGGTCGCCCGGCTGCGCCGCGGCATCGCGGACCTGTTCAGCCTGCCCGAGGGCTACGAGGTCGTGCTCGGCAACGGCGGCAGCACCGCGTTCTGGGAGATCGCGGTCTTCGGCCTGATCCGCGACCGGGCCCAGTTCGCCAGCTTCGGCGAGTTCGGCGCCAAGTTCGCCTCGGCCGCCAAGAAGGCGCCGTTCCTCGGCGAGCCGACCGTGATCAAGGCCGAGCCCGGCACCGGCGCGTTCCTGCGCGCCGAAGAGGGCATCGACGCGTACTGCTCGCCGCACAACGAGACCTCGACCGGCGTCGCGGTGCCGGTGCAGCGCCTCGCCGGCACCGACGAGGGCGCCCTGCACCTGACCGACGCCACGTCGGGCGCCGGCGGCCTCGACGTCGACGTGAGCCAGACCGACGTGTACTACTTCGCGCCGCAGAAGGGCTTCGGCTCCGACGGCGGGCTGTGGATCGCGCTCATGTCGCCCGCCGCCATCGCGCGCGTCGCGGAGATCAAGGAGTCCGGCCGGTACATCCCGGACTTCTTCGACCTGCAGACCGCCATCGACAACTCGCGGCTCGAGCAGACGTACAACACCCCGGCGCTGGCCACGATCTTCCTCGCCGCCGAGCAGGTGGACTGGATGCTCGCCGGCGGCGGCCTGTCCTTCGCCGCCAAGCGCAGCGAGGAGTCGGCCGCCATCCTGTACGGCTGGGCCGAGCGCTCCGCGGTCGCCACGCCGTTCGTCACCGACGCGGCCGTGCGCTCCAACGTCGTCGGCACGATCGACTTCGACGCGTCGATCGACGCGACCGCGATCTCGAAGGCGCTGCGCGCGAACGGGATCGTGGACACCGAGCCGTACCGCAAGCTGGGTCGCAACCAGCTGCGCATCGCGATGTTCCCGGGCGTCGACCCCGCGGACGTCGAGGCGCTCACCGTCTGCATCGACTACGTCATCGAGCGCCTCTGATCTGGTCGGATCGGCGTTTCTGTCGGCGCGGCGCACGTAGTTCCAGCTAGGGTTGCCGTACTGTGACCAGAAGGCGCCGGCCGTTGGCGCCTGGTGCGGGTGGGACGGAGGCACGCGATGCGGCCTGTGCGATTCGTCGCCCTCTCGGAGGACGGTCAGGCGTTCGTCCTGGCCGACGAGGTTGGGCGCCTGCTTGCGCTGCCCATCGACGAACGCGTCCACAGCGCGCTGCGCCCCGACCACAGCCACCCGACCAGCACCGTCGAGACCGGTGCCTCGCAGCTCGCCCCGCGTGACATCCAGGCACGTATTCGCTCCGGCGAGTCGGCCGAGGAGGTCGCGCGGGTCGCCGGCGTGCCCGTGGACCGGGTCCTGCGCTACGCGGGCCCGGTCCTGCAGGAGCGCGCGATGCTCGCGCAGCACGCCCGGCGCACCCGGCTGAAGACCTCGGAGCGGGGCTCGTCCCTGGCCGAGGTCGTCGACACCCGCCTCGGCCAGCACGGCATCGACACCGAGAAGATCTCCTGGGACGCGTATCGGCGCGAGGACGGCACCTGGCGGATCACCGCGACCTGGCCCAGCGGCAAGGCGACCGCGCAGGCCGTCTGGGAGCTGGACAAGGCCCGCCAGCTCGTGGCGCCGCACGACGACATGGCGCAGTATCTCTGCACCGAGCGCGGCCCGGCCATCCTCGGCCAGGAGCCGCCCGCGCCCGAGCGGCAGATGCCCCTGCGCGGCGAGACCAGCCGCGGCGACCTGGGCCTGCGCACCGACGCCGTGCGCAGCGGCGGCCACGAGCCGATCCGCCCGGCCACGCCGGAGCGCCGCCCCGGCGGCCGTGGCCTCGGCCCCGACCCGATCCGGGCCGGCCGCGACGCGCTGCTCGCCTCGCTCGACCGCCCGCTCGGCGCCGGCCCGTCCGACGAGCCCGTCGTGACGCCGCCGCCGGTCAAGCACGAAAACCGGGCCCGTGGCGCGGCCGCGCTCATCGGCCGCTCGCCGTTCGACGACGACGGCGGCGAGCAGGCCAAGGAGGTCCCGGCCGTGCCGTCGCTGGCCGTGCTGCGCCCGCGGCGCAACACCGCGTCGGCGGCGGCCGCCGTCGAGCAGCCTTCGGCCACGGCCGAGAAGCCGCGCAAGCGCCTGCCCAGCTGGGACGACGTGCTCTTCGGTGGCGCTCCCGCGGCCCGGGAGACCTCGTAATAGGTTGGTGTGCATGGAGTACACCAACCTCGGCCGGACCGGCCTGCTCGTCAGCCGCCTGTGCCTGGGCACCATGAACTTCGGCCCGAAGACCACCGAGCCGGACAGCTTCGCGATCATGGACCGCGCGCTGGAGCACGGCATCAACTTCTTCGACACCGCCAACGTCTACGGCTGGAAGCTCGGCGAGGGCGTCACCGAGGGCATCCTCGGCAACTGGTTCGCGCAGGGCGGCGGCCGGCGCGAGAAGGTGGTGCTCGCGACCAAGGTCTACGGCCGCATGTCCGACTGGCCCAACGGCCAGGGCCTCTCCGCGCGCCACATCATCACCGAGTGCAACGCCTCGCTCAAGCGGTTGCAGACCGACTACATCGACCTGTACCAGATGCACCACATCTCCCGGACCACGCCGTGGGAGGAGATCTGGCAGGCGATGGAGGTCCTCGTCGCGCAGGGGAAGGTGTTGTACGTCGGGTCGTCCAACTTCGCGGGCTGGCACATCGCCGCGGCCCAGGAGTCGGCGAAGGCCCGGCACTTCCTCGGCCTGGTCGCCGAGCAGTGCATCTACAACCTCATGGCCCGCACGGTGGAGCTGGAGGTCCTGCCGGCCGCCCGGCAGTACGGCCTCGGCGTGATCCCGTGGTCCCCGCTGCACGGCGGCCTGCTCAGCGGCGCCCTGGCCAAGCTCGCCGCCGGCTCGGCCGCCCGCACCGCCGAGGGCCGCGCGGCCGACGACCTGGAGAAGAACCGCTCGTCGCTGGAGGCGTTCGAGAAGCTCGCCGCCGAGCTGGGCACCGACCCGTCCAACCTGGCGCTGGCCTGGCTGCTCGCGCAGGACGGCGTCACCGCCCCGATCATCGGCCCGCGCACGATCGAGCAGCTGGACAGCACGCTCGGCACGCTGGAGCTGACCCTCGACCAGGCGACCCTGGACCGGCTCGACGAGCTGTTCCCGCCGGTCGGCAAGGGCGGCGCCGGCCCCGAGGCCTGGGCCTGGTAGCGGTCTGCTGCACTGATTGTGGCCGTGGCGCTTACGCGAGCGCCACGGCCGCGACCGTTTCATACTCGGGCTTGGGACCGAGTTGGCTGCGCATCAGGCGGATCTCGTCGACGCGCCAGAGCGGCCCGCGGTAGGCCGCGAGCGTGTCCAGGTCCCCGCCCAGCTCCTCGCGGCTGAGCACCTCACCGGGCCGCGCGATCGTGACGTGCGGCTGCCAGGGCCGCCGGTCGTACGGCAGCCGGTGCCGCTTGAGCGCCCGCCGCACGGCCCGCCCGAACGGCTCGAGCCCGTCGCTCTCCAGCTGCGCCACCAGATGCCGGAACTGCCCCCGCCCCAAGGTCTTCCCGCCGGCGATCCGCACGGTAAAGGCCGCGGCATTCTTGATCTCGTCGAGCGCCGCAACGGCTTCGTCCGGCTGCTCGACGTCCCCGATGAACGCCACGGTCAGATGCCATCGCTCGGCCGAATGCAGCCGAACCGACCTCTCCCGCGGCCGCGCGACGGCAAGCCCGTCGACCATGCTCTTGAAGTGCTCCCGCACGTCCTGCGGCGGGTAGGCCGCCATGAACACCCTCAACGCCTGTGCGCTCTTCCCCTCAACGCTGCTGGGCCCCCGCGTTGCGCAACACGAGCCCGGCCCTCTGCAGCTCCCCTTCGACTCGCAGCCGCTCGAGCTCGAGATCCACCCCGGCCAGCTCCCCGAGGTGCTCCTCGACCCCCAGCTGCGCGCACGCGATGCCCAGCCCTTCGTCGTACGCTTCCTGCACCGCGACATACCAGACCCGCGACCGCGTGGCGACGCTCTCCCGCAGCCGGTTGAGCCGCCGCAGATCCCCTGCCACCTGCTCGATCGGCGGCCCGATGGCCCGCATCGCCCGAGCATGGGCGACTTCGTCGATCCCGCGCCCGACGCGACTGAGCTGCCACCGCCGCCCGAGCCGCGTGCGCGACCACCGCCCGCCGAGCTCGGACCCCCGCTGGCGCCGTTCCTTCCGCCGCCTCCAGGGCCCCCACCCCCGGATGGCCTCTCCGGCCCGATACATCATCTCATCGGCGGACATGAGCAGCGCACAAACCAGACAGGGCGCCACGGCAATAAGCCCAATGACGCCCGCCACCAGCAGGCCGTGCAACACGCCCACCATCTGAGACTAAGCTCACACGACAGCGACCGCTACTCTGTTTGCCAGCTCGCTGCGCTCGCCCGGGGGAGCTCGGGAGTTGCCCCCTGATCTTGGACACTTGAACCTGGGATCGTGATGGTCCTGGGAGATCAGGAGTCCTGGAACACCATGGTGAACAAGCATTACCCGCCCGAGTTCAAGGCCGATGCGGTGGCGTTG
>NZ_BAABAT010000096.1:0-14311 GCF_039537565.1 Dactylosporangium darangshiense
AGCACTCAGACGCGCCCGAGACGGGGTCGCCCTCGACGAGACCGAGGCGACCGTACTGCTGCAGGCCCGCGGAGACGATTTGCAGGACCTTGCCGCTTCGGCCGCACGTGTACGCAACGCAGGCCTGAAGGCTGCGGGCCCCGCACCGAGACTCCTGCCGAGAGCGTATGACAGGTTCCCGTATCCAGCGTCCGCGGCCACGTTGATGCCCGCCCGCCTTGCGAGCTCGTGCGTCGGGCGGTACGCGTCACGGTTGTTTAAGTAGACCTGTCTGTCTAAACTAGTAAGCGAGGTTTGCCAGTCCGATTGCAGCCCGCTGGGCGTCCAGCGCGCTGGTGGGCCGCTTGACACGCTGCCCGCACCCGGTTGGAAACCGAAGAACTATTATTGAAATCGGAGTCAGAAATGCCATTGCACGGCGAGTACGAGCCCAGCCCGACGGACTTTGTTCGGGACCAGGTTGCGTTGTACGAGGCGACCGACGGAGTAGAGGGGGGTACCTTCAAGGACCGGCCGGTTGTCGTGATGACGCACAAAGGCGCGAAGTCGGGGAAGATCCGCAAGAATCCGTTGATGAAGATTGAGCACGACGGCACGTACGCGGTAGTTGCCTCCAACGGGGGCGGCGCCCTGCCGGTGTGGTACCAGAACCTCGTTGTCAATCCGGTGGTCGAGCTGCAGGACGGTTCGGTCAAGCAGGACATGCGTGCCCGTGAGATCTTCGGCGAAGAGAAGTTGCAGTGGTGGGACCGGGCAGATGAGGCTTACCCGGATTTCATTCAGTACCGGGTCACTGCGGGACGGGATATCCCCCTCTTCGTCCTCGAGTCCATTCAGGCGTAACGGCCATCAACAATGGGCCGCCTGTTGCCGTCGCCGACGCTGGTGACGGCAACAGGCGGCTCGGCGTCGTCGAGACGGGGTGGCAGCGAGCCGCCATGACGCGACCCTATCACTCTGCACTTTTGGCGAAGACGCACCAGCACCTTCGGGCATTGTCAGCCCGGAAGTCGATCCAGTCGGGAGCCCGCCTCGTCCACCCGAACGCGGCCGCCATTGTCGGACGACTCCGCGGCCTGTGCATCCGGACGGTGTCGTCCATTGTGGGCGCCGTGCGGGTACCTTCGGCGGCATCCCGTGCGAACGCGGCTTACACATTCGCCAGTTCAAGGACACTCGACGCCAATCCGGATTCGGGCAGCCAATTATATGGGGGCGGAATCGGGAGTGTCGCAAGTGGGATGTCGTCGCCGTGCGCCCCTTCGATGACGTAGTCTTCGCCGATGTCGCCGAATGCGACACGTTCGTGTTTTAGATCTCCCTGATCGCCCGTGATGTCGATCTGGACACCCGAGTTGTTCCGTTGCCGCCCTCGATGTGAACAGAGAACACGGCCCCGCCCTCGATGGTCCCGGTGGCGACCAACTGGTCCGGATTGGTGGTCCGGAGGACTTCACCGGTCTCTGCGATGGTTATCTCGTTGAATTGGTTCACCATCAGGGCCGAGAAGGTCCAGCGCCATCCTACGGCGGATGTTTGGGTACCTGCGGGCTGAACCCGATGCGGTGCAACAGCATTGACACGCCGCGCAGCGTGTACCGCTGCCGGAACAGCCGGGCGATCAGGTCCGCGATCCGGGCCAGGGTCCAGCGCTGGTCCTCGATGTAGCCGTGCGCGGCGGGGCGTTCCTCGAGCGCGGCCGCGAGGGTGTCGAGCTGGGCGTCGGACAGCCGCCAGCCGGTGCCGGACGGGCCTTTGGAGGCCAACCCGGCCGCGCCGTCGGCCAGCCATCGCCGTCGCCACACGTACACCGCGTTGTGCGAGACCCGCAGCCGTTTGACGATCTCCGCGACCGGGCACGTCCTGCGCGAACAACGCCGCCGCCTGCAACCGGACCGCCTCACGTCGGGCTCGGCCCTCAGCCGTCAGCCCACCACCGTCGGGATAGCGCACCCGAACCAGACACGCCATCCATCGACCACAGCCACGCCGACACGCCGCGCCAGCCTTGATCTAAACCTGACGATTCAAACTCTGTATCGCAGCCCGCACGCCGTCCTCGGAGACTCGCCGCCGGGCCAAAGGGAACTGAGCGTAGTAGTCGACGAACTGGAGTACCCGGTCGACATACTCCTGGGCGTTCGCCAGGTCGGGGGCGCCACTCGGCTCGTGGAAATCAACCAATCCCAACCAGAATGTCGAGAGGGCGAGCGGATAGGGGTCGGGCGTGAGCTTGGACATCTCCTCGGTGAGCCCGCACATCGCGCGCCCCAACGCGGGTACGCCGCCATCGGATCCCAGGGCGACTGGCCGGCAGTGCCGTAGCGTTGCCACACGGCGGGCCGGACCCGAACCGTAGGCGCGGTCCAGCACCACGAACGGCAACCCCAACTCCGAATCCCGGGCGACGTCCACCACCTGGTCGGTGCCGACCACGACCGGGATCGCCCTTGCGGCGAGCCCGTAGAACAGCGGCAGGAAACACAACACGCCGACCGTCGCCAGCATGACGCTGCGGTGTGTTTGGCCTCCTCACCAAACACCGGAGCGGTCTCGAACCCGACGAACGTCGCGACCGCGAACGTCAACACCCCACCCAACGCGTCATGGGCCAGCCGTCGGTGAGCTTCCGCAGGTCGTCGAAGAAGGACGGTCGCCTGCTACCGCCGTCGTTCGGGTGCGGTGGAGGTGGCCGATGTTCGGTCCTGCGCGTCGTTGGGTCGGTTCGGCCGGCCTGCCGTTCGCACACCAACTGATGCATGGGATCGATGTCGGCCAGGGGCGCGGTGGCGATGAAGGTGCGCAGGTCCTCGCGGAGATCCCGTCCCGCCGGAGCCGACGGGTCAGCACCGGCCAGAACGGCGCGGGCCTCGGCGAACCGTTCGCAGGCGGCCAGCATCGCCGCGATCTGGTGCCGGTACTCGGCTGGTGTGCGGATCAGCCAGGCCCGCTCATCTTGGGCGACCGCGGTGAGTTCGGTGATGCCGGCCTGGCAGCGGCCCCCGGCGTGTAGCTCGACCGCCGCACCCTCCCGCGCCAGCAAGGCCGCAGCCGGGTTCGCCCGCGCGAAGCAGGGTTCGGCCAGGGCCTGGTACTGCGTTGCTGCCGCGAGGTGCTCCCCGCGGGCGGCGTGGACCCGCGCCAGCCCGAGCAACGCCCGGCCGGTCTTCGGATGCCCCGGCCCGAACAGGTACCGCGTGGTCAGCACCGCCCACCCGGCCCACTCAACCACCGATTTCGGCGGATCCGCGCAGTCCTTGCTCTCCGCGACCAGGTGCGTCCACAACACCGCCAGCTCGATCAGCGCCAGGTCCGCCGGGGCATCGCGTGGGTCGAGTTGGGCGAGGGTTCCGGCGATCAACACCTTCGCCCGGACCGGATCGCCCTCCAGCTTAGCCGCGTACGCCCCTGCAAGCACCGTGCTCAGCGGGTCGTCGCGGGCGGCCTCGTCCGCGTTCACAGGTCCGCCCCATCGGCAAGGTTCCACGGGGCGTGGCGCAGGACCAACCGGTACGCCTGCGCGGTTGGCAGCGGTGGCGGCAGTGGTTCGAGGAACCCGTCGTCGAGGAGCCGGGTCAGGGTGCGGGTGATGATGACGGGGTGGCGAATGTGCACCGCGTTGATCAGTCGGCGCCGGGCGGCGTCCACGACGACGACCCGGCGGTCGGGTTCGCGTAACGGGCCGGCGAGGGCCCGCGCCACCGTGGTCCGGCTCGGGTTGCCGCCGCCCGCCTGGACCTGCGCCAGCCACACCCGGGCGAAACGGTCGGCGGTGAGCTCCGCGACGGGATGGGCCAACGGCACCACCAAGGCGGTGACGATCTGCCCCGCCGCGACCCGAGCCATCGCGCCGGGCGCGTGGAACCCGGACGAGTTCGTCAGGACCACGCACCACCGCCGGTCCCCGGCCTCCTCATCGGGCACCACTACCTGCCCCACGGTTGGCAGATACAACACGCGACCGGTGTGCGCCATGTGGTTACGCCACAGCGGTGACGTCGCTGGCTGCGCCATGACTGGATCTCCTCACTCGGGTTGGGTAGCAGCGCTCAGCACGGCTCGGCCCTCTCGTATGGCGCCAACGCCGGACCCGCGAGGTGGTGCGTGTGCGGACCCGGAACTGCTGTCCGCAGCCGCTCGGCATCGGCTGTGGCGGGTCCGGCTTGGCTGGTGACGACGTGGTGCAGGTCGGTGACGAAGGCGTCGAGCATGGTCGTGGTCTTGCCGGGCATGCAGACCAGGTGTGCTCGGGGGCCGTCCACGCCGAGCGGCCATTGGTCCAGCACCGTGCGGGGTGGCCGGTCCAACACGACGGTGAAGGCGAGGGGGTGCCGCCATGCCGGCCAGCCGATCGCGTCGAGGCGGGCCGTGGTCGCCGCCGCCAGCGCCCGCGCCGTCGTCGCCCGCTGCCGCAGACCGTCCAGGCCCCAGACCTGCCACGCCCACCACAGCATCAGGGGCGCATGCCCGGACCGCGAACCGGTGACCGTCTCGTCGAGACTGCCGGTGTAGCTCACCAGCCGGTCGTGGCCGGCCGGTCGCGCCGAGTCCAGCACGACCAGGACCGCGCACGGCATCGGAACGCTGAGGAACTTGTGCCCGGACACCACGATCGACGTGGCCCCGTCGGCGAAGTCGAACCCTGGCCGCGTGTCCGGATCGAGCAGCCCGAGCGGCACACCGGCCAGCGCCGCATCGGCGTGCACCCACCGTGCGTCCCCGGGTACTCCTGCCGTGTCCAGGGCGGCGTGGATCTTGCGGACGTCGTCGACCGCTTCGGTCATCGTCGTGCCGACTGACGCGACGACCACGACCGGGACGCGGCGGCGGCGCGGCAGCCGGTAGCGGCGTACCCGGTCGGTCAGTGCGGCGTAGTCGATTTCGTCGCGGTCGTCGGTCGGCACTGTGAGCAGCGGCATGCGCAGCATGTCGGCGACCCTGGCCACGCCGTAGTGCGCTGCCGTTGAGGCCACCACCACGGCATTGGGGAACCGGGTCCGGGCCTGCCACAGCGCACAGTGGGTGCCTTCCGTCGCCCCGGAGGTGATGTAGCCCCACCGGTCGTCCCACGGGGCTCGGAACAGGTCTGCGGTCTGTTGCACCACGGCGAGTTCGAAACGCTTGCTGTGCCCGCGATAGGGGCCGGCCGGCCCGAACGGGGCGCCGACGTTGTTCAGCAGGGTGCCGAGCAGCGGCAGCAACGGCCGCACGTCCAAGTCGGTCGCGTCCGGGAACCCGACGTTGTTCGTCGCGTGGTAGCGCAGATCCGCCGCCAGCTTGTCCAGCGCGGCCAGGGCGAGCGGATCGGCGGTGGTGTTGACGGCGGTCACGGCCGATCCGCCCCCAGCACCCGAGCCAGGTTCGCCAACAGGCCCAGCGCGTCGCCCAGGTCACGCTGGTCCACCGCACCCAGCGGCGGATGCCCACCCAGCAACGCCGCGACGTCGGGCACCCGACGCCAGTCGAACCCGCGAAACCAGCCCACGATGCCCGGATCGACCTCCAGCTCGGCCGTGCTGGCCACGGTGAACCGGTCGTACTGCTCCCGTCCGCCCCGGTCGATGAGCATCGTCGTGCCGTCGTTGAGCACCGCGACACAGCGGCCCGGGATGTCGACGATCCCGGCCGCCGTGCGCTGCGTGACCTCCCAGGGCTGCCAGCGGGTGTCCAGGCTCGACACCGCCACACCGAGAAACCGCGCCTGCGGCGACAGCGGGTCGCGGCGGTCGGTCAGCGTCACGATCGGGTCTTGGCGCCGTTGCTGGCAGCGGATGGCCTGGCCGGTGAACTCGTGCACCAGCCGCGGCAGCACGTACGGGGCGTCGCCGTGCAGGAACAGCCGGGTTGCGGTGCGCAGCTCGAAGCGGCCCGCCGCCGGTTCGTAGGCGAAGAACGCCAATGCGTGCGCGGCGAGGGGGTCACGGACCCGCTGATCCCACGCATGCTGGGCGTGATGCGTGTTCATCCACCGCAGCCGGGCCACGACCTTCGAGCGAAGGTCGGCCCAGGCGATCCGCACGGCTGCGTCAGCCGCCGGGTCCGCCGGCTCGAAGTCGCTGCCTCCCGGCCAAGACTCCGACGCTACCGGTGCCACGTACGGTCCCGGATACCTGCCGGCCGCCGGCGGGTCCCACGGCTGACTGGCCGGTGCCATGCGCTGCATCGGGTACACGGCGGCGTGCCGAGAGCTAGACATCCAGCACCGCCAACCGAGCCTCGGGCTGCGCGATTGGATCAGGCCGGCCGTGACCGATCTCCGCGTACACGCGTGGTCTGGACCGCCGTAGCCGCGCCGCCCACACCAACCCGGCCACCACCGCCACCACCACCAGCCCAGGCAGCACCAGCTGCGGCCCGACCTTGGTCTCGTGCAGCAACAGCGCTTGATTGGCCAGCATCACCGCGATCACCGCACCGCCGGCGAGCACGCCCAGCACCGGCGCGACCGTGCGCACCCATACCGACTCGTGCCCGCCCCGACCGGCGCGGAAGAACACCACCGCCGCGGCCGAGGCCAGCACCAGCAGTACCAGCACACCCAGCGCTGCCCCCGCCGACAACCACGTGAACAGCAACGTGACCGGGTCGGCGTGCACCGCTGCGACCACTGCGAGGACGATCAACGCCACCGCCGACTGGGTCAACGAACCCGCGATCGGCGCCCCCGCCCGGGCGCCCGTGCCGCCGACCAGGTCCAGCCAGCCAGGTAGGACCTTCTCGCGGGCCATCCCGTACACGTAGCGGGCCACGGTGCCGTGAAACGCCAGCATCGCCGTCAGCATCGATGTCACTAGCAGCATGGTTGCGAGGAGGCTCAACCCGGAGCCGTAGGCGCGGTCCAGTACCACGAACGGCAGCCCCGCCGCCGGGTCGTTGACCTCCTCCGACAGACCGTCCACGCCGACCGCGACCGGCACCGCCCACGCTGCCATGAACAGGAACAGCGGGTAGAACGCCAATACCCCGGCGATCGACCGTGCGACGCTGCGGCTGTGCTTGGCCTCCTCGCTGAACACCGGTGCCGTCTCGAACCCCACGAACGCGGCGATGCCGAACGTGAACACGCCGCCGAGGCCGTCACGCCACATCGCCCCGACCGACAACGGTGTGAACGTAATCTCCCCGCCCGCGGGATGCGTGAACGCAGCCAAAATGAACGCCGCGATCGTGCCCAGCTCGGCGCACAGCACCACCGCCACCACCCACGTGTTCAACGCCACGTTGAGCACGCCCGCCACCGCGATCACCGCCCAGCCGGCCACCGCCCACCACACCCACGACCCGCCGACCAGCCCCGACAGCGTCGACCCGAACAGGCCGAGGATCGCGATCCCGATCGCGCTGTAGGACGGCAACGCCAGCGCCGCACCGACGAGCCCCCATCGCGGCCCCAATCCCCTGGCCGGCAGCGCATACCCGGGCGCGGCGTGCGGCACATGCCGACTCATCGCCACATACCCGACCACCAACAGCCCCAGCGCCAGCCCAGCCAGCAGAAACGTCGGCGGCACCCCAACAACGCCGGTCTGGTACATCGCCAGGACACCGCCGACGAGGACCGTCATCGGCGATGACGCGCCGATCTCGTACAACGCCAACATCGCGCCGTTCATCCGCCGCCGCGCCAACCCCACCGACACGCCCGACACCGGCCGCTCTCCACGCCGGATCACCGGCCAACCTCCACGCCGCGCCGCACCAACAGGCCGCCCACACAACCCAGGTCACGGCAGCCCCGCTGATGCCTTTGGAACGTCGTGGCGCTGAGCCACACCACGATCCGGCTCGTCGGACGCACCGGTCCCTGCCGCCAGGAGCGCTTGTCACGGCCCAGCCTGCGCAACACCCGCCGCAGACTTCCGGTCAGCCCGAAGAACTCGTGTGTCCCGTCCGGCCAGTCCCGGCGTACCGCAAACCCGCTCAACGGCATGGCAAACAACATGATCGCCTCCCCAGTTCACCGCGACGTCCGCCGCGTCTCGACATCGAGCGCCCATCGACCCGGCGCGCGACGCACGCGTTCGGGCCTGCATCGGGGAGGGCATGCCGCAGCACACGGACCGCGTCGCCGAGCGACCCGCGGAACGGCACGCCCTCCCCTTCACCTGCCGCCGCGGGCTTCGCACACACAGCGGCAGGGAGCAATACAGGCGACGCCGGACGGCAGCATCGCCGCCAAGCACCACCAACCAGCCCGCCGAACTAGGCCGCGCGAGACGAACCTGCCCGACCCAAACAATCCGGACACCGATGACTGGAGTTGATTCCCCAGATGCAATGGATCATCGACAACCGCGGCCAACCCAGCCATAACAAAACGCGCATGATCGACACCCACGCCATGCGTACCGTCCGCAACGAATGCGGAAGAGCTGGCTCGTCCATCGCCGACGGCGAGTCGAGATCGACCCACGGCCGTATATACCAAAGGCCCAGAGCCACACAGGGCGTGGCAGCGGTCGGCGGCCGCTCACGGCCTCATATCCGTTGTGTCCGAGCCGAAGGGGTCGCGGCGGCCATCACGTACCCGCAGCAGAGTGGCGAGGCGCCCCAGCACGCCAGCGGGCCGCTGGGCACCGACGACGGCGTCGTCGCGGTTCCCGCCGACGCCTGTGACGAACCGGACGCCGACGTCACAGTCCGACGGGACGACCGCGCGGTTGGCGCAGTCCGTTGAATCCATCGCGTCGCCTCCTCACGGCTGTTGATCCGCGGGCAGATCCGCCACCGTTCGGGCGGGGACTGTTACGCGGGAACTGCCGTGACCGTATGTACGGTGACGGGTCGAAGGAGGCACTGCGGGGGAGGGACACTGCCGGTGTCCCCTACGCCCCGGCATCAGGGATTACGGTGTCAGACCGGCCGCTTCCAGCAACGGGTCAAGGTCGACCCGGATCGACGGTGTGCAACGGGCGGCGAGCTGCCGCAGCGTTTCCCGGGCGATCGGGTTGTACCGCAGCTCGTCACGGGAGTCGTGCAGCACCCGGCCCATCATGTGGACGGCGGCCACGGCGTTGTCGCGCCGGGTGTAGCAGCGGGCCGCGTCGATGTGGAAGGTCAACCGCCGCTCCACCGATGCGGCGTTGCGAGCGTCGGTGCGCTCGATGAGCTCGACGGCCTCCCGGGTGCGGCCCAGTTCGATCGCGGTGGAGATGCGATGCAGCGCCACGTTGGTCGGCCCGAACACCATCCGGTGGTGGTTCGTCTCACCCGTGCGCGCGGCGATCGCCGCCGCCGCGTCGAGAAGGTTCCACGCGTCGCGGGCGTCGTCTTCCCGTGCTGCCTCGGTGGCGCCGAGCAGGTGCAGGCCACCGTAGGCGGCGAGCCGTGCCGGAGCGGGCTGGTCGCCGACAAGCCGGCCAAGCTGGTCGATGGCGTAGCGGACGACGCTGCGGGCCTGAGTCGTCTTGCCCTGCGCCGACAAGATCATGGCGAGGTTCCATGCCGCCGCTGCGGCCAGGTCGGGATCGTCGGCGTCGACCGCACAGGCGACGGCCCGGTCGGCCACGACCCAGGACAGGTCGTACTCACCGACGCGCTTGGTCCAGGTCCGGGCCAGCTGATACACCGCGCTGGCTGTGGCCAGCGCCGGCCGCCGTTCATCGCCAGTCGACGCGTCTATCTGGGCTTGGGCTCGGCCGATCACGTCGGTGAGGTGCTGCCCGACCGCGTCGTAGCGGAAGGTCGACGGTTCCTGCCAGGTGCCCCAGGCCCGCCCGACCAGGCGCTGCAGCCGCGCCAGCCCGACTGGTTCGGCACCGTGTCCGCGTTCGAGTACCGCCGTGCGCACGGCGTCGGCCGCTGGATGACCGCGTCGGCCGGCCGGCATCAGCGACATCGGGACTCCGGTCAGCTCCCGCAGGTCGGACACCCGCAGGATCTGTGCGAACAGCACCAGCTGCGAGAAGCGGGTCACGGTCCGGGTACCCGCTTCGATCTTCTTCATCATCGACAGCGAGATGCCGGCAAGTCCGGCGAGCTCGTCCTGGGTGAGACCGCGTCGCTGGCGGTACTGGGCGATGCGTTGCCCGATTGCCCACTCGTCGATCTCCATACCGTCACCCCCGCACGCATCGGGACCGGTTGTCTCCGCAGACTACGCGTGGCCTGGCAGACTCGGGTGATGATCCTGCCTCGATCTGCCCGCCGGCTGATCCTCTGGGATGTCGACCATACGCTCATCGAAACTCGTGGGCTGGGCGGCGAGCTGTATGCGAACGCGTTTCACACCGCGACCGGGGTGCGGATGACGCGGAAGGCCGAGGTGACCGGGCAGACCGAGCCGTCGATCCTCACCGCGACGCTACGACTGCATGGCATCGACGCCGACGAGCCGTACCTGTCGCGATACCAGGCCGAACTGGCACGCGAATACGACCGCCACCGCGGCGAGCTCGCGCGTCGTGGCAGGCGCCTGCCCGGCGCGGCCGAGACGCTCGCCGTGCTCGCCGAACAGCCGACCATCGTCCAATCGGTCTTGACCGGCAACCTGCGCCAGGTCGCTCGGATCAAACTTGAGGTCTTCGACCTCGCCCGCTACCTCGACCTCGACGTCGGCGCGTACGGCGACGACGACACCGACCGGCCCAAGCTGGTCGCCATCGCCCAACAGCGCGCGACGGCCAGGTACGGCACGGTCTTCGATCGAGACAACACCGTTGTCATCGGTGACAGCAGCCACGACATCCGCACGGGTCTGCGCGGCGGCGCGCACGCGATCGGCGTCGCCTCCGGCAGCGAGTCTGCCGACCAACTTCGTGCCACCGGGGCGATCACCACATGGAACGACCTCACCGACACGGCCGCGATCACCGCGCTGGTAACGCACGCCGCGTCGGCGTGAGCAACAGTGGACCCCGCCCGCAACAACGATGGGCCGATCATGCTCGGAAGGCTGTGATGCGCCCCGCCGGGCCGGACGGCCGCGGATCGATGAAGACGGCCGGTCGGGTCGGGTGGTGATCATCGGGAGCCGCAGCGGTCCGCGCCACGCGAGGCGACCGCCGCACCGGGCCTGCTGACCCTGTGGGAAGGCGAGCACGGTTGCCTGCCGGAGCCGATCGATAACATCATGGCCCGCTGCCGGGCGTATGTCCGGGCCGCCGCCAGGTCGACGTCGACCGCGGGCGCCAGCTCGTCCGCGTCGTCGGCCAGGTCAGGCTTGGGGGCTGTGATCACAACGCCTCCCGGGGTCCGGGCGGCCACGAACGCCCGCGAGGACAACGGCTCGCGCTTGTCCGCCACTCGGTATACGGGTGCCGCTCGTGGCAGATCCGGCACCGTACGGTGCCGGGCTCCTTGCGGTGGTGGCGGCGCAGGTCGACCGCCTCCGACAGCTCCACGTCTCAGCCCCTTCGGTGGGGTGGGCGCGCCGGCGACGGTTCGCAGCGTCCGGCGGCCGGCGCACCCTGCTACGGAACGCACGACGGCCATGTGAGCCGTCATGCGTTGATGCGTAGCGTGCCGGATGCCGACCGTGATCGGGTGCCGTTGAGCGTCCGCCGGTGTCCGCGCCTGTCCGCGGACAGGCGGACAGGTCAGGCTGCGGGTCCGGCCGGGAGCGCGGGCCGGTATGCCTCGAACGCGTCGCGTAGCTCGGCCGCCTCTGGGGCGCCGGACTGCTGTACGCCCCGGTAGACCTCGACCGCGCGCCACCAGGTGCTCGGCACAAGCCTGCCCGATGTGACCGCGGCCAGGGCCTCCGCCGACGCCTCGTCCGGCCGCCCTGCGGCGAGCAGGGCCAAGCCGAGATCGAGCCGCGCGTTGGCCAGGCGGCGGGGCCGCGGGACGCCGCCCGGCGCGGCCTCCAGTTCGGTGATTGCGTGCCGGGCGAACTCCTCGGCGGCCGAGTCGCCGACCCACGACAACGTGGTGGCGGTGTAGCTGATCGCCTTGGCCGGGTCGTACCGGTAGTGGTGCTCGGGGTTCTCCGGCGTCTTCAAGTTGGCGACCTGACGCGCGACGCGTTCCAGAGCGTCGCGGGTATCGGCTGCGGCGCCGATGCGCGCCCACGCGCGGCCTTCCTGAGCCGTGGCCTGGATCAGCGCGGACGAGCCCGCCGGGGCGACGGCCTGGGCGAGTTGGGACAGCTCCAGGGCGTCGCCGTACTTCCCGGCCGTGAGCGCGTCCCACGCCCTGGTCTCGAAGCACCACGCCCTGATCTCGACGTGTCCGGCGTGGTCGGCCATCTGCTCGGCCGTGGCCAGCCACGCGTCGGTGGCGCTGCCCTGGCGCAGGTCGACGTGCAGGGTCGCGGCCAGCAGCGCGAGCCACCCGCCGGTGACCAGCAGCCGGCGCCGCTGCGCGAGGGTCATGCGCGCCTCGCTGAGCTTCGTGACGTACGCGATGTGCCGCCGGACCCGCGGCAGCAGCTCGGCCGGCGGCGTGCCCGCGTACGCCATGGCCATCCGGTCGGCGATGTGCTCCAGGCGGCCGAGGGTGCCGTCGCTGATGTCGGACGCCTCGACTCGGCGGGCCAGCTCCAGGGCCTCGATCTCGGCGTCGAGCGCGGAGGCGTCGCGCGCGGGCACCGGCCCGGTCTGCGCGGCGGCCAACGCCGCCAACTCACCGCCCGCGCCGAGTGCGTCGTCGAGCCGCTGCGCGACCTCGGGGGTGGGCGCCTTCCGGCCTGTGGCGAGGTCGTGCACGTGGGTCTTGCCATGGTGGACGCGTGCAGCGAGCGCCCGGTACGACGTCTGCCGCTGCTCGATCAGCTCGCGCAGGCGGGCGGCGAACCGCGGGTCGACGTCGGTCATGTTCACCGTCCCCCGGGCGCGTGCGGATGTGACACGTGGTGTGTCAACTCGGCCACCCCGAGCGTAGCCGCCTACGCGTCCCGCCAGCGGATCGGGAAGACGCCCAACTTCGCCTCGTGCACAGGGTCACCCTGAGCGACGTGCTTCAGGATCTTGGAGCAGCGAACCTCGATGTCGCCGGTTGCTGTCGTGGTCGTCTTCGTCGCGGGACACGTGCCCGTGGCATCGGTCATGGCCGTGACGTTAGTCGAACAGGCGTACTAACGCACCATCTTTGACCCATCTCACCTGCGAAAACGTCCGGTTCGTACGCGCCGACGCCCGAACGTCCGAAAAGGGTCAACCGCACGCGCTGCTCGAGACGACCAGACGACCTGATCGCCGCACTCCGCGACAGGAGTGCACCCGGCCTTCCAGGGTGAGGCAGCCGAAGCACGCGCTTATTGCGCTCAACGACCCGTCAGAACGTCGCCGAGCGCGTGCACCATGCACAAGAACGGCCGCCGGCTACCGGATCCACGTCGTCGAGAGCTACGCCGCCGCACTTCGACCCATTGCCGCCCGTCCCGCGAACGGGCTTTCCTTGACCTTCACGCATCAATGGCCGCCACCATCGAACCAACAGGCGCCTATGCATCTCGCGCATATCGATCATGCGTGTTGCGGCCATGCGTGACCCCCGCACGTATAGATCCTCCGGTCCATCATCATCCGAGTTTGATCAACCTCCTGAGGGCGACGTCCAACCCTCAAGTGCAGCTACACTCACTGCGTCAGTGACGTTGACGGATGACGAGGTCGGCTCGTGTCGAACGAACGGCGCCGTTGCGGAAGGTGCCGATCGTCGCTGGCCAGCGACAACCACGGCATCTACTGCGCATCCTGCGACGCCGCCGTGGACCTCTTACGTCAGCACCCGCCAGCCGTCCCCGCGGACTTCTGGTCCCACCCGACCATCCGCGACGCCGCACGCCGCCGCCACATGGGCCACCTCATCGCGGCCTACCGCCGGCACCCACACCACGGCATCCCCATCTCCCAGGAGATCGTCGGCAGCTGGGTAGGAGTCACACAAGGCCAAATCAGCCGCATGGAAAACGGCCAACCCGAACAAAACCTCGACCGCCTCGTCCACTGGGCACGGCTCCTCGCCATCCCCGCGGACCTACTCTGGTTCACACACCCGACCCTGCACGGCTCGATCGTCGCGGAGCCGGACCCGCCAGACCCAGCGTCCGGCCTCTATGCCGCCGAGTCCTCCAACCGTGCCGGCCGTGCGGGCTCCGATGACGAGGAGGAGCCGTTGCACCGACGAACGGTCCTGTACGGCATTGTCGGCGCGCTCAGCGTTGCCCGAAATACGCTCCCGGCGGACGATCGTATGGAAGCAGTGCGCCGGAATGTCGATCGGGGATTGCGGGCGCCGGTCGTAACTGTTCAGCTGGTTCCGGGTAGCCAGGTCCGTCCATTGTGGAGGCTGGTGAGGGCGTCGAGGGCGTTGATGCCGTGTTTGCGGGCGGTGGAGAGATAGCTGCGGATGGCGCAGAAGGTTTCGG
>NZ_BAABAT010000097.1:0-13150 GCF_039537565.1 Dactylosporangium darangshiense
CCGCATCCCGGGCAACCGCCCGCAGCCCGTCGACGATCTCCGCCGGAACGCTGAACTCCAGCGCGGCACCCTCGCTCGAGCGCACCGGCGGCCGCGGCCGATCCGTCGGCAACTCCAGCACCGGCGCACCGGCGAGCGCCTCCCGCCAGTAGCCGAGCTGCCCTTCGAGGACCTCGCCGGTCAGCCACTGGCGCTGCCACAGGGCGAAGTCGGCGTACTGCACCGGCAGTGCGGGCAGCTCCGAGCCGGCGTACAACGCGCCCAGCTCATCCTGCAGGATGTCGGCCGACCACTCGTCGCCGACGACGTGGTGCATCGCGAGCGCCAGCACATGCTCGTCCGCCGCGACCCGCACGAGCGTCGCTCGGAACAGCGGCCCGGCCGCCAGGTCGAACGGCACGACCCGGTCCGCGGCCAGCCACGCATCGGCGGCCGCGGCCGGGTCCGACTCCTCGGAGACGTCCACGACCGGCAGCTCGAACCGCGCCGGCGCCGGGTCGATCACCTGGTACGGCACGCCGTCCGCGCCCGCGACCAGCCGCGTCCGCAGCACCTCGTGCCGGGCGACCAGCCCGGCCAGCGCGGCCGCCAGCGCCTCGACGTCCACGTCGCCTTCCAGCGCGATCGCGGCCGGCATGTTGTACTCGACGGAGTCCGGCTCCAGCTGCGCCAGGAACCACAGCCGCTGCTGCGCGAACGACAACGGCAGCAGCTCGTCCCGGCCGACCGGCACGATCGGCGGCGCGATGTCGCCCGGCGTCGCGGCCTCGATCACCCCGGCGAGACCGGCCACCGTTGGCGCGTCGAACAACGCCGCCACCGGTACCTCGACGTCGAACACCGCCCGCACCCGCGACACCACCTGGGTGGCCAGCAGCGAGTGCCCGCCCAGCGCGAAGAAGTTGTCACCGGCGCCGACCCGCTCCACGCCCAGCAGCTCTGCCCAGATCCCGGCCAGCACCTCCTGCACCGGCCCGACCGGGGCGACGAACTCCCCGGTCAGGTCCAGCCGGGCCGCATCCGGGGCCGGCAGCGCGGCCCGGTCGACCTTGCCGTTGACGTTCAGCGGCAGCGACGCCAGCTCCACGTACACCGCCGGCACCATGAACTCGGGCAACCGATCCCGCAAGAACCCGCGCAGCTGCTCCACGCCCGCCAGGCCGGCCGCCCGGTCCGCCGGCACGAGATACGCCACCAGCCGCCGGTCCGCTTCGTCGCCGTCGGCGATCACGACCGCGTCGGCGATCGCCGGATGCTCCCGTAGCACGGCCTCGATCTCGCCCGGCTCGATCCGGAACCCGCGGACCTTCACCTGCGCGTCGGCCCGGCCCACAAACTCCAGCCGGCCGTCGCCGAGCCACCGCACCACGTCCCCGGAGCGGTACAACCGTCCGCCGTCGCCGGAGAACGGATCCGCGACGAACCGCTCCGCGGTCAGCTCCGCCCGGCCCGCATACCCGCGAGCCACACCCATGCCGCCGATGAACAGCTCGCCGGGTACGCCGACCGGGACCGGCCGCAAGTACCGGTCCAGCACCTGCACCCGCACGTTGCCCAGCACCGATCCGATCGGCGGCGCCGAGCCGTCCAGCACGGTCACACCAGCCGTGCTCATCACCGTCGCCTCGGTCGGACCATACGTATTCACCAGGCGCGAACGCCCCGCCCACTTCCCCGCAAGGCCGGCGCTGAGCCGCTCCGCCCCGACGACCCAGGTATCGACGCCAGGAACCTGCTCGGGGTTGAGCTGCGACAACAGCGACGGCACCACACTGGCCACACCAACCCGCTCCGCCCGGATCAGACCCGCCAACCGGGCCGGCTCGGACCGCTGCACACCGGAGGCGATCACCAACGTGCCACCGCCGGACAGCGTCACCGCCACATCCAGCACCGCCGCGTCAAACCCGAACGACGCGAACTGCAGCACTACGCGGCCAGGTGCCATCCCGAACTCCGGCGCCAGCCGCGTCACCAGGTTCACCAAACCGCGGTGACCGACCACCACACCCTTCGGCACACCCGTCGAACCCGACGTGTAGATCACATACGCCGCCCCCGCGCCCGTAACCGCCGGCAACTCGGCGGTCGAGGACCCGTCGAGGTCCTCCAACCACGTCACCGCAACACCGGCCGCTGCGAGCCCCGCCGCTACCGGACGCTCACCCAGCACCACCGAGGCACCACCATCGGCGGCCATGAACGCCAACCGCTCGGCCGGGTAGCCGGGATCCATCGGCAGGTACGCACCACCGGCACGCCACACCGCCAACACGGCGACCACGAACTCCACGCCGCGGTCCAGGCAAAGGCCTACCACCGACTCGGCACCCACGCCGAGCCCACGCAGCTGTCGCGCCAATTGCTCTGATCGACCCCACAACTCGCCGTAGGAGAGCACGTCGTCCCCGCAGCGCACCGCCACCGCGCCGGGATCCGTCGCCACCCGCTCGGCGATCAGCTCCGGGACGCCACTCACCGACGGCAGCGCCGCCACCGGCGCCGTCCACCCCGTCAACGCCGCCCGCTCCACCTCGGTCAGCACCGGCAGCTCCGACAGGCGGCCGGCGGAGTCCGCCGCCACCGCGGACAGCAGCTCCACGAAGTGGCCGACCAGCCGGACCATCCGTTCGGCGTCGAACAGCACCGTGCTGTACTGCACCGCGCCGACCAGGCCCGAGCCGGCCTCGCTCAACGACACCGACAGATCGACCTTCGCCGGCATGGCCCGCGGCGCCGTCACACCCTCGACCGGCACGTCGCCGCTGTCACCCGCCACGAAGTTGAACAGCACCTGGAACAGCGGCGTTCGCGACCGGTCCCGGACGACTCCCAGCTCGTCGACGAGCTGCTCGAACGGGAGATCCTGGTGGGCGTACGCGGCCAAGGTCCGCGACCGGACCCGGTCCAGCAGCTCCACGAAGGTCGGATCGCCCGACAGGTCGGTGCGCAGGACAAGGGTGTTGACGAAGAAGCCGATCAGGCCCTCGATCTCGGCCCGGTTCCGGTTGGCGATCGGCGTGCCCACGACGATGTCATCCTGGCCCGAGTAGTGGCCGAGGAGCGTCGCGAACGCCCCGAACAACGTCATGAACATCGACGCGCCCGAGTCCCGCGCGGCGGCTCGCAGCCCATCGACGACGTGCGCCGGGATGCCGAACCTCACCTCGGCGCCCTCGGTCGAGCGCACCGCCGGGCGCGGCCGATCCGTCGGCAGCTCCAGCACCGGCGCCCCGGCCAGCGCCTCCCGCCAGTAGCCGAGCTGCCCTTCGAGGACCTCACCGGACAGCCACCGCCGCTGCCACACCGCAAAGTCCGCATACTGCACCGGCAGCGCCGGCAGCGCCGAACCGGCATACAACGTGGCCAGCTCGTCCTGCAGGATGCCGCCCGACCACTCGTCGCCGACCACGTGATGCATCGCCAGCGCCAGCACGTGCTCGCCCGCCGCCACCCGCACCAGCGTCGCCCGGAACAACGGCCCGGCCGCAAGATCGAACGGCACCGCCCGGTCCGCCGCCAGCCACGCATCGGCCGCCGCGGCTGGATCCGACTCCCCGGAGACGTCCACGACCGGCAGCTCGAACCGCTCCGGCGCCGGGTCGATCACCTGATACGGCACCCCGTCCACGCCGGCCACCAGCCGCGTCCGCAACACCTCGTGCCGGGCGACCAGCCCAGCCAGCGCGGCCGCCAGCGCCTCGACGTCCAGGTCGCCCTCCAACGGGATGGCGGCCGGCATGTTGTACTCGACGGAGTCCGGCTCCAGCTGCGCCAAGAACCACAGCCGTTGCTGCGCGAACGACAACGGCAGCAACCCGTCGCGGCCGGCCGGCACGATCGGCGGCGCGATCGCACCCGGCGTCGCCGCCTCGATCACCGCCGCGAGACCGGCCACCGTCGGCGCGTCGAACAGAGCCGCCACCGGCACCTCAACGTCAAACGCGGCCCGCACCCGCGACACCACCTGAGTGGCCAGCAGCGAATGCCCACCCAGCGCGAAGAAGTTGTCGACGGCCCCGACCCGCTCCACCCCGAGCAACTCCACCCAGATCCCGGCCAGCAGCTCCTGCACCGGACCCGCAGGAGCTACGAACGCCTCCACCAGATCCAACCGAGCCGCATCCGGAGCCGGCAACGCCGCCCGATCCACCTTCCCGTTGACGTTCAACGGCAGCGACGCGAGCTCCACAAACACCGCCGGCACCATGAACTCCGGCAACCGCGCACCGACCCAACTCCGCAACACCTCAACCCCAGGCACACCAACACCGGCATCCGCGGGCACCAGGTAGGCGACCAGCCGACGGTCCGCCTCATCACCATCGGCGATCACAACCGCGTCGGCCACCGCTGCGTGCTCGCGTAGCACGGCCTCGATCTCACCCGGCTCGATCCGGAACCCACGGACCTTCACCTGCGCATCCGCCCGGCCCACAAACTCCAGCCGACCGTCGCCGCGCCACCGCACCACATCTCCAGAGCGGTACAACCGACCGCCATCACCAGAGAACGGATCCGCGACAAACCGCTCCGCGGTCAACTCGGAACGGCCCGCATACCCGCGAGCCACACCCATACCGCCGATGAACAGCTCACCAGGCACCCCGACCGGAACCGGCCGCAAACACCGGTCCAACACCTGCACCCGCACATTGCCCAACACCGACCCGATCGGCGGCGCCGAACCATCCACCACCGCCAAACCGGCAGTACTCATCACCGTCGCCTCAGTCGGACCATACGTATTCACCAGACGCGAACGCCCCGCCCACACACCAGCAAGGTCAGCGCTGAGCCGCTCGGCACCCACCACCCACGTGTCAACGCCAGGAACCTGCTCGGGGTCGAGCTGCGACAGTAGCGACGGCACGACGCTGGCCACCTGGACCCGCTCCGCTCGGATCAGACCCGCCAACCGGGCCGGCTCCGAGCGCTGCACACCAGCCGCGATCACCAACGTGCCACCGCCCGACAACGTCACCGCCACATCCAGCACCGCCGCGTCAAACCCGAACGACGCGAACTGCAGCACTACGCGGCCAGGTGCCATCCCGAACTCCGGCGCCAGCCGCGTCACCAGGTTCACCAAACCGCGATGACCAACCACCACACCCTTCGGCACACCGGTCGAACCCGACGTGTAGATGACATACGCCGCTTCGGCGCCCGTGACCGTCGGCAACTCGGCGGTCGAGGACCCGTCGAGGTCCTCCAACCACGTCACCGCAACACCGGCCGCCGCCAATTCCGCCGCCACCGGACGCTCGCCCAACACCACCGACGCACCACCGTCGGCGGCCATAAACGCCAGCCGCTCGGCCGGATAGCCGGGATCCATCGGCAGATACGCACCACCGGCACGCCACACAGCAAGGACCGCGACCACGAACTGCACGCCGCGGTCCAGACACAGACCGACCACCGACTCCGGACCCACACCAAGCCCACACAGCTGCCTCGCCAACAGCTCCGAACGACCCCACAACTCGCCATAGGTGAGAGCGTCGTCGCCGCAACGCACCGCCACCGCGCCGGGATCCGCCGCCACCCGCTCCGCGATCAGCTCATGCACCGCACCCACCGCCGGCACCGGCGCGGCCGAGGCATTCCAAACCTGCAACTCGCGGCGCTCGACGTCGGTCAAGACCGGCACCAGCGACAACCGGCTGTCCGGCGCCGCGACGATCGCCGACAGCAGCTCTACGAAGTGGCCGACCAGCCGGACCATCCGCTCTGCGTCGAACAAGACCGTGCTGTACTGCACCGCGCCGACCAGGCCCGAGCCGGCCTCGCTCAACGACACCGACAGATCGACCTTGACCGGCATCGCCTGCGGCTGCGAGACGCCCTCGATCGCGGTCTCGGCGCCGTCACCCGCCACGAAGTTGAACAGGACCTGGAACAGCGGCGTTCGCGACCGGTCCCGGTCCACGTCCAGAGCGTCGACGAGCTGCTCGAACGGGAGATCCTGGTGCGCGTACGCGGCCAGGGTCCGCTCCCGCACCCGGGCCAGCAGCTCCACAAAGGTCGGATCGCCCGACAGATCGGTGCGCAGCACGAGGGTGTTGACGAAGAAGCCGATCAGGCCCTCGATCTCGGCCCGATTCCGGTTCGCGATCGGCGTGCCCACGACGATGTCGTCCTGGCCCGAGTACCGGCCGAGGAGCGTCGCGAACGCCCCGAACAATGTCATGAACATCGACGTTCCGGCATCACGGGTAACCGCCCGTAGCCCGTCGACGATCGCGCCAGGGATCCCGAACTCGATCACCGCGCCCTCGGTCGAGCGCACCGCCGGGCGCGGCCGATCCGTAGGCAACTCCAACACCGGCGCACCCGCCAGAACCGCCCGCCAGAACCCCAACTGGCCATCGAGCACCTCACCCGACAGCCACCGCCGCTGCCACACCGCAAAGTCCGCGTACTGCACCGGCAACGCGGGCAGCTCCGCGCCGGCGTACAACGCGCCCAGCTCATCCTGCAGAATCCCGCCCGACCACTCGTCGCCGACCACGTGATGCATCGCCAACGCCAGCACGTGCTCGTCGCCGCTCAGCCGCAGCAGCGTCGCCCGGAACAACGGCCCCGCCGCCAGATCGAACGGCACCGCCGCATCCGCGTCCAGCCACGCCTCCACTCCGCCCGGCGCCCCGGACACATCCACCACCGGCAGCTCGAACCGCTCCGGCGCCGGATCGATCACCTGATACGGCACACCATCCGCACCGGCGACCAGCCGCGTCCGCAACACCTCATGCCGGGCGACAAGCCGGCCCAGCGCGGCCGCCAGCACCTCGACGTCCAGATCACCCTCCAACGGAATCGCCGCTGGCAGGTTGTACTCGACCGAGTCCGGCTCCAACTGGGCCAGGAACCACAACCGCTGCTGCGCAAACGACAACGGCAGCGGCGCATCGCGCTCCACCGGCACAATCGGCGGCACAACCACACCCGGCGCCGCCGCCTCAATCACACCCGCAAGACCCGCAACGGTCGGCGCATCAAAGACCGCCGCCACCGGCACCTCAACGCCAAACACCGACCGCACCCGCGACACCACCCGCGTCGCCAACAACGAATGCCCACCCAACGCGAAGAAATTGTCGACCGCCCCGACCCGCTCCACCCCCAACAACTCCGCCCAAACCCCGGCCAACACCTCCTGCACGGGACCCGCAGGAGCCACGAACCCCTCCACCAACGCCAACCGCGACGCATCCGGCGCCGGCAACGCCCGCCGATCCACCTTCCCGTTCGCGTTCAACGGCAACGACACCAACTCCACAAACACCGCCGGCACCATGTACTCCGGCAACCGCTCCCGCACCACCCCCCGCAACCCCACCACCGACAACACAGCCTCACCATCCGACACCACATACGCCACCAACCGCCCATCAACCGCCACCACCACCGCCGCAGCAACCCCCGCACACTCCCGCAACACAGCCTCAATCTCCGCCGGCTCAATCCGGAACCCACGCACCTTCACCTGCGCATCCGCCCGACCCACAAACTCCAACCGCCCATCCGCCCGCCACACCACCACATCCCCAGTCCGATACAACCGCCCACCATCACCAGCAAACGGATCCGCAACAAACCGCTCCGCCGTCAACCCCGGCCGCCCCTGATAGCCCCGCGCGACACCAGCACCACCAATCCACAACTCACCCGGCACCCCAACCGGCACCTGACCACCCCACCGATCCACCACATACCAACACGTCCCCGCAATCGGCGACCCCAACGTCACCACATCAACAACCCGGTCACACGACGACCACACCGTCGTCTCCGTCGGGCCGTACATGTTCCACACCTCACCCACCCGCGACACCAGCTCCGCAGCCAGGCCGGCAGGGAACGCCTCACCACCACACAACACCCGCAACCCAGCCCGCCCCGACCAACCATCATCCAGAAGCATCCGCCACGTCGCCGGCGTCGCCTGCATCACCGACACCCCACCCAACAGATCCGCCAACAACGCCGGCGAACGCACCGCCGCACGATCAGCCACCACCACCCCACCACCAACCGTCAACGGGCCGAACAACTCCAAACCAGCAATGTCGAACCCGAACGTCGTCACCGCCAACACCACATCACCCGCCGACAACCCCGGCCGCGCCAACATCGCCGCCACAAACGCCGCCAACGCACCGTGCGAAACCGCCACACCCTTCGGCCGACCCGTCGAACCCGACGTATACATCACATACGCCACACCACCCGGCACCACCGAACCCGACACAACATCGACGTCAGTGCCGGCCTCATCCAGCCACAACGTCGACGCCACCATCCCAGCCAGCGGCTCCGCACAACCCCGATGACCGACCAGCACCCGCAACCCCGAATCCGCCACGATGTACGACAAACGCGCCACCGGCTGATCCGGATCCAACGGCACATAACCCGCGCCGACCTCCCACACCGCCAACGCCGCCACCACAACATCAACCCCACGCTCCACACACAGACCAACCAACGACTCCGCACCCACACCCAACCCACGCAACCGCCCAGCCAAACCCAACACCCGCCGCCGCAACACCCCATACGTGAGCACCACATCACCGCACCGCACCGCCACCCGATCCGGATCCGCCACCGCCCAACCAGCGATCTGCGCACCGACACCACCCGACCACGGCAACACCGGATCGCCCGCGCACCACACCGCCAGATCCGCCGACTCCACCGACGTCAACACCGGCACCTCGGAGAGGCGCACGCCCAGCGCCACACCGGCCAGCAGCCGCTGCAGATGGCCGACCAAACGCGCCATCCGCGCGTCGTCGAACAGCGCCGTCGAGTACTGGACCGAACCGAGCAGCACGCCGCCGACCTCGGCCAGGGACACCGACAGGTCGAACTTCACGGGCACCGGCGTCGGGTCCGCGGTGTCGACGTCCGGCGCCGGCCCGTCGTCGGTGACATAGTTGAACAGGACCTGGAACAGCGGCGTGCGCGAGCGGTCCCGGTCGACGCCCAGCGCGTCGACCAGCTGCTCGAAGGGCAGGTCCTGGTTGGCGTACGCGGCCAGGGTCCGCTCCCGGATCCGGCCGAGCAGCTCCGCGAATGTCGGGTCGCCGGACAGATCTGTGCGCAGGACCAAGGTGTTGAGGAAGAAGCCGATCAGGCCCTCGATCTCGGCCCGGTTCCGGTTCGCGATCGGCGTGCCGACCACGACGTCCTCCTGGCCCGAGTACCGGCCCAGCAGCACCGTGAACGCGCCCAGCAGCGTCATGAACATCGACGCGCCGGCGTCGCGGGCCACTGCCCGCACGCCCGCGACGACGTCGGCCGGCACCACGAAGCTGACCGCCGCCCCGTCGCTGCTGCGCTGGGCCGGCCGTGGCCGGTCGGTCGGCAGCTCCAGCACCGGCGCCCCGGCCAGCGTCTCCCGCCAGTAGCCGAGCTGGCCCTCGAGCACCTCGCCGGAGAGCCAACGCCGCTGCCACACCGCGAAGTCCGCGTACTGCACCGGCAGCGCCGGAAGCTCCCGGCCGGCATACAGCGCGCCGAGCTCGTGGCGAAGGATGCCGGCCGACCACTCGTCGCCGACCACATGGTGCATCGCCAGCGCCAACACGTGATCGTCGGCCGCCACCCGCACCAGGGTCGCCCGGAACAGCGGCCCGGCCGCCAGATCGAACGCTACCCGGCCGTCGGCCGCGAGCCACGCCCGCGCCGCCGCGACGGGGTCCGGCTCCCCGGACACGTCCACCACCGGCAGCTCGAACCGCGCCGGCGCCGGATCGATCACTTGGTACGGCACGCCGTCGGCGCCGGCCACCAGCCGCGTGCGCAGCACCTCGTGCCGCGCCACGAGGCCGCCCAGTGCCGCCGCCAGCGCCTCGACGTCGACCTCACCGGCCAGGTCGATCGTGGTCGGCGTGTTGTACTCGATCGAGGCGGGGTCGAGCTGGGCGAGGAACCACAGGCGCTGCTGCGCGAACGACAGCGGCAGCGGGCCGCCGCGGTCCACCGGCACGATCGGCGGCGCCGCATCCCCGGGCGCCGCGCCGTCGATCACGGCGGCCAGCCCGGCCACGGTCGGCGCGTCGAAGATCGCCGCCACCGGTACCTCGAGCCCGAACGCCACCCGCACCCGTGACACGACCTGGGTCGCCAGCAGCGAGTGCCCGCCCAGCGCGAAGAAGTCATCGGCGGCGCCGACCCGCTCCACGCCGAGCAGCTCGGCCCAGATCCCGGCCAGCGCCTCCTGCGTCGGCCCCGCAGGCTCCACGAACCCGCTCGTCAGCTCCAGCCGGGCGCCGCCCAGCTCGGCGCGGTCCACCTTCCCGTTCGGCGTCAGCGGCAGCGCCGCCAGCTCCGCGAACACCGCCGGCACCATGAACTCCGGAAGCCGCGCCCGCAGCCACGCGCGAAGCTCCTCCACGGCCGGCACTTCGGCGACCGGCACGACGTAGGCGACCAGGCGGTCCTGGCCGGCGTCGGCGACGACGACCGCGGCGGCGACCCCGGGATGGGCGCTCAGGGCGGCCTCGATCTCGCCGGGCTCGACCCGGAAACCGCGGACCTTCACCTGCGCGTCGGCCCGGCCGAGGAATTCGAGCTGGCCGTCCGGCCGCCAGCGGGCGCGGTCGCCGGTGCGGTACAAACGGGATCCGTCGGCCCTGAACGGATCGGCCACGAACCGTTCGGCGGTGAGTTCCGGTCGCCCGCCATAGCCGCGGGTGACGCCGGGTCCGCCGATGTACAGCTCGCCGGTCACGCCCGCCGGGACCGGGTTCAGCCACCGGTCGAGCAGGTGGAGCCGGGTTCCGGGCAGCGGTCCGCCGATCGGCGCCGGCCCGTCTGCCGCGCCGGCGCCGGCCGGGTCGCCGTAGGTCGAGTCGATCGTCGCCTCGGTGACGCCGTACGCGGTCAGCAGCCGCACGTCCGGGCCGAGCACCCGGCGGGTCCGGCGCGCCGACGGGGCCCGCCACACGTCGGTCGTGACGACCAGCAGCCGCAGCGCGTGGAGCGCAGTTGCGGCGGCCGCCAGGTGCTCGGTGAGGTCGTCGACGTACCGCGGCGCGCATTCGAGCGCCTCGATCCGCCGCTCGCGCAGCAGCCGGGCGAACCCGGCCGGCTCGAGCTGGGCGCCGGGGTCGCCGAGGACGAGCGTGCCGCCGGAGCACAGCGCCCGCACGAGGTCGCCGGTGAACACGTCGAAGCTGGTGTTGGCCAGCGACAGCCACCGGTAGCCGGCGCCGTCGGGGAAGTGGGCCCGGGACCAGCCGGCGTACAACGCCAGCAGCGACCCGTGCGCGATGAGGCTCGCCTTCGGCCGGCCGGTGGAGCCGGACGTGTAGATCACGGCGGCGAGGCCGTCGGTCTCCACGGTCACCGCCGGGGTTCCGGCCGGGCGGGCGGCGATCCGGGCCGCGGTGGCCGGGTCGTCGAGCCACACCGTCACGGCGCCGCCGGGCGGGGCCGGCGCGACCGCGCGGTGGCCGATCAGCACCTCGGCGCCGCCGTCGGCCATCATGTACTCCAGCCGCTCGGCCGGATAGGCGGGGTCCAGCGGCAGGTATGCCCCGCCGGCCTTCCACACCGCCAGGACGGCCACGACGACGTCGATGCCGCGCGCGAGGCACAGCCCGACCACCGACTCGGGGCCCACGCCGAGGTCGCGCAGGTGGTGGGCCAGCCGGTCGGCCCGCTCCTCGAGCTCGCCGTACGTCAGCGCCGCGCCGCCGGCGTCGACAGCGGTCCGCGCGGGCGCCAGGGAGGCGCGCTCGGCGATGCGGTCGTGGATCCCGCCCCGGGACGGCGGCGCGACGGCGTCGCCGGCCCAGGTTCGCACCGTCTCGAGTTCCGCCGCGGTCAGCACGGGCAGCGTGGACAGCCGGTCATCGGCCCGGGTCGCGATCGCCCGTAGCAGGGTCGTGAGGTGCCCGACCAGCCGCCGCACAGTCGAGGCGTCGAACAGGGCGGTGGAGTACTCGACGGCGCCGCCCAGCCCGCCCGCCCGCTCCCCCAGGGAGAGCGTCAGGTCGAACAGCGCCGGCACCGCCCGCGGCGGCGTGACGCCCTCGGCGATCGGGTCCTCGGTGTCGGCGGCAACGTAGTTGAACATGACCTGGAACAGCGGCGTGCGGGAACGGTCGCGGTCCACGCCGAGCTCGTCGACGAGCTGCTCGAACGGGAGGTCCTGGTGGGCGTACGCGGCCAGCGTCCGCGACCGGACCCGGCCCAACAGCTCGCCGAACGTCGGGTCGCCGGACAGATCCGTGCGCAGGACAAGGGTGTTGACGAAGAAGCCGATCAGGCCCTCGACCTCGGCCCGGTTCCGGTTCGCGATCGGCGTGCCGACCACGATGTCGTCCTGGCCGCAGTACCGGTGCAGCAGCGTCGTGAAGGCGCCCAGCAACGTCATGAACATCGACACGCCCGCGTCGCGAGCCACCCGCCGCAGACCGTCCGCCACGCCGGCCGGGATGGCGAACTCGAGCACGGCACCCTCGGTGGAGCGCACCGGCGGGCGCGGCCGGTCCGTCGGCAGCTCCAGCACCGGCGCACCCGCCAGCGCCTCCCGCCAGAACCCGAGCTGGCCCTCCAAGACCTCGCCCGACATCCACTGCCGCTGCCACACCGCATAGTCCGCGTACTGCACCGGCAACGCCGGAAGCTCCGCACCCGCATACAACGCGGCCAGCTCGTCGCGGAGAATCCCGCTCGACCACTCGTCGCCGACCACGTGATGCATCGCCAACGCCAGCACGTGCGCGTCCGCCGCCACCCGCAGCAGCGTCGCCCGGAACAACGGACCGGCCGCCAGATCGAACGGCACCCGACCATCGGACGCCAGCCAAGCCCCCACCTCGGACACATCCACCACCGGCAGCTCGAACCGCTCCGGCGCCGGATCGATCACCTGGTACGGCACGCCGTCCGCACCGGCCACCAGCCGCGTCCGCAGCACCTCGTGCCGCGCCACCAAGCCACCCAACGCGGCCGCCAGCGCCTCGACGTCCAGGTCGCCTTCGAGGGGAATGGCGGTCGGCATGTTGTACTCGATCGAGTCGGGCTCCAGCTGCGCCAGGAACCACAACCGCTGCTGCGCAAACGACAACGGCAACCGCACACCCCGATCCACCGGCACCACCACCGGCGCCACCACACCCGG
>NZ_BAABAT010000098.1:0-12738 GCF_039537565.1 Dactylosporangium darangshiense
AGACTTCCCTCGACCATCGAGCGCACCGGCAACCCGGCCGGTCACTCCCACACGCCCTGACCCGCGTCCAAGATCATCGGGCTGGACCGGCCGGGCACCGAGACCTCGTCGGTGGATCAGGGCTGAGGGAGCCCGGCGGGCCGCAATGTGTCGTTCGTCGCGGCCAGATCTGAGACGGTCCACCACCGGTGGCCGGTGATGGTTGCCCCCTCGAAGTCCTCGAAGCCGGATGTGTCGATCTCGAAGGCTGTTACGCGGGCTAGGTAGTAGCGCTGCTCGATTTCATAGGTGACGCCGTTTCGGACCGTGGTCCACGGTCGTCCGCGCCACACCTCCCGGCTCAGCGTTACGTCGGTGAGGCCGGTCTCCTCGCGAATCTCCCGCAGTGCCGCCTGCTCATGGCTCTCACCGGGGTGCACGCCGCCGCCGGCCGTGAACCAGCGAAGGGTTCCGTCGGCGCGCTCACCTGCCGAGAACAGCAGCAACCGGTCGGCGTCGTCGATGAGCAGTACCCGCACGCTCGGGCGCGAGATGGGGGCGCGATCGAGCGGCACCTGCGCGAGTGTAGTGACCATCAGTTGCTGATAGGTGGTGCCCCGAGCTCAGGGGCACCACCTATTCCTAGCAGCCCTCGATGGTGCCGCGCAGGGGGATCCAGTCGGAGCTCATCGTGGCGGGGTCGACGGCGGCGCCCGTGGCCGCCGGCTTCCACATCGTCACGTAGAGGATGGTGTAGTACTTCGTGCCGGAGGTCAGTGCCGGCACCTTCCAGGCCCGCGAGTGCAGCTTGGAGCCGGCGGCGACGAGCGAGGTGTCGAGGTCGCCCGCGTAGATGTCGGAGCCCAGGTCGAAGGTGCTGTCGGTGGAGAAGTACAGCGACACGGTCCCCTCGACGTCGCCGGTGCCGTAGTTCACCAGCGCGAAGCGGGTCTTGAGGCTGTCGCCCTCGCACGCGACGATCGAGCCGGCGTTGGGGCCGCCGGTGCCGCACGGGTAGTACGCGAAGCGGTGCCCGGGTGCGCTGTCGAAGTCCGTGCCGAGGCTCGGTGCGCACAGCGGCCTGGCGTAGGCCGCCTTCGGTGCGATGCTCGACAGGGTCGAGTCGTCGTCCCAGTTGTCCAGCACGCCGATCTCGTACCGGTCGTTCGAGGTGTCCGGGTACAGGTACCGCATGGCCCGCAGGTCGTCGGGCAGCGGGCGGATCTTGTCGCCGGCGGGCCGGTTCGCCCAGGGGCGATCGCCGTAGTTCATGAAGGAGAAGGTGCTGTCGCTGTGCGCGAGGCCGAAGGCGTGCAGCAGCTCGTGCAGGTACACCGGCTGGAAGTAGGTCGGGTTGACCGTCGCGCAGTTGGGCGTGCCCGGCGGCGTCGGCGGCTTGCACACGGCGGTGGCCGTGTCGCTCGCCCCGGCCAGCCAGAAGTCGGCCGGGTCGCCGAACGTCCAGCGGTGGGTGTCGAAGTCCAGGAACGCGACGTGGGCCTCGGTGTACGTGCACGAGTTGGCGGGCTTCAGCGGCGAGCCCTCGCCGTCGAACGACGGGTCGGCCAGGCTCGGTGCGAAGCCGACGTGGATGGTCGGCGTGGTGTCGGAGAACGGCGTGCCGAACGTGAACGGGTCCGTGGTCGCCGTGACCGAGCCGATGTGGACGCTGCTGCCGCCCATCTGGTTGATCTGGTCGTGCACGTCGCGCATCACGGCGAGGATCTTCAGGATGTCGAAGAACAGCGCCTTCGACTCGCCGTAGTGCAGCACCACGTTCACCGTGCCCTTGCCGAACTTGAGCGGGTCCTGGCCGGGGCCGTTGCACGCGCCGTTGAAGGTCTGCAGGGTGTAGGCGGGCGCCGCCTGCGGCGCGAGAACGAGCCCGGACGCGATGGCCGCCAGGCACACCACGGCCCGGACCAGCCAGCGGTTTCGTCGTTTCATCATGGTGTACCCCTTGAGCATCGAAAGCTGTAGAGGTCTACACCGTGCCTCGGACGCGCCGGCCCGACCGCGTCGTTGTACGCACACCGACGGGCCGGGCTGTCGGATCGAGGTCAGCCTCCGGCGGGGCGGTAGCGCACGCTGAGCGCGGCGAGCGGGTCGCCGTCGCCGAGGCGGTGCAGGCGGACCGGCGCGCCGCCCGGGTTGTCGAAGAGGCGGATGCCGTCGCCGAGCAGGATCGGGGCGATGTGCAGGTCGATCTCGTCGAGCATGCCGAGCTCGAGGAGCCGGCGGCCGATGGTCGGCGAGTGCACCTCGAGATATTTGTCGCCGGCGGCCGCGTGGGCGATGCGGGCGGCCTCGGCGACGTCGCAGTCGAGGAACGTCACGCCGTCGGCGGGCTCGGCGTCGTGCGGATGGTGCGTGAGCACCAAGATCGGGCCCTTCCACATGCCGCCGTACGGGCGGCGGTCGCCCGGTGCGTCCCAGCCCCGGCGGCCGCCGAGGATCGCGCCGGTGCTCCCGACGTACTCGTCGACCAGTCCCGGCCGGACCGTGAACCCGGTCATCCAGTCCATCGAGTGCTCGGGTCCGGCCACGAACCCGTCCAGGGACATGGTGAAGTGCCACCGAATCACGCTGTCTCCCCCATCGTTGTGTCGATCACCCCGAACGTACGGCGGCGACCGGCCCACCGTTAAGGTCCAGTTCCATGGCGGTCGAGTGGTCCGGTCTGACGCCGGAGATCCTGCTGCAGCTCGACCGGGGCTCGCGCGGGACGCTCGGCGCGCAGGTGCAGGCGACGCTGCGCGCGGCGATCCGGTCCGGGCGGCTGCGGGCCGGCGAGCGGCTGCCGTCGTCGCGGCGCCTCGCCGCCGACCTCGGGCTGTCGCGCGGGCTGGTGCAGGGCAGCTACGAGCAGCTGGCGGCGGAGGGGTACCTGGCGGCGACGCCCGGCGGAGCCACCCGGGTGGCCCTCGCCGCGCGGCCGGCCGCCGCCGCGCCGCCCGCGCCCGGGCCGCCGTCGGGCCCGGCGATCGACTTCTCGCCCGGCCGGCCGGATCTCGGCAGCTTCCCGATGCGGGACTGGCTGTGGGCCTGCGGCGAGGCGGCCCGGACCGCGTCGCGCGCCGACATCGGCTACGGGGACCCGGCCGGCGCGCCGCGGCTGCGGGCGGTGCTGGCCGCGTACGCGCGGCGGGTGCGGGCCGCCTGCGTCGAGGAGCGCGACGTCGTCGTCTGCGGCGGCTTCACGCAGGGCCTCGGGCTCGCGCTGCGCGCGCTGCGGGAGCGCGGCGACACGGCCGTGGCCGTCGAGGACCCCGGCCACCGCGAGCTGGCCCGACAGGTGTGCCGGGCGGGGCTGCGACCCGTGCCGGTGCCGGTCGACGAGCACGGCCTCGTCGTCGAGGCCCTCGCCGCGTCCGGTGCCACGGCGGCGATCCTGACCCCGGCGCACCAGACCCCGACCGGCGTCGCGCTGGCCCCCGAGCGCCGCCAGGAGCTGCTGCGCTGGGCCGACGAGCGCGGCGGCGTGGTGATCGAGGACGACTACGACTCCGAGTTCCGCTACGACCGGCGGCCGGTCGGGTCGCTGCAGGGGCTCGCACCGGACCGTGTCGTGCTCATCGGCTCGGTCAGCAAGTCCCTCGGCCCGACGCTGCGCCTCGGCTGGCTCCTCGCACCGCCCCGCCTCGCGGCCGCGATCGCCGAGGAGAAGCACCGCAGCGACCGCGGCAGCCCCGGCCTGGACCAGCTGGCGCTCGCCCGCCTGGTGGAGTCCGGGCGGTACGACGCGCACCTGCGCCGCATGCGCCGCGCCTACGCCGCCAAGCGGGCCGCGCTCACCGACGCGCTGGGCCGCCACGCGCCGCACCTGCGCCTGACCGGGCTCGACGCCGGGTTCCACGCCCTCGCCGAACTGCCCGGCGGCGCCGACGAGGCCGCGGTGGTGGCCGAGGCCGCCGGGCGCTCGGTGCTGCTGCACGGGCTCATGCGGTACCGAATCCCGGGCAGCATCGGCCGTCCGGCCCTCGTCCTCGGCTTCGGCGACCTCAACGAGCCCGCCATCCGCTCCGGCATCGCCCGCATCGCCGACCTGCTCGCCCCGCCCGGATAGGTTGGGCGGCATGGATTCGACGCCGCTGGAGCGGTTGTGCGCGTATCGCGGCACGAGCGCGGAGGAGCTGGACCTGCACCCGGCCGACAGGTTCGCCATCGCCGGCGGCGAGCTCCCGGGGCGCTACCGGCCGGGTGCGACGGGCGCCGACAAGCTCCTCGTCGAGATCAGGCACGAGGCCTGGGGCCGCAGCCGAGCGGAGTTCGAGGAGCTCTGCCGCTTCGCGCGCGGGCTGGCCGACCCCGGCCGACCGGCGCCCGACCCGTTGCCGCCGCTGGCGCCGGTGACGGTCGGCGGCGTTGTGCAGCGCCTGATGCTCGTGCGCAACATGCCCTACGAATGGGTGGCCGCCGACGCCGGTCTGGCGGTGTCGACGGTACGCCGGGTCATGTACGAGGGCATCCGGGGCAACCCCGCCGCCGTCGTCTCGACCCTCGTGCTGGGCGAGATCGGCGATGCGCTCGGCCTGCGCCGCGGCGACTTCCTCGCGATCGCCGGCCGCGCGGACGAGGTCACGCCGGAAATACGCGCGGACGACGAGCGCCCTGTCGACAACCGCCACGTCCGGCTGCTGCGCGAACTGGCGCCCCTGCCGCTCGAGGACCTGCAGTGCTTCCGCGCCCACCTGAGCCGCCACCCGCGGGTCAGAGCCAGCCCGAGCGGCGCAGGCGGCGGTACAGCAACGCCGACGTCAGCAGCATGACGAGCAGCAGGGCGGGGTAGCCGTAGCGCCACTGCAGCTCGGGCATGTACTTGAAGTTCATGCCGTAGACGCCGGCGAACGCGGTCTGCAGCGCGGCGAGCGCCGCCCAGGAGGCGATCTTGCGCATGTCGTTGTTCTGGTCGACGGTGACCTGCGCGAGGCGGGCCTGCAGCATGGAGTTGAGCAGGTCGTCGAAGCCGCCGACGCGGTCGGCCACGCGCGTGTTGTGGTCGGCGACGTCGCGGAAGTACCGGCGGACCTCCTTGGTGAGCTTGACCGTGCGCCCGTCGAGGATCGTGGCCAGGGGCTGCTGCAGCGGCAGCACCGCGGCCCGGAACTCGACCAGCTCCCGCTTGAGCTGGTAGATCTGGCCGATCCCGGCGCTCGCCTCGCGGCGCAGCACGCGCGCCTCGACGGCGTCGAGGTCGCGCTGGAACGCGGCGGCGATGTCGAGGTACACGTCGACGATGCGGTCGCAGATGGCGTGCACGGCCGCCCACGGGCCCTGTGCCAGCAGCGCCCGGTTCGCCTCCAGGTCGGCGCGCACGGCCCGCAGCCCGCCGACGGTGCCGTGCCGGACGGTGACGACGAACCGCGCACCGACGAACATGCGCACCGAGCCGGTCTCGAGCACCTCGCTGGTCTCGGTCACCTCGGTGTGCTCGACGTAGCGGGCGGCGCGCACGACGAGGAACGCGGTCTCCTCGTAGCGCTCCAGCTTCGGCCGCTGGTCCGCCGAGAGGGCGTCCTCGACCGCCAGGGGGTGCAGGTCGAACACCTTGGCCACCTCGGCCATCTTCGCCGGGCTCGGCTCGTGCAGCCCGATCCACACGAACCCCGACGGCGTCGCCTCCGCCGCGGCGAGCAGGTCCGCGAGGCAGGGACCGGCGGGCTGGCGCACGCCGTCGACGTAGAGCGCGCAGTCCACCACGGCGTCGTCGTCGCAGCGCGCCTCGACCGGCGCCGGCGCGGCCGCGGGCCGCTTCGCTTCCCGGATCGGGAACATGTGTCACCTTCCAGCAATCGCCACTGCGGGCGGCTCGGCGCGCCGCAGCGAGAGCGTCATGCAGCGTTTACCGTCGCGCCTCGAGCCGGGCGGCCAGCGCCAGCCGGTAGGCGTGCACGGCGCGGGCGCTCGCGCGCAGGTCGCACGGCGCGGTGTACAACAGCCGCCGGGCGCGCTCGTGGTCCTCCGCGAGGCCGCCGTCCCCGGCGAGCCCGGCCGCGGCGGCCTTCCTGCGGTACGCCTCGAGCCTGTCCCGCAGCTCGTCGCGCCGGTGCAGCAGCCCGGCGGCGATCTCGTACAGGCCGTCCGCGCGCCGCCGGGCGACGGACAACGCCTCCTCCACCGCCGCGAGGTCGGCCGCGGCGCGCGGCCACTGCCCGCGGCGGGCCAGCGCGGCGACCTGCCGCAGCCTGGCCCGCAGCACCGGGGCGGCCCGGGACGGGGCCGGCAGGCCATGCGCGGCGATCTTCGCGCGGGCGACGGCGAACTCGCGGGCCGTGCGGGTCTCGTCGGCGCCCAGCCGGTCGACGGCGGCGGCCAGGCCGTCGAGCCGGTCGAACCGTTCGGTCTGCATTGCCATGACGTCCTCTTCCCAGCCGGCGGGCGGCTCAGCTCGCCTGGTCGGCGCCGGCGTCGAGGCGGCGCAGGACCAGGTGCGTGGTAGTGGCGGTGGCGCCGCCCTCGATGCGCAGCCGGGTGATCAGCCGGCGCAGCTCCGGCAGGCCTTGACAGGACACGAGCAGCAGCAGGTCGGCGTCGCCGGCGAGGTACCAGGCCGCGCTGACGCCCGGCACGCGCCGCAGCAGCCGTTGCAGCCGCGCGGCCCCCGGGTCGACGGTGCGCACCAGCACGACCGCCTGCACGTCACCGGCCCAGGTCGCGGGCGAGGACGTCATCGAGGGACTCCCGGCGGACCAGGGCCCGGGCGCGGCCGTCGGCGACGGCGACGAGGGCGGGGCGGGCGACGAGGTGGAAGTTGGTGGCGCGGGCGTGGTGGTAGGCGCCGGTGCCGGCCACGGCGAGCAGGTCGCCGGGGTGCACGTCGGCGGGCAGCTCCGCGTCGGGGACCACCACGTCGTCGGCGTCGTTGTGCCGGCCGACGACGACCGCGGGGCCGGCGATCGCGCGGCCGGCGCGGCCGACGAGGACGGCGCTGTGGCGGCTGCCGCACAGGGCGGTGGCCGGGCAGTCGGACATGCCGCCGTCGACGGCGACGAGGCGGTCGCCGTCGGGGGTCCGGGTCACGGCGAGGACCCGGTAGACGGTGACGCCGGCCCTGGCCACGACGGCGCGGCCGGGCGAGACGGTGAGGCGCGGCGCGGGCATGCCGTGCCGGCCGGCCTCCAGGCGCAGCACGCCGCGCATCCGGGTGGCGAACGCCTCCAGGGCCAGGCCGAGCTCGGCCGGGCGGTAGGCGACGGCGTGGCCGCCGCCGAGGTTGATCTGCTCGGGCTCGATGCCGTGCGCGCGGCGCATCTCGGCGGCGAACGCGCACAGCCGGCGGATCTCCTGCTCGTACAGGCTGAAGCGGTTGAGCTGATGGCCGATCGAGCAGTCGAAGCCGGCCAGGCGCAGGCCGGGCTGGGCGGCGATGCGCGCGACCGCGGCCGCGGCCTCCCCGCCGGCGACCCGCAGGCCGAAGCGGCGGTCGTGGCCGCCGGCCGGTTCGGGGCCCGCGAGGACGCGCACCAGCACGCGCTGGCCGGCGGGCGCGGTCGCGGCGATGCGGGCGATCTCGCCCAGCGACTCCACGACGACGGTGCCGACGCCGGCGGCGTACGCGGTGTCGAGGTCCTCGGGGGTCTTCGCGCTGCCGTAGAGCACCACGCGGCTCATGTCGAAGCCGGCCAGGGCGGCGACGCGGACCTCGCCGGCGGAGCCCGCGTAGAGGCCGAGGCCCTCGGCGGCTACCCAGCGGGCGACGTCGATGCTGAGCAGCGCCTTGCCGGTGTAGGCGACGTCGGCGGCGCCGAACGCGGCGGCGTAGTCGCGGCAGCGGCCGCGGACGTCGGCCTCGTCGACGACGAAGGCGGGCGTGCCGTGCTCGGCCGCGACGGCTGCGAGGCTCACCCCGCCCACCTGCAGGTCGCCACCGTCGCCCCAGCGGGCCGTCACCGGCCAGACGCCGGCCTCGAGATGGGCCGGCAGCGAGGAGCGCAGCGTGGGGAGGATTTCGGTGAGCGTCATGACGGCAACGCTGGCACCGCCCGGGCGGCTCGCCAAGGTGTCCTGACGCAATCTCTACGCCGAAACCGTTGTGGCGTAAAGATTTCGTCAGGGCGGCTGGGCGCCCGGGGCCGCCGGTGGCACAGTGCGGTGCGTGCCTTCGACCGTGCCGTTCCGCGCCCGCCTGTCCATCGCCGCCCGGCTGCTGCTCGACGAGGCCGCCGAGGCCCGCCTGCTGTGGATCGTGCTGCAGGACGAGGCGGCGGCGCGGTCGCATCCGGTGCTCGGCCGGGCGCTGCGGCTCGTGGTGGACCCGGAGCCGGCTGCCGGCGTGCCGGCCGGGCACGTGCTCGGCGAGGTCAAGGACGGGCGGCGGCTGTTGCGGGCCGCGGGCCGCGACGTGCCGGCCGCCGTGGCCGCCGTGCTGCTCGCCGCCCGCGATCACACGGATGTGGTACCGCGGCTGTCGTGCGCCTGGCCCGAGCGGCACCCCCTCGCGGAGCTGGCCGGCCTCGCCGACCCGGCGGTCATGTCGGTGCCGCGGCTGCGCGCCCTGCTGCACCGGGCCGAACCGGACCCGGCGCGCCGCCCCGTGGTGCACACCTGGTGACCGCTCAGGGCTGGAAGCGGTACCCCATCGCCGGCTCCGTCAGCAGGTGCCGCGGCCGCGCCGGGTCGGTCTCCAGCTTGCGCCGCAGCTGGGCCATGTACTGGCGCAGGTAGTGGTTCTCCTCGACGTACGTCGGGCCCCACACGTGCCGCAGCAGGTCGCGATGCCCGACGAGCCGGCCGGGATTGCGCACCAGCAGCTCCAGCATCCGCCACTCGGTGCGGGTCAGGTGCAGCCGCTCCCCCGTGCCGTCGGCGCGGCGCACATCGCGGGCGACGACGTCGACCTCGTACTCCCCGATCGTCACGGCGGGCGTCGCCTCGGGCTCGGGGCGGCGGCGCGACACCGCGCGCAGGCGGGCGAGCAGCTCGTCGACGTTGAAGGGCTTGGTGACGTAGTCGTCGGCGCCGGCGTCGAGGGCGGCGACCTTCTCGGTGCTGCCGAGCCGGCCGGACAGCACGACGACCGGGACCGGCGTCCAGGCGCGCAGGGAGCGCAGCACGTCGAGGCCGTCGATGTCGGGCAGGCCGAGGTCGAGCACGACCACGTCGGGGTGCTGGTCGGCGGCGGCCCGCAGCGCGGTGGTGCCGTCGCCGGCGGTCACCACGTCGTACTCGCGGGCCTGCAGGTTGATCCGCAGCGCGCGCAGCAGCTGCGGCTCGTCGTCGACGATGAGGACGCGGGTGCGGTTCACAGTTCCGCCTTTCCGGCGTGCCTGACATCCGGGTACACCGGCAGGGTCAGGGTCATGGTGAGCCCGCCGCCGGGCGTGTGCTCCGGCTGCAGGTTGCCGCCCATCGCCTCGGCGAGGCCGCGGGACAGGGCGAGGCCGAGGCCGACGCCGGTGGCGTTGTCGCGGTCGCCGAGGCGCTGGAAGGGCTGGAACACCCGCTCGCGGTCGGCGGCGGGGATGCCGGGGCCGTGGTCGATGACGCGGATGTCGACCAGGCCGGCGTGCTCGCTGATGCCGATCATCGGCGGGTTGCCGGGCGGGCTGTACCGCACGGCGTTGGCCAGGACGTTGACGAGCACGCGCTCCAGCAGCGCCGGGTCGGCGTAGACCTCGGGCAGGTCGTCGGGGATGCTGAGGCGCACGCCGGCGGCCGGCGGGCCGAGGTCGTCGATGGCCCGCGGCACGGCCTCGGCGACGCTGACCGGCTGCAGCGTCATCGCCAGGGCGCCGGCCTGCAGGCGGGACATGTCGAGGAGGTTCTCCACGAGGCGGGTGAGCTTGTCGAGGGACTCCTCGGCGGTCGCGAGGAGCTCGTCGGTGTCGGCGGGCGAGAACGCGACGTCGTGGCTGCGCAGGCTGCCGACGGCCGCCTTGGCGGAGGCGAGCGGGGTGCGCAGGTCGTGGCTGACGGCCGACAGCAGCGCGGTGCGCAGCCGGTCGACCTCGGCGAGGGTGCCGGCCTCGGCGGCCCGTGCGGCGAGGCGGCGCTGGCGCAGCGCGATGGCGGCGTGCGCGGCGAAGGCCTCGACGAGCCGGCGGGCCTCGGCGGGCAGCGGGTGGCCGCGCAGGACCAGCGACACGTTCTCCTCGACGGGCACCTCGGCCTCGCCCTCGGACGGCGCCGTGCACGGCGGTCCGCCGACGGTGGCGGCGATGGACCACGCCTCCCGCGGGTCGTCGCGCTCCAGCAGCGTGACGCTCGTGAGGCCGAAGGACTCGCGGACCCGTTCGAGGAGCGCCTCGAGGGGGTTGTCGCCGTGCAGGACGCTGCCGGCGAGGGTCGACAGCGTCTGCGCCTCCGCGGAGGCGATCGCGGCGTCGCGGGCCCGGCGGGCGGCCCGGTCCACGACGCTGGCCACGGCGACGGCGACGAACACGAAGGCCACGAGCGCGAAGACGTTCTCGCGCTCGGCGATCGAGAACTGGTACAGCGGCGGCGTGAAGTACCAGTTGAGCAGCAGGAAGCCGCCGACGGCGCAGATCAGCGCGGGGATGAGGCCGCCGACGAGCGCGGCGGCGACGGCCAGGACGAGGTAGGCGAGGATGTCGCTGGGCAGCGCCATCTCGCCCCGCAGGGCGTCCAGGGCCGAGGTGAGGGCGGGCAAGCCGATGAGGGCGATGGCGAAGCCGAACAGCCGGCGGCGCAGGTCGAGCCCGCCCGGCGTGCCGGCCCGCCGCCACGAGAACCGGCGCACCTGGTCGTGGGTGACGAGGTGCACGTCGATCGAGCCGGACTCGGCGGTGGTGGTGACGCCGACGCCGGGCGAGAGGATCTGGGCGAGGCGGCCGCGGCGGCTGGCGCCGAGGACGAGCTGGGTGGCGTTGACGCCGCGGGCGAAGTCGAGCAGGGCGCGGGGCACGTCGCCGCCGAGGACCTGGTGGTAGGTGCCACCGAGGGACTCGACCAGCAGCCGCTGCCGGGTCAGGTTCGCCGGGTCGGCGTTCACGAGGCCGTCGCCGCGCACGATGTGCACGGCGAGGACGTCGGCGCCCTTGGTGCGGGCGGCGATCCGGGCGGCGCGGCGCACGAGGGTGTCGCCCTCGGGGCCGCCGGTGAGCGCCACGACGACGCGTTCGCGGGCCTCCCAGGTCTTGTCGATGGCGTGGTCGGCCCGGTACCGGTCCAGCTGCTCGTCGACCTTGTCGGCGAGCCAGAGCAGGGCGAGCTCGCGCAGGGCGGTGAGGTTGCCGACCCGGAAGTAGTTGCCGAGTGCGGCGTCGATCTTCTCGGGCTTGTAGATGTTGCCGTGTGCCATGCGGCGGCGCAGGGCCTCCGGGGTCATGTCGACGAGCTCGATCTGCTCCGCGCGGCGCACGACGGCGTCGGGGACGGTTTCGCGCTGTGGTACCCCCGTGATGGACTCGACGACGTCGTTGAGCGACTCCAGGTGCTGCACGTTCACCGTGGTCAGCACGTCGATCCCGGCCCCCAGCAGGACCTCGACGTCCTGCCACCGTTTCGCGTGCTCGCCGCCGGGCACGTTGGTGTGCGCGAGCTCGTCCACGAGCGCGATCTCGGGCCGGCGGGCGAGGATCGCGTCGAGGTCGAGCTCGGTGAAGCCGCTCCCCCGGTACTGCACGTTCCGGCGGGGCACCGTTTCGAGGCCCTCGAGCATCGCCTCGGTGAAGGGGCGGCCGTGCGTCTCGACGAACCCGACGACCACGTCGGTGCCGCGCTCGAGCCGCCGGCGCCCCTCCTCGAGCATCTTGTAGGTCTTGCCGACGCCGGGCGCCGCGCCCAGGTACACCCGCAACTGTCCTCGTGTCATCCGTGCTCCAGGTCGGAGGGCCCGGCCCGCCGCCGAGGGGGGATGGCGGCGGGCCGGGCGGTCGGGTCAGCCGCGAACGGGGTGGCCGGCGTCCAGCGCCAGGTTCAGCTCCAGGACGTTCACGCCCGGCTCTCCGATGAACCCGAGGGTCCGGCCGGCGGTGTGCTCGTCGATGAGCCGGTCGACGTCACCGGTCGACATGCCGCGGGCGGCGGCGACCCTGCCGGCCTGCAGCTTGGCGTACGAGACGCTGATCTGCGGGTCGAGGCCGCTGCCGCTGGCGGTCACCGCGTCGGCCGGCACCGCCGGGTCGGCGGGCGCGTTGCCGCGCACCGGCGTGACGACGCCGCCGGAGTAGTCCTCGCCGAACTTTGCGCACTCGACGTCGACGCCCTCCCACGTGGCGACGAACGGGGTGGCCGGGCACGCCTCGTTGAGGCTGACGGCGCGGGTCACCGGGCCGGTGGCGCCGTCGCGGTGGTACACCGCCAGGACCGCGCCCACGCCGTCCGGCGTGCAGTAGGGCCGCGACCCGTCGACGCCCTCGAGCTCGCCGACGGCCTTGCTGCGGGCGCAGACCTGGGTCAGCAGGCTCTGCTTGCCCTCGTCGTCCTTGACGCTCGGGTCGGGCAGCGTGTCGACGACGTTCTCCGGGCCGAGGTTGCTGGCCGAGGTCGACGTCGGGTCGTAGCCGTCGCCGGCCGCGGAGGGCCGCGACTGGAAGTACTGCTTCAGGGCGTTGCCGTCCTGGTCGGTGAACGACTGGCCGATCAGGGAGCTGCCCTTCCCGCCGGCGATGAGGGAGCCGTCAGCATTGCCGGACAGGCCCGGTATGCGGGCGACTGCGACCATGAGCAGCGGGTAGGCCAGGCCGAGCACGATCGTCAGGGCGACGAGGGCGCGCAGGGCGGCGAGGTGCTGGGCGAGCCAGCTGGGTAGGCGCATCAGGAGATCCCCGGGATGGTCATGATGATGAGGTCGATGAG
>NZ_BAABAT010000099.1:0-12713 GCF_039537565.1 Dactylosporangium darangshiense
CGTCGAGGTCGACATCCTCGGATCGCGGGGCGAGGCCGCGTTCGTCGACCCGGGCCAGCAGCAGCAGGTCGGCGACGATGTGGCCGATCCGGCCGGTCTCGCCCTGCAGTATCGCGACGCTCGCGGGCCCGTCCGCAGGCCCTTCGCTGCGCAGCCGGGCCGCTAGCAGTTCCAGGCCGACCTGCAGGGTCGAGAGTGGGCTGCGTAGCTCGTGGCTGGCGTCGGCGACGAAGCGGCGCTGCGCGGCGGCGGACGTCTCGAGCCGGTCGAGCATCGCGTTCATGGTCTGGGCGAGACGGCGAACTTCGTCCTCGCCCTTCGGCACCGGTACCCGTTCGTGGAGCTGCCGGGCGCTGATCACGGCGACCCGCGCGCGGACCGCCTCCACGGCCCGCAGCGAACGCCCGACGAACAACGCCGTCGCGGCACCGACCAGCAGCAGGACCAACGGCAACCCGACCGCCAACAACGCGACCTCCGTCGCGACTGCGTCGCGGACCGGCCGCAGCGACTGCCCGACCAGCAGCACGCCGGGTCCGGCGGGGCTCGTGACGCCGATGGCGACGACCCGGAACGGGTCCTCGTCGGCCACCGGCAGCCGGCGGTCCTCCCGCTGCACGGCGCCGGGCACCGGACGCAGCGACGACAGCGGTCCCTCGCCCTCCACTTCCGATGACCCGGCAACCACGGTCCCGCCCGGTCCCAGCACCTGGACCACGGTTTCGTCACCCGGCCGCGACCGCAGCAACCGGTCCAGCCCCGCCCGGTCGCCGACCGTCACCCGGCCGGCGACCACCTCGGCACGGGCCAGCGCAGCGGCGTCGACCCGGTCGGTCATCGACCGCTGATGCAGTACCACGAACACCGCAGCGGCCAGGATCAACACCACCGCCACCACGGTCACCGCGGCGAAGGCGGAGCGCAGCCGAACCCCGAGCCGACGGCTCAGCCAGCCGCCCTCAGCCGCAGGGGTGCCCATGCCCACACCGTAGCCCCGCCAACACGGCAGCCGCCTCGGCGAGCTGAAAGCGTTCTCAGACGCGCTCATCGTGGCCTTAGGTGCCCGCGTCAAACCTGGAGAGGACATCCGGAGCACACCGGCCCGGGATGTCATCAGCAGGAGGCGAGGCAAGGCTCATGGGTACCACCAGACGCAAGACGCTGATCGGCGCGCTCGCGGTGGGCGCGGCACTGTTCGGGGGTGCGGGTGCCGCCGCCATCGCGCACGCGAACACGGCCCCGCCCCCCAGCACGGCCGCGACCAGCATGATCCACCCGGTCACTGCGGCCCACCCGGCTGCGGCGGGCCCGACGAACCCGGCCAGCCCGGACAACGAAAGGTCCGACGGACCGGACAACGAGGGCACGAACGGCCCAGACACCGACAAGCTACAAGAGGGCAACCAGAACGAGCAGGAAGCTCCCGGAGGCGTCGAGGACAACGCCACCGACCACGCGAAGCCGGGCGCGGACACCGACAACGTGCAGCAGGGCGACCAGACCGGATCGGACACCGCACCCGGACGGTGACGGACCCCGACACCGGACCCATCTCGAGCCGATTCGCCGGCCGAGGTGGCCCAACAACTGCGGCCATACCAAGGTCGCGCTGATCACCCGAGGAGGAGGCTGTCTGCCGATCGGCCCGTCCCCGCCGAGGTGTCGGGGTGCGGGCCGACCGGCCGGGCGGTGCCGGTAGGTTCCGCGCGGCGTGCCGGTGAGCGCCAAGGGTATCGGCCTGGCGAGGGCCCGAGCTCATCGTCGAGCGCACCGCTGCGGCACGGAGGTCAAGGGGCGGCCATGACCGTTGTCCGCGTGCACAACGCGCATAGCGGGTCGCATTACGATCGGGGTGTGGGCGGCCCGTCGGTGCTGGTGGTGGAGGACGACGCCGATATCGGCCAGGAGTTGGCGGAGGCGTTGCGGGCGAACGGCTACCAGGTGTCGCTGGCCGTGACGGGCGCGGAAGCTGTGGACGCGGTGCAGGCGCGGGCACCCGATCTGGTACTGCTTGATCTCGGTCTGCCGGATGTCGATGGCGTGCTGGTGTGCCGGCGGCTGCGCGCGCGGGCGGTGGATGCGGTCATCGTCGTGCTGACCGCCCGGACCGCGGAATTGGATGTTGTGGTCGCACTGGATGCGGGCGCCGACGACTACCTGACCAAACCGTTCCGGCTGACCGAGCTGTTGGCGCGGCTGCGTGCCCATCTGCGCCGTCAGGCGTCGGCCACGGCAACGGCGGCCATTGCGGTTGGTCGGCTGTACCTGGATGTGGCGGCGCGCCGGGCGAGCGTCGCAGGCCAAGAGCTGGCGCTGCGGCCGAAGGAGTTCGACCTGCTCGTCGCGCTCGCCGCACGGGCGGGCGAGATGGTGACGCGCGAGGATCTGATGGCGCAGGTGTGGGACGAGAACTGGTTCGGCCCGACCAAGACGCTCGACGTGCATGTCAGCGTGCTGCGGCGCAAGCTGGCCGAGCTGGGCGAGGACCCGGCGCGGATCACGACGGTGCGAGGTCGGGGCTATCGGTACGAGACGGATCCGGCAGTGGGAGCAGGAGGCTGAAGACGGGGTGAGGTGCCGCCTGTCGGATGACCAGCCGTCCGCCTTCAGCTTCGGCCAGGCTGCGGGCCAGCGACAGTCCGATGCCGTGTTCCGCGCCGTCCGCACGCCGGGTGAACGCCCGCTCCGGGTCGCCGGTGAGTCCGGGTCCCTCGTCGCTGACTTCGATGGACAGGCCGGTTGCGAGGTCGGTGACGGTCACCGTCGCGGTGCCGGCGCCGTGCGTGAGTGCGTTGTCGAGCAGGACGTTGAGAATTTGGCGGGTGGCGGGGTTGCTCGCGAAGACGGTCGGCAGCTCGGGTGCCGGGGGCATTGCCAGTCGTCGGCCCTGTGCGGCGAATTCGCCGTGCCACTGGTCGTGCACGTCGGCGAGCAGCCCGGCGATGTCGAACAGCTCGGCGGTGGCGTGTGTGTCGCGGGCGAGGCCGAGGAGCTCCTCGACGGTGTCGCGCAACTGTTCCGCACGGCGCAGGGCGCGTTGCGCCGCGGTCCGCAACTGTTGCTGATCGATCTGCGGGCGGCTCAGCGCGGACTCCAGGCCGAGCAGCAAGGATGTCAGGGGGGTGCGCAGCTGGTGGGAGACGTCGGCGCTGAACGCGCGCTCCCGTTCGAGCAGGTTGCCGAGGCGCCGGGCGGTCGCTTCGAGGGCGAGGCTGGCGGCATCGGCCTCCTCGATGCCGGAGCGGGCGGCGCGGACGGTGAAGTCCCCGTCGCCGAGGGCGCGGGCGCGTCGGGTCAGGTCTTGCAGGGGGCGGGCGATCTGGTTGGCCTGTCGCCGGGCCAGGACCGTGGCGAGTCCGACGACGAGTACGCCCGTGGCGGCCATCAGACCCCAGGCGCGCAGTGTGTGCCAGCGCACCTCGCTGTACGGCTGGGCGGCGCGGACCGCGAGGGTGACGCCGCCGTCGGAGGGCACCGGCGCGACCACCGCGAGTTGCCCGTCTTCGACCGCGTGGTGCAGGTGCGCGTCAGCAGCGGCGGCGGCGAGCGCTGACCGGTCGGGTCCGCCGTAGGCGAGCCGGACACCGTCGACGCGGTACACCCCGACCGTCACCGATGCAGGAAGGTCGCCGGGCAGGGTGACCGTGCTTGCGTCGGTGCCGAACGAGTCGGGGACGGTGGCGGCCACCTGGGCCGCATCGCGTTGCAGGCTGGTCACGGCGTCGTTGCGGTAGCCGGCTGCCAGGGCGTACCCGAGCGGCAGCGCGAACAGGGTGACGGTCAGTGCGGCCACGCCCACGATCGAGGCCAGGATTCGCCCCTGCAGCGACCGGCTGTTGCTCCTCACAGACCCATCGTGCCTCCGGAAAGGTAAGTGCGGCGCTAACCCGCGCCGGAGCCGCCGCTAACCTGATAGCTCCTAGCGTGGGTGTCATGGCTGTGCCTCGTCAGGTGTATGTCGTCGTCGTGGCTGTGTTGGCGCTGGTGGTATCCGGGTGCGGGTCGCCCGGGTCACGGGCTCCCGGCGGGGAGACCAATCCTGCCGGCGACATCCCCGACAACACGGCCTTCGTGTCGTTCCGCCCGGCCGACGGCCGGTATGAGATCAAGGTGCCCGAGGGTTGGCAGCGCACAGTCTCCGGCGCCGCCGTGAGTTTCACGGACAAGCTCAACACCATCCGAGTGGAGACGCTCGCGGCGGCAGCAGCGCCGAGCGTGGACTCGGCCAAGGCCGCCGAGGTGCCCGCCATCCAGGCGGCCACCCGCAACTTCGCGCTGCAGAAGGTGGAGACGGTCCGGCGCAACGCCGGCGACGCGGTGCTGATCGTCTACCGGGCGGACAGCCAGGCCGACCCGGTGACCGGGAAGATCGTGCCCGACTCCGTCGAGCGGTACGAGTTCTGGAACAACGGCGTCGAGGCGGTCGTAACGCTGAGCGGCCCGGTCGGGGCCGACAATGTCGACCCCTGGCGGACCGTGACGGACTCGCTGCGGTGGTTGCCGTGACCGCGGCGATCGAGGCGGTCGAGCTGTATCGGTTCTACCGGGCCGGCGAGGAGGAGACCCTTGCCCTGCGCGGGGTGAGCGTACGGGTGGATGCCGGCGAGTTGGTCGCGGTGGTGGGCCCGTCGGGGTCGGGCAAGTCGACGTTGCTGGCGTGCCTGGCCGGGCTCGACGAGCCCGACGGCGGCCTGGTACGCATCGGCGGGCTACGGCTGAGCCACCGCCCGGAACGGGAGCGTGCCGCGATGCGGGCGCGCGGGATCGGGATGGTCTTCCAGACGGACAATCTGCTGCCGCATCTGACGGTGGCCGGCAACGTCGACCTGGCGCAACGGCTCGCCGGCCGGGCCAACCGGCCGTATCGGGATCGGCTGCTGGCCGAACTCGGGATCGCCTCCCGAGCCGGTGCGCTGGCGACCACGCTGTCCGGAGGCGAGGCCGCGCGGGCCGGGCTTGCCGTCGCGCTGGCCGCCGAGCCCGCCGTGCTGCTGGCCGACGAGCCGACCGGCGAGCTCGACGACACGACCGAGGGGAGCGTCCTCGCGCTGCTGCACAGTCGGGCCCGGGCCGGCACCGCGGTACTGATCGTTTCGCACAGTCCGGCGGTTGCGGCGACTGCGGATCGGCGGGTCGACCTGGTCGACGGGCGGGTGCGCGATGAGTGAGGAGTTGGCCCGCTGTGTCGGGGTGAGCCGCACGTACGGGCAGGGGACGGCCGCCGTGGTCGCCGTGCACTCGCTCGACTGCGCGGTCCGGCCGGCCAGCCGGGTCGCGCTGACGGGCCGCTCGGGATCCGGCAAGTCGACGCTGGTGCACCTGCTCGCCGGCCTCGACCAGCCCACCACGGGCGAGGTGTCCTGGCCCGGGCTGGGCGGTGCTCCGACCGGCCGGCCCGGCGTGGTCGGCGTCGTCTTCCAGGGGCCAAGCCTGCTGGCGCCGCTCGACGTCGCGGAGAACGTCGCCCTGCCGCTGCTGCTGGCCGGCGTGCGCCCCGCCGACGCCGACGCGCGGGCCGGGGACGCCTTGCGGCGTGCCGGCGTCGCCGACCTGGCCGGCAAGCTTCCCGAAGAGCTGTCGGGCGGGCAGGCGCAGCGAGTCGCCGTCGCGCGGGTGCTGGCCAGCGCACCCCGGCTCATCCTGGCCGACGAGCCCACCGGCCAACTTGACGCCGCCCACCGCGACGAGGTGGTGACCCTGCTGATCGAGGCGGCCGAAGAGCTGCGCGCTGGCCTGATCATCGCCACCCACGACGCACGGGTAGCCGACCGGCTGCCGCAGCGCTGGATCATGGACGACGGGCGGCTACAGGAGGTACGGCAGGCATGCTGACCTGGGTGTGGATCGCCGGGCTGGTCCGTCATCGGGCCCTCCGTCTGGCAGCCGTTGCCGGCGGCATCGCGATCGCGGTGGCGCTGCTGGCATCCCTCGGCGCGTTTCTGTCCACTGCGAAGGACACGATGACGCAGCGCGCCATCCAGCGGGTGGCGGTCGACTGGCAGGTCGAGGCGCAGCCGGGTGCGGACCCGACGACCGTGGAGGCCGCGGTGCGCGCCGACCCGCACGTGGTCACGGCACTGCCCGTCGGCTACGCCACCAGCGCCGCGCTGTCGTCCGCCACCGGCGGAACGACACAATCCACCGGATCGGCTCAGGTACTCGGCCTGCCCGACACCTACGCCGCGACGTTCCCCGGCGAACTGCGCACCCTGTCCGGTGCGGACCGCGGGGTCCTGCTCGTCCAGCAGACCGCGGCCAACCTGCATGCCGTCCCCGGCGACCGGATCACCATCCGCCGTGCCGGACTGCCCGACACGATGGTGACCGTCGACGGCGTTGTCGACCTGCCCGCGATCGACGCATTGTTCCAGAAGGTCGGCGCACCGCCCGGCGCCCAGCCGCAGGCCCCGCCGGACAACGTGCTGCTGCTGCCCGCGGACCGGTGGCACACCCTGTTCGACCCGCTCGCGGCCGTGCGGCCCGACCTAGTCCGCATACAGGTGCACGCCCGCGTCCACCACGACCTGCCGCCCGACCCGGCCGCCGCCTACACCACTGTCACCGCCGGCGCCCACCACCTCGAGGCCGATCTGGCCGGCGCCGGCCTGGTCGGCGACAACCTCGGCGCGACCCTCGCCGCGGCCCGCTCCGACGCCCGCTACGCCGACCTGCTCTTCTTGTTCCTCGGCCTGCCCGGCGCCGTGGTCGCCGCGCTGCTGACCGCCGCGGTGACCGCCTCCGGCGCCGCGCGCCGGCGCCGGGAGCAGGCGCTGCTGCGCGCCCGCGGCGCCTCGGCGAGCCACCTGCTGCGCCTGGCCGCCGCCGAAGCCGCGCTCGTCGGCCTCGGCGGTGCCGCGCTCGGCCTGGCCGTCGCCGCGATCATTGCCCGCGCCGGCTTCAGCGCCGCACTCGGCAGTACCGGATGGGCGGCGGTGGCCGCGCTGCTCGGGTTGGTGATCGCGGTGCTGACCGTTGTGGTACCGGCCTACCGGGACCTGTCGGCGACGACCGTGGCCGGCGCCCGCCGATCGACGAGCCGGGCCCGCCGCCCGCCGGCCTGGATGCGGTACGGCGTGGACGGGTTGCTGCTGCTCGCCAGCGTGGTGGTCTTGCTGGCGGCCCGACGCAGCGGCTACGAACTGGTCCTCGCCCCCGAAGGGGTGCCGACCATCGCCGTCAACTACTGGGCGCTGGCCGGTCCCGCACTGCTCTGGGTCGGCGGCGCGCTCCTGGCCTGGCGGCTTTCGTACCTGCTGCTCGTCCGTGGCCGCCGGCTCAGCGCGTACCTGCTGCGCCCGGTCGCCGGGCCCCTGGCCGGCACCGCCGCCGCCACACTCGCCCGCGGCCACCGGCAAGCCGCCCGGACCATCGTGTTCATCGCCCTGGCCGGCGCCTTCGCTGCGTCCACGGCGGTCTTCGCCACCACCTATCGCCACCAGGCCGAAGCTGACGCGCAGCTGACCAACGGCGCGGACGTGACCATCACCCAGGCAGGCGGACTCCCCGTATCCGCCGCGGCTGGAGTTCCCGGCGTCGCCTCGGCCGAGCCGATGGTGCACCGGTTCGCCTACGTCGGGTCGGACCTGCAGGACATGTACGGCGTCCAGGCCGACACCATCGGCCGGCACGTCACCCTGCAGGACGCCTACTTCACCGGCGGCACCGCCCAGCAGATGATGCACCGGCTCTCGCAACGCCCGGACGCGGTGCTGGTCAGCGCCGAGACCGCCAAGGACTTCCAACTCAGCCCCGGCGACACCCTGCGGCTACGGCTGCCCACCGCGCACGGCGGCCCACCGGTCACCGTCCAATTCCAATACGCCGGCGTAGTCAAGGAATTCCCAACCGCGCCAACCGACAGCTTCCTCGTCGCCAACACCGACTACCTCGCCCACCAGACCGGCGACGTACCGAACACCCTGCTGGTCACCACCGCCCCAGGCGCCCACCCAGCCGACGTCGCCGCACGGCTACGGGCCAAACTCGGCTCCAACGCTCAGATCACCGACATCGACACCACCCGCCGCATCGTCGGATCAAGCCTCCCCGCGGTCAACCTGGCCACCCTCACCCACGTCGAACTCGGCTTCGCCCTCGCCCTCATCGCGGCCACAGCAGGGCTCCTCCTGGCGCTCGGATTCGCCGAACGCCGCCGCACGTACGCCCTCGCCAGCGCCCTCGGCGCCCGAACACGCCAACTGTCGAAACTCGTCTGGGCCGAGATCACCATCGTCGGGGCGTGCGGCCTCGTCCTCGGCGCGCTGCTCGCCACCGCACTGTCCCAGATGCTCGTCGCGATGCTGACCGGCGTGTTCGACCCACCGCCCGATCGCCTCACCGTGCCATGGCCCTACCTACTCGCCGGCCTGCTGCTGAGCATCGCCTGCCTCGCCGCCGCCGGCGCGGCAACGGTCGCCGCCAGCCGCCGTCCAGCGATGACCGTGCTCCGTGACCTATGACCCGCCACCCACTCCCACGCCTTCGCCGAAGGTAGGACTGACACCGGTACCGGCGCGGTGCGGCGGTGCGGGCGACGTCTTGCACGGAGTTGTCGAGCGCCGAAGGCAGTAACGCGGCCACCCGCACGTGCGATAACACCAATGCGGCGATCCCCATGGTGTTGGCGGCCAGGCTGAGTGCGTGGGGCAGTCGCATGGCCGCTCAGGCCGAGCGCGGGCCGCCGCCGGCCCGGGGCCGCCCCACCTGTCGTCGCTGTACCTGGGGGTGGTTGGCCAGCCGGCGCAGGCCCCGCATCGCCGCGACCCGTACCGTGCCGGGACGCTTGCCCAGCACGGTCGCGGCCTGCGCCACGCTGAGCCCCGCCACCACCCGCAACAGCACCGCCTCCGCCTGGCTGGGCGGCAGCGATGCGATCAAGCGCAGCGCCCAGTCCGTCGCTGATCTGTCCAGAACGTCCAGCGCCGTGTCCCGCTCAGTGATGCCGTCGTCCGTGCCGGTCAGCCCTGTCGGTGTCTCCAGGCGCCGGGCCGCCCGACGCTGCTCGTCGATGCCGCGGTGCCGGGCGATGCGAAACAGCCATACCCGAAATGCCGGCACATCACCGGTGAAGCCGCGGATATCACGCGCCGCCTGCAGCCAGGTCTCCGAGGCCACGTCCTCCGCGGCTTCGCCGACCACCACCCGCAGGTACCGCAGCAGGGCCGGCTGCAGCGAACGCCACAACACGGCGAACCCGACGCCGTGCCCGCGCCGTGCCACCGCGAGGGCCTCCGCCAGCTCCTGCTCGTCCAACCCACCGATCCTGTCGAGATCCGCCGATCGCGTCGTCGCAGCCATCTCGATCGCTTCAGAACCACGCACCGCCGTGCCGCGCCACACCTTCGCCGCCGAACACCGCGCCCCGTGGCTCTACTGCCCGGGCAGTAGAGCCCAGCCGCAGATGATGGCGAGCGCAAGGATGCTCACCGAGGTGAGAAGGACGCCGACTGCCAAGGCAGGCCCGCTACCCATCTCGAGATCCGTCACCACTTCGATATGCCGGACGCCGCCCGGGACGGCTGCCGGCGCGGCGAGCAACCGGTCCTGGTCGGGCGGGCGACGGGTGCCGGTGTTGGTGTCCCCGTGCAGGTCGCGGTACGCGTCGAGGTTGGCGAAGCGCTGCCGCCGGCCGGTGGTGACCAGCCGGACGGCGGCGTTGCGGCTGCCGATCCAGTCGGTCCGCTCGGCGGTACCACCGTCGCGCCAGCGGCTCCGTTCGAGCCTTGTACCGGAGCCTACGATTGGATGGTCACGCCCTTGCGGGACCCGGGCCATAGCAGCCCTCCTTTACCTGCCGATGGACGGCCACACAGCGAGGTCGACCACGGCGACGGGTAGGTACACCAGCCGTTGGTAGCGGTGCGACCACCAATCGGCCGTGCGGACCTCGACTGACCGCGAGGACATGCCGTGGTGGCAGTGGTTTACCTGCTCGGGCTGGCAGACGGCCCTGTGCCGTCCTGCTCGCCGTCGCTGTTGGCCTGGTCGGCTTCGCCGTGCTGGCCCTGCTCGCCGTCCTGGTTGGCCTGGCCGGACTCGCCGCTCTGACCCTGCTCGCCGCTCTGGTCAACCTGGGCGGACTCGCCGATCTGGCCCTGCTCGCCTTCGTCCGACGGGGTCGCGGAGGGCTGCACGGAGGGCGCCTTCGACGTTGCGGACGAGGTCGCCGCCAACGCGACGCCACCTCCGGTGAGCGCTACCGCGATGAGGGCACCGCCCGCGATCTTGGCGGCGAGGCTGAACTTACGCATATGGTGCTCCCTGGCTGAGGGTGTCAGTACGACAATCACCAGTACATCGGTGCGACCCGCGAGGTGTTAACAGACGCATCAGGGCCCTCGACGCCGGCTGCTGTTAACGACGAGGTGCCTTCTTCCGATGTACCGACAGATGGGCGATCACGGCGATGACCTGAGCCGGCTGGTGGCGACCGCGCAGGGCGGCGACGCGACCAGCCGGGACCATCTGCTGCGATTGGTGCGCTCGGCGGTGCTGCGCTATGCCCTGGCGCGCGGGTTGCCGGACGACGATGCCCAGGACCTGGCCCAGGACACCTGCCTAGGTGTGCTGCGCGCCTTACCGGGGTGGCAGGATCTCGGCCGATCGGTATGGGCATTCGTCTTCGCCATCGCCCGCAACAAGCTCACCGACCGCGCCCGCGCGCACGCAGCCCGAAAGGACGTCCCGATGGGTGAGGATGCCGCCGCCGCGGAGGCCCTGATGGATCCGCGACCCGGCCCCGCCGAACTCGTCGAAGACGACGAGGGCACCGCGCGGGTTCGAGCGCTGCTGCTGGCGTTGCCCGCCACCCAACGTGAGGTGCTGTTGCTTCGCGTCATCGTGGGACTGTCCGCCGCCGAGACCGCCGCCGCCTTGCAGCTGACCGTGGGCAGCGTGCGTGTGCTGCAGCACCGCGCGGTCAGCGCCTTGCGCCCTCAGCTCACCCCGACCCCGAAGAGCACCGCATGATCGACGACTCGCCGCACGACGGTACCGACGACGAGGTCATCGCCCTTGACCTGGCACTCGACGCAGTAGCGCGCCGTGACTACCGCGACGCCGATCCTGTCGTGGCCGCCCTCGCCGGCTTCGCCCAGGAGATCGACGGGCAGGCGACGGCTCTCACCCGGCGCCGCCGGCTGCCGGCGCTACGCCCCAGCCACGCCGGGTCAGCCAAGCCGACGGCCGCCACCGCCTCGGCACCTCGCAGGCCGCGCGCCGCCCGCGCCAGCCGACCCGGCAGGGGACGCCGCCGGCTCCTGGCCATCCCCCTGCTCGCATGCCTGGCGCTGGCGGTAGCAGTGCCGTTGAGCAACACCCCTGACGCCCCGTTGTACCCACTGCACCGAATGCTGTTCGAACAGGGACAGCCGTCCCCGGCCGACAGCGCCCGCCTGCATCTGGCCAACGCCCGGCAAGCCCTCGGCCGGGTCGCCGCCAGCAGCGGCCCAGCCCGCGCCGCCGCCCTCGACGACGCCCGGCGCAACCTCACCGAAGCCCGCGACCTGATCCCACACATCACCGACACGCCGACCCGGCTCCAACTCGACGCAGAGCTCGCCAGCCTCGACCAACGCGCCACTCAACTCGCCGGCGAAGATCAGCAGGACAACCCGTCGGCTCCCAGCCAGCAAAACAACCAGAGCGGCCAGAACAACCAGAACGGCCAGAACGGCCAGAACGGCGGGGTTGGCACGAACGGCCCGCAGGACGACAGCCAGAACGGTGACCAGGGCGGATCGGGGCAGAGCGGGTCCGTTCCCAACGGCAATCAGCACGGCCGATGAGCCGTCGCGATCGAGCAACCCTGCACCGATGCCGTAAGGACGTGGGTCCACAGTGGACCGAACTCGACGGGCGGTTGATCTACGTCGCGCAGCCCAGCCGCGTGTTGATCCCACGCCCGAAGGGACTCGAGCCCTTACCTTCCGATCCGTGGATCAGGCGCCGCCAGCGGTGACGACCGCGTCGGTGAGGAAGTTGGTGAGTAGGCCGACAAGCAGCCCCCCGGTGGGGCTCTGACCCGATTTCAGTGATGGACGGGCGTCGCTGAGCATGGTCTGTGCCCACAGTGGACTTCGTCACGGAGCTGCTTCCCCATCTGAAGGCGGTCGAGGTCGAGCAGGTCAGCAGTGAGGGTCGGTGGGTCCGGGTCAGAGCGCGGGTGGCTGCGGACGAGGCTGCCTGTCCGGACTGCGGGGCAGGCTCGCGGCGGGTGCACTCCCGATATCGGCGGCGGCTGCTGGACTTCACCGTAGGCGGCCGGCCGACCGTGCTGGAGCTGCGGGTCCGCCGATTCTTCTGCGACCAACCCGGATGCGGCCGTAAGACGTTCGCGGAGCAGGTCGCCGGCCTGACCCGCCGGTACGCCCGGCACAGCAGCGGGGCCCGCGGCCAGCTGCAGGAGGTTGCCGTGGCCTTGGGTGGGCGGGCCGGCGAGCGGCTGGGTGGACGGCTGGCCCTGCCGACCGGGCATAGCACTCTGCTGCGCTGGCTCCGCGCGCTGCTCCTACCGATATCGGCGGTGCCGCAGGTTCTGGGAGTCGACGATTTCGCGCTGCGCCGCGGGCACGTGTACGCCACGATCCCTCCGCCGTGGGTTCAGGCGAACTGAGGGTTCTTCATCGGGAACCCTGGGGTCTGTCGCGGTGGTGTGCGTGGTGGGCGTTGGGTTCAGGGTGAACTGGGGTGGTGGCGTTCGGCGTCTGTTTCGA
>NZ_BAABAT010000100.1:0-12417 GCF_039537565.1 Dactylosporangium darangshiense
TGGTCGGCACGCCGATCGCCAACCGGAACCGGGCCGAGATCGAGGGGCTCATCGGCTTCTTCGTCAACACGCTCGTGCTGCGGACGGATCTGTCCGGCGACCCCACCTTCGCCGAGCTGCTCGGCCGGGTCCGTGCGGGTGCGCTGGCGGCGTACGCGCATCAGGATCTGCCGTTCGAGCAGCTGGTCGACGAGCTTGGGGTGGTCCGCGACCGGTCGCGCACGCCACTGTTCCAGGTGCTGTTCAACTACGCGACCGGCGACGACCGGGAGGCGAGCCTCGAGGCGCCGTCCGGACCGCAGTCGGTGCCGGTCAAGTTCGACCTGTCGATGGAGCTGACCGGCGCCGGTGATGCGCTGGTCGGCTCGGTGCAGTACAGCACGGTGCTGTTCGATGCCGAGCGCATGGTCCGCCTGGTCGGCCACTTCATGGAGCTGCTGTCCGCGATCGCGGCGGCGCCGGATCGGCGGCTGTCGTCGGTGCCGGTCTTGACCGATGTCGAGCGCCGCGAGTTGCAGGTTTGGAATGCCTCGGCCGCGCCGGTGCCGGCGGTGGGCGCGGTGCACGAGCTGATCGCGGAGCGGGTGGCGACGGATCCCGGCGCGGTGGCGGTGCGCTGCGGCGACGACGCCCTCACGTACGGCGAGTTGTGGCAGCGTTCGGAGCAATTGGCGCGGCAGTTGTGTGGCCTTGGTGTGGGTCCGGAGTCGGTGGTAGGCCTTTGCCTGGACCGCGGCGTGGAGTTCGTGGTCGCGGTGTTGGCGGTGTGGCGTGCCGGTGGTGCGTATCTGCCGATGGATCCGGGGTATCCGGCTGAGCGGTTGGCGTTCATGGCCGCCGACGGCGGCGCATCGGTGGTGCTGGGTCAGCGTCCGGTCGCGGCGGGGCTCGCAGCGGCCGGGGTCGCGGTGACGTGGTTGGAGGACCTTGACGGGTCCTCGACGGCCGAGTTGCCGGCGGTTACGGGTGCGGGGGCGGCGTATGTGATCTATACGTCGGGTTCGACGGGTGTGCCGAAGGGTGTGGTGGTTGGTCATCGCGGTCTGGTGAACCTGGTGACGCAGTTGGCGCCCGAGTTCGGGATGGCACCTGGCCGCGTAGTTCTGCAGTTCGCGTCGTTCGGGTTTGACGCGGCGGTGCTGGATGTGGCGGTGACGTTGTCGGGCGGTGGCACGTTGGTGATCGCCTCCGGTGTGCAGCGGTCCGAGCCGGCGCGGTTGGCGGGTCTGATTCGGGCGGAGCGGGTCCAGGTGGCCAGCGTCGTGCCGTCGCTGCTGTCCCAGCTCAACCCGGACGAGGTCCCCGGCGTCGACACGTGGGTGGTGGGTGCCGAGCGGCTCAGCGCCGATCTGGCTGCGGTGTGGGCGGGCCGTTCGCGCCTGGTGAATACGTATGGTCCGACCGAGGCGACGGTGATGAGCACGGCCGGCCTGACCGTGTCGGACGGGTCGGCACCGCCGATCGGGTCGGTGCTGGGCAATGTGCGGGTGTTCGTGGTGGATGCCGAGCTGCGGCCGGTGCCGGTCGGGGTGTCGGGTGAGCTGCTGATCGGTGGGATCGGTGTGGCTCGCGGGTATGCCGGCCGTTCCGAGCTGACCGCGGAGCGGTTCATCGCCGACCCGTTCACGGGTGATGGCGGTCGGTTGTACCGGTCCGGGGATGTGGTGCGGTGGCGCGGCGACGGTCGGCTGGAGTTTGTGGGCCGGGCGGATGCGCAGGTGAAGGTCCGCGGGTTCCGGATCGAGCCGGGCGAGGTCGAGGCCGTGTTGCGGGAGCACACAGCGGTCGCCGGCGCGGTTGTGATCGCCGACGGTGACGAGGCGGATCGGCGGCTGGTCACCTACCTGGTGCCGGTGGACGCCAGCGATGGTGTGCCCGGAGTTGAGGTGTTGCGGAGCTGGGTTGGCGAGCGGTTGCCGGAGTTCATGGTCCCGGCGGTGTTCGTGGAGCTCGCGTCGCTGCCGTTGAACGTCAACGGCAAGGTCGACCGGGCCGCGCTGCCCGCACCGGACGCGGCTCGGCTAGATCTGGCCGAGGCGTTCGTCGCTCCTGCGGGTCCCGTACAGGAGCTGCTGGCCGGGATCTGGACCGAGTTGCTCGGGGTGGAGCGCATCGGCGCCGCCGACAACTTCTTCGCCCTCGGTGGGCACTCGCTGCTGGCGACGCGGGTGGTGTCGCGGGTGCGGTCGGTGTTTGACGTTGAGGTGCCGGTGGCGGCGTTGTTCGACGCGCCGACCGTGGCCGGTCTCGCGGCGGTGATCGAGGCGGCGACGCCGGGCGCGGTTGCCCCGCCGATCGTGCCGGCCGGCCGCGACGGGTTGTTGCCGTTGTCGTTTGCGCAGCAGCGGTTGTGGTTCCTGGCGCAGCTGGAGCCGGACTCCGTCGAGTACAACATGCCGGCCGCCATCCCGTTGGAAGGTGACCTGGACGTCGAGGCGCTGGCGGCCGCGCTGGCTGGGCTGGTCGCCCGGCATGAGGTGTTGCGGACGCGGCTGGTGGCCGGCGCGGACGGGGTGCCGTATCAGGTGATCGATCCGGCGCCGGAGCGGTTCGTGCTGCCGATCGTGGATCTCACGGGCGAGTCCGACCCAGCCGCGGCGGCGCAGGCGTGGCTGGAGGCCGATGGTCAGGTGCCGTTCGACCTGGCGGCGGGGCCGTTGTTCCGGGCGACGTTGGTGCGGGTGGCGGCGGACGAGCACGTGCTGGCGTTGGCGATGCATCACGTGGTCGGTGACGAGTGGTCGGGCGGGATTCTGCAGGATGAGCTGGGCGCGTTGTATGCGGGTTCGGAGCTTCCGGCGTTGCCGGTGCAGTACGCGGACTTCGCGGTGTGGCAGCGACGGTGGCTGTCCGGCGAGGTCCTCGATGGCCAGTTGGGGTTCTGGCGGGAGGCGCTGGCGGGTGCGCCGGTGTCGGAGCTGCCGACGGATCGGCCGCGCCCGGCGGTGCGCTCGACCGAGGGCGCGGTGATCGAGTTCGGGATCCCCGGCGCGATCACCGACGGGCTACGGGCGGTTACCCGCGATGCCGGAACGTCGATGTTCATGACGTTGTTCGGGGCGTTCGCGACGCTGCTGGGCCGCTACTCGGGACAGGACGACGTCGTGGTCGGCACGCCGATCGCCAACCGGAACCGGGCCGAGATCGAGGGGCTCATCGGCTTCTTCGTCAACACCCTTGTGCTGCGGACGGATCTGTCCGGCGACCCGACGTTCGCCGAGCTGCTCGGCCGGGTGCGGGAGCGGACCCTGGCCGCGTACGCGCACCAGGACCTCCCGTTCGAGCATTTGGTCGACGAGCTGGGAGTCGTCCGGGACCGGTCGCGCACCCCGCTGTTCCAGGTGCTGTTCAACTTCGTGGCGGGTGACAGCGGCGACGTGCCGGTTGAAGGTGTGACGGCGCCGCGGGCCATGCCGGCGAAGGTCGATCTCTCCGTGTCGTTGAGCGAGGCCGGCTCGGGCCTGGTCGGCGCGGTGCAGTACAGCACGGTCTTGTTCGACGCAGAGCGGATGGTCCGGCTGGTCGGCCACTTCGTGGAGCTGCTGTCCGCGATCGTCGCGGCACCGGACAGCCGGTTGTCGTCGGTGCCGGTGCTGACGGATGCCGAGCGCGGCGAGTTGCAGGTTTGGAATGCCTCGGCCGCGCCGGTGCCGGCGGTGGCTGTGGTGCATGAGCTGATCGCGGAGCGGGTGGCGGCGGATCCCGGCGCGGTGGCCGTGCGCTGCGGCGACGACGCCCTCACCTATGGCGAGTTGTGGCAGCGTTCGGAGCAATTGGCGAGGCAGCTGTGTGGCCTTGGCGTGGGTCCGGAGTCGGTGGTCGGTCTGTGTCTGGACCGCGGCGTGGAGTTCGTGGTCGCGGTCCTTGCTGTGTGGCGTGCCGGTGGTGCGTATCTGCCGATGGATCCCGGCTATCCGGCTGAGCGGTTGGCGTTCATGGCCGCCGACGGCGGCGCATCGGTGGTGCTGAGCGAGCGTCCGGTCGCGGCGGGGCTCGCGGCGGCCGGTGTTGCGGTGACGTGGTTGGAGGACCTCGACGGGTCCTCGACGGCCGAGTTGCCGGCGGTTACGGGCGCGGGGGCGGCGTACGTGATCTACACGTCGGGTTCGACGGGTGTGCCGAAGGGTGTGGTGGTTGGTCATCGCGGTCTGGTGAACCTGGTGACGCAGCTGGCACCCGAGTTCGGGATGGCACCTGGCCGCGTGGTGCTGCAGTTCGCGTCGTTCGGGTTTGACGCGGCGGTGCTGGATGTGGCGGTGACGCTGTCCGGCGGTGGCACGTTGGTGATCGCGGCTGGTGTGCAGCGGTCGGAGCCGGCCCGGTTGGCCGGGTTGATCCGGGCGGAGCGGGTCCAGGTGGCCAGCGTCGTGCCGTCGCTGCTGTCGCAGCTCGATCCCGAGCAGGTGCCGGGCGTCGATACCTGGGTCGTCGGGGCGGAGCGGCTCAGCGCCGGGTTGGCGGCGGTGTGGGCGGACCGGTCGCGCCTGGTGAATACGTATGGTCCGACTGAGGCGACGGTGATGAGCACGGCCGGGCTGACCGTGTTGGACGGCTCGGCGCCGCCGATCGGGTCGGTGTTGGGCAATGTGCGGGTGCAGGTGTTGGACCGGTGCTTGCGGCCGGTTCCGGTCGGGGTTCCTGGTGAGCTGTTCATCGGCGGTATGGGTGTGGCTCGCGGGTACGCGGGCCGTTCCGAGTTGACCGCGGAGCGGTTTGTCGCCGACCCGTTCTCCGGTGATGGCGGTCGGTTGTACCGCTCTGGAGACGTGGTGCGGTGGCGGGGCGACGGTCGGCTGGAGTATGTGGGTCGGGCGGATGCGCAGGTGAAGGTCCGTGGGTTCCGGATCGAGCCGGGTGAGATCGAGGCCGTGTTGCGGGAGCACACAGCGGTCGCCGACGCGGTTGTGATCGCCGATGGTGATGAGGCGGACCGGCGGTTGGTGGCGTATCTGGTGCCGGTGGATGCCGGTGTTGGTGTGCCCGGGGTCGAGGTGTTGCGGAGCTGGGTCGGTGCGCGGTTGCCGGAGTTTATGGTGCCGGCGGTGTTCGTGGAGCTCGCGTCGCTTCCGCTGAACGTCAACGGGAAGGTGGATCGGGCGGCGTTGCCAGCCCCGGATGCGGCTCGGTTGGATCTGGTCGAGGCGTTTGTCGCCCCCACTGGACCCGTGCAGGAGGTGTTGGCCGGGATCTGGGCGGAGTTGCTCGGGGTGGAGCGGGTCGGGGCCGTCGACAACTTCTTTGCCCTCGGTGGGCATTCGCTGCTGGCCACTCAGGTGGTGTCGCGGGTGCGGGCCGCGTTTGACGTTGAGGTGCCGGTGGCGGCTCTGTTCGACGCGCCCACCGTCGCAGCGTTGGCGGCGGTGATTGAGGCCGCCGTGCCGGGCGCGGTTGCGCCGCCGATTGTGCCGGTGAGCCGGGATGGTCGGCTGCCGTTGTCGTTTGCGCAGCAGCGGTTGTGGTTCCTGGCGCAGCTGGAGCCGGAGTCGGTCGAGTACAACATGCCGGCCGCCATCTATCTCGATGGTGAGGTGGATGTGCCGGCGTTGGCGGCCGCGCTGGGTGGGCTCATCGCTCGGCACGAGGTGTTGCGGACGCGGCTGGTGGCCGGCGAGGACGGCGTGCCGTATCAGGTGATCGACCCGGCGCCGGAGCGGTTCGACCTGCCGATCGTGGATCTCACGGGCGAGCCGGACCCGGCCGCGGCGGCGCAGGCGTGGGTGCTGGCGGATGGTCACGTGCCGTTCGATCTGGCCAACGGTCCGCTGCTGCGCGCGACGCTGGTGCGGGTGGCGGCCGACGAGCACGTGCTCGCGTTGGCGATGCACCACGTCGTCGGTGACGAGTGGTCGGGCGGCATTCTGCAGGATGAGCTGGGCGCGTTGTATGCCGGTTCGGAGCTTCCGGCGTTGCCGGTGCAGTATGCGGACTTTGCGGTGTGGCAGCGGGGTTGGCTGTCGGGTGAGGTGCTCGAGGGTCAGTTGGGGTTCTGGCGGGAGGCGTTGGCGGGTGCGCCGGTGCTGGAGTTGCCGACGGATCGGCCGCGTCCACCGGTGCGTTCGAGCGAGGGTTCGGTGATCGAGTTCACGATCCCGCGCGAGGTGAGTGACGGTCTGCGGGCGGTCGCGCGGGACGCGGGTGTGTCGATGTTCATGACGATGTTCGGGTTGTACACGGTGTTGTTGAGCCGGTACTCGGGCCAGGACGACATCGTTGTCGGCACGCCGATCGCGAACCGGAACCGTGCGGAGATCGAGGGCCTGATCGGGTTCTTCGTCAACACATTGGTGTTGCGCACGGACCTGTCCGGCGACCCGACGTTCGCGGAACTGCTCGGTCGCGTCCGGGCCCGCACCCTCGACGCGTACGCCCACCAGGATCTGCCGTTCGAGCAGTTAGTGGATGCGCTGGACGTGGATCGGGATCGGTCGCGGTCGCCGTTGTTCCAGGTGTTGTTCAACTACTTCGCTGATGCCGAGCGCAGTGCGGAGGTGGAGGACTTCACGCAGGACGAGAGTGTCGTGCGTCCGATGATGGCGAAGTTCGATCTGCGGTTGATCGTGGCCGAGCGGGCCGGCGGCCTGGTGGGTGCGGTGCATTTCGCGTCGGCGTTGTTCGACGAGTCGTCGATGCGCCGCCTGATCGGGCATTTCCTGGCGTTGGCCGGTGCGGTCGCGGCGGGCGCGGACGGTCGGCTGTCCGGCCTGAACCTGCTGACCGACGCCGAACAGGCGGTGCTGACCGGTTGGCAGTCGGGCCCGTCGGTGGCGGTGCCGCCGATGTCCGGCGTCCACGACCTGGTTGCGGGTTGGGTGCAGCAGCACCCGGAGTGGCCGGCGGTGGTGGATGCTTCCGGTTCCTGGACCTACGAGCAGATCTGGCAGCGCGCGTCCGGTCTGGCCGCATATCTGCGGTCGGTGGGTGTGGGTCCGGAGACCGTGGTGGGTGTCGCGGCCGACGCCGGTGTCGATGTGGTGGTGTCGGTGCTGGGGGTGTGGCTGGCGGGTGGGGCGTATCTGCCGTTGGATGTGCGGGCGCCCGTATCGCGTTTGGCGTTCATGCTTGCTGAGGGCGGCGTCTCGGTCATTCTCGGTCGTGAGGAGTTGTTGGAGCAGGTTCCGGCCGGCCGGATCCGCACGATCGATCTCGACGATCCGGCCTTGACCGTGGCGGTGACGGCGTTCACGCCGGCGTCGGTGTCGGCGTTGTCGGCGGCGTATGTGATGTTCACGTCGGGTTCGACGGGTCGTCCGAAGGGTGTGGTGGTCACCCACACCGGTCTGCTCAGCTACGTGTCCGGGGTGCTGGAGCGGGTCGGGTTCGGGGCGCCGGGCGGCCGGTACGGGGTGCTGCAGCCGGCGGGTACCGATTTTGTGAACACGGTGTTGTTCGGTGGGTTGGCCAGCGGCGGCTGCTTGTACTTCGCGGACCCGGCCACGGTGACCGACCCGCAGGCGGTGGCCGCGTTCCTCGCTGACTACGCGATCGATTATGTGAAGATCGTGCCGTCGCATCTGGCCGGTCTCGCCGATGGGGCGGGGTTTGCCGAACTGCTGCCCGGTCGGGCGTTGGTGCTGGGTGGTGAGGCAGCCTCGCCGGAGTGGTTGCGGCAACTGTTGGTGGTGGCCGGCGGGCGTGGGGTTCGGGTGGCGAACCATTACGGGCCGACGGAGACGACGGTTGGTGTGGCCGGGATGGAGCTCACGCCTGTTGTGGTGGGTGGGGATCGGGTGCCGATCGGTGGGCCGTTGCCGGGTGCCCGGTTGTATGTGCTGGACCAGTGGTTGCAGCCCGTGCCGGCCGGTGTGGTCGGTGAGTTGTTCATCGGCGGTTTCGGTGTGGCCCGCGGGTATCGGGGGCGTCCGGAGTTGACCGGTGAGCGGTTCGTCGCGGACCTGTTCGCTGGTGATGGGAGCCGGATGTACCGGTCGGGGGATCGGGCGCGGTGGCGGGCCGACGGGACGGTCGAGTTCTTGGGCCGGGCTGACAGCCAGTTGAAGGTTCGTGGCTACCGGATCGAGCCCGGTGAGGTGGAGGGGGCGTTGCTGGCGCATCCGGGGGTCGGTGCGGCGGTGGTGACGGGGCATGGGGTGGATGCGGGTCGTCGGCTGGTCGCCTATGTGGTGCCGGTTGATGGGATGCCGTCGGTGGCGGAGTTGCGTCGGTTCCTGGGGGTGCGGTTGCCGGAGCATATGGTGCCGGGGTTGTTTGTGGAGTTGGCGGCGTTGCCGTTGACGGCGAACGGCAAGCTTGATCGGCGGGCGCTGCCCGATCCGGAGTTGGTGCATGTGGGGCCGGCTGACAGTTATGTGGCGCCGGGGACGCCGACCGAGGAGATTCTGGCGGGGATCTGGGTGCAGGTGCTCGGGCTCGGGCAGGTCGGTATTCACGACAACTTCTTTGAGCTTGGTGGGCATTCGTTGTTGGCGACGCAGGTGGTGTCGCGGATCCGTGGTGCGTTTGATGTGGATGTGGCGTTGGTGGAGGTGTTTGATACGCCGACGGTGGCGGGGTTGGCGGTGGTGGTTGATGCGGCGGTGCCGGGTGTGGTGGCGCCGCGGATCGTGCCGGTGGGCCGGGACGGGTTGTTGCCGTTGTCGTTCGCGCAGCAGCGGTTGTGGTTCCTGGCGCAGCTGGAGCCGGACTCGATCGAGTACAACACGCCGCGCCAGGTTCATCTGGACGGTGATCTCGACGTCGACGTGCTGGCGCGGGCGCTCGGTGCGCTGGTGACGCGGCACGAGGTCCTGCGGACCCGGCTGGTCGCCGGCGAGGACGGGGTGCCGTATCAGGTGATCGATCCGGCGCCCGAGCGGCTCGATCTGCCGGTGGTGGATGTGTCCGGGGAGGCGGACCCGGTTGCGGCGGCGCAGGCGTGGGTGCTGGCGGACGGCCGGGTGCCGTTCGATCTGGCCGCCGGGCCGTTGTTCCGGGCGACGCTGGTGCGGGTCGCGGCGGACGAGCACGTGCTCGCGCTCGCGATGCACCACGTGGTCGGCGACGACTGGTCGGTCGGCATCCTCCGGGACGAGCTGGACGCGTCGTACGCGGCGACCCAGGCCGGAACGGCTCCGGACCTGCCGGCGCTGCCGGTGCAGTACGCGGACTTCGCGGTCTGGCAGCGGAGGTGGCTGTCCGGCGAGGTGCTCGAAGGGCAGCTCGGCTTCTGGCGGGAGACGCTGGCCGGGGTGCCGGTGCTGGAGCTGCCGACGGACCGGCCGCGCCCGCCGGCGCGGTCGAGCGAGGGCGCAGCCATCGAGTTCGCGATTCCGCAGGCGGTGACCGACGGGCTGGAGCTGCTCGCCCGGGACGCGGGCGTGTCGATGTTCATGACCCTGTTCGGGGCGTTCACCGTCCTCCTGGGCCGGTACTCCGGCCAGGACGACATCGTGGTCGGCACGCCGATCGCGAACCGGAACCGGGCCGAGATCGAGGGCCTGATCGGCTTCTTCATCAACACCCTGGTCCTGCGCACGGATCTGTCCGGCGACCCGACGTTCGCCGAGCTGCTCGGCCGGGTGCGGGAGCGGACCCTGGCCGCGTACGCCCACCAGGACCTCCCGTTCGAGCAGCTCGTCGACGAGCTGGGAGTCGTCCGCGACCGGTCGCGCACCCCGCTGTTCCAGGTGCTGTTCAACTACGTGACGGGCGGCGGCGGAGACGCCGACCTGCAGGGCGTGTCGGAGCCGCAGCCGATGCCGGTCAAGTTCGACCTGTCGGTGTCGGTGGGTACGGCCGGGTCGGGGCTGGTCGGTTCGGTGCAGTACAGCACGGTGCTGTTCGATGCCGAGCGGATGGTCCGGCTGGTCGGGCACTTCGTGGAGCTGCTGTCCGCGGTCGCGGCGGCACCGGACAGCCGGTTGTCGTCGGTGCCGGTGTTGACGGATGTCGAGCGCGGCGAGTTGCAGGTTTGGAATGCCTCGGCCGCGCCGGTGCCGGCGGTGGGTGCGGTGCATGAGTTGATCGCGGAGTGGGTGGCGGCTGACCCGGCGGCGGTGGCCGTGCGCTGCGGCGACGACGCCCTCACGTACGGCGAGCTGTGGCAGCGTTCGGAGCAATTGGCGCGACAGCTGCGTGGCCTTGGCGTGGGTCCGGAGTCGGTGGTCGGCCTTTGCCTGGACCGCGGCGTGCAGTTCGTGGTCGCGGTCCTTGCTGTGTGGCGTGCCGGTGGTGCGTACCTGCCGATGGATCCCGGCTACCCGGCCGAGCGGTTGGCGTTCATGGCGGCCGATGGTGGTGCGTCGGTGGTGCTGGGTGAGCGTCCGGTAGCGGCGGGGCTCGCAGCGGCCGGTGTTGCGGTGACGTGGTTGGAGGACCTCGACGGGCCTTCGACGGCCGAGTTGCCGACGGTTACGGGCGCGGAGGCGGCGTACGTGATCTACACGTCGGGTTCGACGGGTGTGCCGAAGGGTGTGGTGGTTGGTCATCGCGGTTTGGTGAATTTGGTGACGCAGCTGGCGCCCGAGTTCGGGATGGCACCTGGTCGCGTAGTGCTGCAGTTCGCGTCGTTCGGGTTTGACGCGGCGGTGCTGGATGTGGCGGTGACGTTGTCGGGCGGTGGCACGTTGGTGATCGCGGCTGGTGTGCAGCGCTCGGAGCCGGCGCGGTTGGCGGGTCTGATTCGGGCGGAGCGGGTCCAGGTGGCCAGCGTCGTGCCGTCGCTGCTGTCGCAGCTCGACCCGGACGAGGTCCCCGGTGTCGACACGTGGGTGGTGGGTGCCGAGCGGCTCAGCGCCGATCTGGCTGCGGTGTGGGCGGACCGGTCGCGCCTGGTGAACACCTATGGTCCGACCGAGGCGACGGTGATGAGCACGGCTGGTGTGACCGTGTCGGACGGGTCGGCGCCGCCGATCGGGTCGGTGCTGGGCAATGTGCGGGTGTTCGTGGTGGATGCCGAGCTGCGGCCGGTGCCGGTTGGGGTGTCGGGTGAGCTGCTGATCGGTGGGATCGGTGTGGCTCGCGGGTACGCCGGCCGTTCCGAGCTGACCGCGGAGCGGTTCATCGCCGACCCGTTCACGGGTGATGGCGGTCGGTTGTACCGGTCCGGGGATGTGGTGCGGTGGCGCGGCGACGGTCGGCTGGAGTTTGTGGGTCGGGCGGATGCGCAGGTGAAGGTCCGTGGGTTCCGGATCGAGCCTGGTGAGATCGAGGCCGTGTTGCGGGAGCATCCGGCGATCGACGGCGCGGTTGTGATCGCCGATGGTGATGAGGCGGATCGGCGGCTGGTGGCCTACCTGGTGCCGGTGGATGCCGGTGTTGGTGTGCCCGGGGTTGAGGTGTTGCGGGGCTGGGTTGGTGCGCGGTTGCCGGAGTTTATGGTGCCGGCGGTGTTTGTGGAGCTCGCGTCGCTGCCGTTGACCGTCAACGGGAAGGTGGATCGGGCGGCGTTGCCGGCTCCGGACGTGGCTCGGCTAGATCTGGTCGGGGCGTTCGTGGCTCCTGTGGGTCCCGTGCAGGAGGTGTTGGCCGGGATCTGGGTGGAGTTGCTCGGGGTGGAGCGGGTCGGCGCTGTCGACAACTTCTTCGCGCTGGGTGGGCATTCGTTGCTGGCGACGCGGGTGGTGTCGCGGGTGCGGTCGGTGTTTGGCGTTGAGGTACCAGTGGCGGCATTGTTCGACGCGCCAACGGTGGCCGGTCTCGCCGGCGTGATCGAGGCGGCCGCGCCGGGCGTGGTTGCGCCGTCGATCGTGCCGGTCGGTCGGGATGGGTTGTTGCCGTTGTCGTTTGCGCAGCAGCGGCTGTGGTTCCTGGCGCAGCTGGAGCCGGACTCCGTCGAATACAACATGCCGACCGCCATCCCGTTGGAAGGTGACCTGGATGCCGCGGCCCTGGCGGCCGCGCTGCGCGCGCTGGTCGACCGGCACGAGGTGTTGCGGACGCGGCTGGTGACCGGCGTGGACGGGGTGCCGTATCAGGTCATCGACCCGGCGCCGGAGCGGTTCGAGCTGCCGGTCGTGGACGTCTCCGGGGAGCCGGATCCGGCCGCGGCGGCCGATGCGTGGCTGGCGGCGGACCGGGCGGTGCCGTTCGATCTTGCTGCCCGGCCGTTGTTCCGGGCGACGCTGGTGCGGATCGCGGCCGACGAGCACGTGCTCGCCTTGGCGATGCACCACGTCGTGGGCGATGAGTGGTCGGGCAGGATTCTGCAGGACGAGCTGGGCGCGTTGTATGCCGGTTCGGAGCTGCCCGCGATGCCGGTGCAGTACGCGGACTTTGCCGTGTGGCAGCGGCGGTGGCTGTCCGGTGAAGTCCTCGAAGGGCAGCTCGGCTACTGGCGGGAGGCACTGGCCGGCGCGCCGGTGCTGGAGTTGCCGACGGATCGGCCGCGGCCGCCGGTGCGCTCGAGCGAGGGTGCCGCGCTGGAGTTCAGCGTTCCGGCGGAGATCGTCGACGGGCTGCGGGCGGTTGCCCGGGATGCGG
>NZ_BAABAT010000101.1:0-12359 GCF_039537565.1 Dactylosporangium darangshiense
CAGCGGCCGGGCGTGCCGCAGCATGTGGTGTTGGTGGAGCGTGTGGCCGAGGATGGCCGGTTTGTGATGGTGGAGACGCAGCCGGAGGTGGGGGGTCGGTCGTCGTTGGTGGAGATCGGTCCGGGGCGGGTGCCGGCGGTGTTGCGGGGGCCGGTTCGGTTGGTGGTGGATGCGCAGGGCCGGTTGGGTCAGGTGCGGGTGTCGGGGCGGGGTGGTGGTGGCGGATCGCGGGTGGCACGGCCGGTGTCGCTGGTGCCTGGGTTGGTCGATCCGCCGGCGAGTGCTGCGCCGGGGATGCACCGGCTCCGCGCTGTCACGCGGCGCCTGGCCCGGTCTGGCGGCGGCGAAGAACAGCGGCCGGTGGCGGGGCCGTCGTCGTCGGTTCCGTCGCCGTCGGCGGTTGCGTCGGGGACGCGGGAGTTGCCCAATGGTGTGTGGTCACCGCCGGGGTACCTGTTCGTTCAGGCCGGCACCGGCCGGGGGCTGACCGGTGTGCGCCTGTTGCCGTATGTACATATATCTTCGGATGCTTCGCCGTCGCCATTGCACCGTGCGCCGCGTTCGACGCTGCCGGCCGGGGCGGCGCCCGACGCGACGGGCAACGACCGGCAGATTGCTGCGCAGTCACCGGCCCCGCCACTGCCGGGCCCGGTGGATGCGGCCGTGCCGTCGGACCTTGCTGCGGACGTCGGCGGTCCGTCCGCGGCCGCCGCTGGGGGCCGGGCGGGGACGTCGCATTACCCGGCCGGGCGACCGAGCGCCGCAACCCACCCGACCACCCCGCAACCGCAACCGCAGCCGACGCTGCCTGAGAGTTTCCCGCCGGCAACGGCGGGGGGTGTTGTCGGGCAGCACGCGGGCGATGCCGCGATGCACACGCGGGTGAGAGGATCGTCGCCGCTGCTGCCATTGCCGTATGCGCATTTCGCTATGGGTTCGGCGTTGTTTGCCGGGGCGGCTGGTGTCGCGGCGGAGCTGACCGGCGTTCCGGCAGCGAGCCCGATGGTCCCCCTGTCCCGGTACCGGGACAGTTGGGAGATCACCGATCGGGCGAGTGTTTCCCACCGTTTCGACGCCAACGGCGGGTGGCTGGCGCCGGTTACGGCGTCGGCCGAGCCGGGCGGAGGCCCGGTGGTGGACGCGGTGGTGGCTGATGCGGTGGAGCGGTTGAAGCGGTGGGACGGCGTGCAGGACGACTGTCTGACGCGGGTGGATGAGGTACTTACCGCGGTTGGGGTGCCGTCGCGGGGTTACGACGCGGGGATGGTGGTGTTGACGCCGAAGATGGTGGCGGCTCGGCTGGGCGGGGAGTTCCGTCCTGCTGCGGTGGCGGATCTGATCGGGTTGGCGGCGGGGATGTTGACGGTGGTGTGGGTCCAGCGTCCCGACGGCCACCGGCATGTGGTGGTGGTCCACCGGCGGTCTTCTGATGAGGGGTTGGTGGTGGTGGAGACCCAGACCGCTGGCGTGGCCGGGCGGTACCAGGAGATCGACCTGGCCCGCCCGACGGAGGGTGGTCTGCCCGTGGTGCCTCTGGTGTTGCAGGGAGCGTTGTACCTGCCGGTTGATGAGGACGGCCGGCTGTTGCGGGTCGACGCCGTGGGCGCGGTGAGCGCGGGTGCCCGGGTGTCTGATACCACGCTGAGCGTGGCGATGCTCCACCCGGCCGCCACCACCCGCACCGGTATGCGACCCGACCCGGATCGCGGGCGGGAGCGCACTGCCGAGCCCAACACACCCAGCCACTACGACGCCATGATCGACAGTCACGGATCCGCACCGTTCACCGGCAGCTCATCCCAGCAACCCGCGGCCACCACCGTCCATCCCGATCCCGGCTCGCATCCCAGCCAAGGCCAGGCCGCCGACCTGTCCGTCCACCCGGACACCCCGACTCCGCTGGAGGGGCGGCAGGCCGCAGGCCCGTCGTCGTCGGTCCCGTCGGAACGGTCGGAACCGCCGACGAAGGTGTTGGAGTGGCGGCCCGGTAAGGGCGGGCATGACAACTTGCAGGCGTTGCTGGAAGCGATGATGGACGCGGGGGAAATAGATCAGAATTCGCTGGATAGGTACCGCAATATTGACCGGCTGAAGTCAAAAACAACAGTCGAATGGGTGAGGCACTGGGTAGAAGAGATGCGGCAACAGCGCAAACCCGGCACCGACGATTACTACACCCAAAAAGACGTGCGCGAAATGGTCGGCGACCTAGTCAGCCAAAGCCGGCTCAGCATATGGTGGAGGGGCGTCGATCGCCCGTCGGAACGGTCGGAACCGCGGCCGAAGGTGTTGAGGTGGAGGTTGCAGCCGTTGCAGGCCGCTGTCCCGCCGGTCCCGTCGGAACGGCCGGGACCGACGCCGACGGAGGTGTTGGAGTGGCGGCCCGGTAAGGGCGGGCATGACAATTTGAAGGCGTTGCTGGAAGCGATGATGGACGCGGGGGAAATAGATCAGAATTCGCTCGATAGGTACCACAATAGTGGCCGGCTGAAGTCAAAAACAACAGTCGAATGGGTGAGGCGCTGGGTAGAAGAGATGCGGCAACAGCGCAAACCCGGCACCGACGATTACTACACCCAACAAGAAGTGCTCGACATGGTCGGCGACCTAGTCAGCTACAGCCGGTTCCAGGAATGGTGGAGGTTCGCCGATCTCTCGCCGGTCCCGCCGCGGGAGGGGTGGGGTGCGGCTACGTCCCAGGCGGCCACGGCTGTTAACGCCCCTGGCGACCAGGACATGACAGATGCTGATCTCCCGGCCGAGACGGGACCGGGACCGCAGCGTGTGCCGACACTGCCTCCACATCACCGGCGACGGACCGAGTTTGCTCGGGACTCAGTCGAACCGGACGCCGACGGGTCGAGCGTCACCCCGCGGCGCGGTTTCGCCGCCACCTCCGCGCTTGGCACGCAGCCGGCAGGACCCGACCCGGTGAACGCCGGGCCCGGCGGAACACCTGAACCTTCCTCCGCGCAGACACCCCCGGAGCTCGGACGCACCGAAACGCCGCCCACGATGCCCGGCAGGCTGGACCGCACCCGGGCAGCGATGCCCAGCCCATCCACGCGGAAGCGACGGCACGACGCCAGCAGCGATCACGGCTCCGGCGTCGCGCTGCCTCCGCATCACCGGCGACGGACCGAGTTTGCTCGGGACTCAGTCGAACCGGACGCCGACGGGTCGAGCGTCACCCCGCGGCGCGGTTTCGCCGCCACCTCCGCGCTTGGCACGCAGCCGGCAGGACCCGACCCGGTGAACGCCGGGCCCGGCGGAACACCTGAACCTTCCTCCGCGCAGACACCCCCGGAGCTCGGACGCACCGAAACGCCGCCCACGATGCCCGGCAGGCTGGACCGCACCCGGGCAGCGATGCCCAGCCCATCCACGCGGAAGCGACGGCACGACGCCAGCAGCGATCACGGCTCCGGCGTCGCGCTGCCTCCGCATCACCGGCGACGGCCCTCCGCTACGGCGGCCGCGTCCTCCGCTACGCCGGCCGTACCCTCCTCTACGCTGGTCCCTGCGAGCGTGCCGGCGAACGGTTGGTGTCTGCTGTCCGCCACTGTCCTCAGCGCACCTCGGCAACTGGCTCGATTTATTGGCAGTAGTGATAGGCGGCAGTTTCTTAACGGTGTTCCCGACCGGCTATTCCTGCAGGGAACGGACAGCGTCATTTCCGACCGGCAGTTCGGAGTAGTCGTGGCCGGCATGACGGCGCATATTGCTTCCGCGCTGTCATCAAATAAGAAGCTTGCGAAGCGCGTGATTCGACCTTATGCGAAAGCCTACGAAAATGGGGATGCGGAAGGGCGGCCGATCACTACCGATTCCGTTGTCGCCGCGGTCATGGACTGGGAACGCCGTTGGTCGGATCCGACCTACGGCGACAGCGACATGTTCCTCAACCTTATTGCTGTCGTGTTTCAAATGCGGCCGGAAGTCCACACCCCGGAAGGTGCAGTCCGGCATCCGGATCTCACCGACGTCGACCCGCAGTGGCCGCTGTTACGACTCCGGCTCACCAGGTCGCCCGAGCCCAACACACCCGGCCATTACGACGCCATGATCGACAGTGGCGGATCCGCACCGTTCGCCGGCAGCTCATCCCAGCAACCCGATGTCGCCGAGGACTGGCCGTCCGCTCCTGGCGACTATCAGCCTGCTCCTGGTGAAAATCAGGCGGTGACCCGATGGCAGCGCACTTGGGGCGATCCAGGCCCTAGCCCTGCCGAGATTCGCGCGTCGGCTCAAGTCCTACAGGCCAGGGACGGGGGTAGGGATTCTTTCCTTCGCGCGAACGAGCTGGCATTTGAGATTTATCAACGTCGGCATGGAGAGTCTTCAGCAGACGGTCGGCGGCGATGACCACCATCGTTCTACCGTTTGCCGGTCTTGGCCCCAACGCGTCGGAGCGTGTTTGAGCAGTGGGTCATGATTCGTCGGGCCAGTGCCAGCGTTGCTGCCGGGTGGCTGGCTGGCCCTGAGTGATGCGGTCGATCATGGTGCTGATCGCGGCCTAGCGGTTCATGGCTTCGGCGCTGGCCGGGTCGCATTCGTCGTCGCAGGCGAGGCGGCCGACGCCGGGTTGAACCTCGGACAGGGCTATTGCGTTCTCGGTGTGCTGGTCACGGCGCTGATCAGGTCGTGGGTGCGGCGGTTGGCGCGTCTGGTGGCGCGGGCGATGTTGGGTTCGCCGTTGCTGCGGTGGTAGCCGATGGCGGTGTTGCGGAGCACGGCGGCGACGGCGGGGCCGTTGCCGATGCGGGCCTGGTGCGCGTCCTCGGCGAGGGTCACGTCCCGTACCCAGTGCAGGCGATTCTCGATATGCCATTCGCGGCGGGCCCAGTCGCCGAGTTGGTCGGGTTGGGCCGCATCCGCGGGCAGGGTGACGATCAGGTAGGCCGTCTCCCGGGTGGTCTTGCCGCTGGCGGTGCGGGTGCGGGTGATCCGCACCGCCTGCTCGGCATGCGGGAAACCGAGCCCGCCCGGCGTGGCCACGGTCAGCGCTTTGACGGTGCGGGTTTCCCGGCGGCCGTGGCCGCGGTCGCGGGTGCGGTAGCCGACCGGGACCTGTGCCCACGGCAACTGTTTGAGCTGGGGGTGCAGCGTCGGCTGGTTCGCCTTCACGGTCACCATCAGCTGACCGTCGCGGACGTTGACGGCGTGGGCATGGCCAACCTGGGCATGCAACGCATCCGCGACGATGATCGTGCCGGCGAGGGACCCGACCTGAGCCCGCAGCTGATCCAGCAGCGGGGTGATGTGGACGCTCACGGCGTTCCTCTGGGATCGGCTCACGGAATTCCTCTGGGGGACGACGAGCGCCGGCCCCGGCAGAGGCGGCATTCGCGAGCTGGTGCGTCCGCCGTTACCTTGCCCCGCCCGCTCCTCGGTGCTGCTCTTTGCCCTTGCGCTCGTCGGCCCGGTGCCGCGGACGGCGAGCGACCACCCGCGGTCCATGGCGAGCGGCGACCAGGGGAATTGCGTGAGCGGATTTCGGCCTGCCAGGGGAATTCCTTGAGCGCCGACAGTGAAGGCGGGGATTTCGTTGGATTTCGCCGCGATGGCCACCTGAGCCAGCACGATGCCGGTGTCCGTGTCGTAGGCCGAGAGCAGGTGCACGTGCCTTCCATCGGGCAGCCGTGCGCCGCGCAGCAGCTTGCCGTCCACCGCGATGACCATCCTGTCTTTGCGCCCCAGGACTGGCCGGGCCGGCAGGCGGTGGCGTAGCCAGCCCGTCAACACCGCCTGTAGTACCTGCGCGTCGATGCGGACCAGGAACCGCCACACCGTACTGCCGGCCGGGATACGGCCGAGGAACCCGAGCTGGCGGCGGGCCGCCTCGTCCAGGTCGGCGGCCCAGTCGCCGATCGCGGCAAACGTGGTCGCCCCGGCCAGCACCGCGCACACCGCCACCGCGAGGAGGCTGACCAGCCGGTAACGCACCCCGCGGCGGTGCCGAGGGTCGGGCACCGCGGCCAACGCCCGCAGCAGATCCCGCTGTTCGTTGTGCTGCACAGCAGCCGGTAGGTCGATACCGCAGGTCGGGTCAAGTCGGACAGCGTCGATCAGCCAAGATGGCATCAGCGGGTGTGGGCCTTGCTCGGAGTCGTGTGGGCCTCAGCAACTCCATGATCATCGAGGCGACCACACCCGCCTCACACCACCCCGGACTCCCCATATCGACCCAGGCCAACGACTTCCCCCGCGACTACGCAATGGCCCTGGAACCTCGGACGGTACCGCCCTTTCCCGCAGCAGAATGAGGCCGCGGCCGGCGTCGAGGTCCATCCGGCGAAGGCCGGGGGCGTAGCCGCGTCGGCAGGCTGTTCGGTATGCAGGCGGAGCAGGAGTGCGCCGAGGATGACGTCGTTGCCGGTGGTCCGGGCGACGAGGTTGATCTCGGTCAGCTTGTCCGGGGCACGTGCGTGGCGGGTACTGGGCAGGCGTCGGGGTTTGCTGACGCGGTGGGCGGGCTGCCGGCGGGGTCGATGAGGCCGTCGTCGATAGCGCGGCTGTTGTAGGCGCGGGCGCCGGCAACCAACAGTTCGCCGGCGTGCCAGCTGCGGCGGCTGTCGCAGCGGCTGCGGGCGCTGTGGACGATGACGAGCCGGATGGCCCCGATCTCGCTGGCAGCGATCTCGTCGATCGGCTGGCCCGCCCACGCGCTCGCCGCCCGTCGCGCACCGGGTCCCGCGGCCGCGACGACCTACGGCAGGCACTCCTCGAAGGTCGGCCGTCGAGGCTGGGCGTCACGTCGGAGTTCGGCAAGGGCGACGCCGAACACCTGGGGTTGCAGGTGCTCTCCGCGAGCAGCCGCGTGATCGTTGCCGCCGGGTAGATGGTGATGCTGCTGCGGCGAATGTCGGCAGCCAGCGGGACTGGGCGCCGGGCGGGATTTCGTGTCACGACACCTCGGTACGCCGTCGTTGCGGATCAGGCTCAGCTCGACGCTGGTTTCCCGGCCGAGCCGCGCCAGCCGTGCCCAAACACGACCTCCCGTAGTCCCCGGAAGGACAACGATCACCATCACTGTGATCGCACCGGGCAGTAGCAGTACAGCACAAAGCTCAGCAGCACCTGCGGTGGATACGCCGCCGCACCTTGGCCGTCGGTGCGGTAGCCCCGTAGGAACTCCGACAGGTCGAGCCCAGCGACGACTTTCAGGACCTGCCAGCACAGATGCTGCGGCGGCAGCCACCCACGCAGGTCATGTCGCGGCAGCGACAAGTCGTCCGCGCTGCAGGAGATGAAGTTGTATGCCACGGCACGACATGATCGTCCACTGTGGCCAGATACAGCGCCAACTCTTGACAACTGAAGATCGAAAGCTATGCGACAGCCTCCCTCCTGCCCCGCCCGCGCACCGAAACCCAGCCAACCAGGCCCAGGACGCCCACCCGGCCGCCGCAACACCAGACCGGCCCCACGCCACGACGTCCACATCGTGACCACAGCAACCAGCGCGAAAGCCAGCACACGGAAGCCGGGAACAAAGAAATCTCTCAGTCCCCGCCCACGGCGCGCACAGGTTAAAGATCAAGTTAGAAACTGCCCATGTGCGGGTAGCGGTGGTCGGTCGGCGGCACGAAGGTCTCCTTGATCGTGCGCGGCGAGGTCCACCGCAGGAGGTTGTGCCAGGAGCCGGCCTTGTCGTTGGTACCGCTGGCCCGCCCGCCACCGAACGGCTGCTGCCCGACCACGGCGCCGGTCGGCTTGTCGTTGATGTAGAAGTTGCCGGCGGCGAAGCGCAGCGCCTGCGCCGCCCGATCGATGGCCCGCCGATCGGTGGCGAAGATGGAGCCCGTCAGCGCGTAGGGCGCGACGGACTCGGCCTGCGCCACGACCGCGTCGTAGTCGGCGTCGGGGTACACGTGCACGGCCAGGATCGGGCCGAAGTACTCCGTCGTGAACACCTCGTGCGTGGGATCGCTGCACTCGACGATCGTCGGGCGCACGAAGTAACCGTCGGTGTCATCGGTGGTACCGCCGGCAACAATCGCACACGACAGAGAGTTCTTGATCCGATCCAGGACGGCGGCATTCCGCTCGAAGGCGCGCCGGTCGATCACCGCCCCGCCGAAGTTGGCGAGGTCGGTGACGTCGCCGTAGGCGAGCGCGTCGGCGGTCCCGGTCAGCTCTTCCTTGACCTGCGCCCACAGGCTCGCCGGCAGGTAGGCCCGCGAGGCGGCGGAGCACTTCTGGCCCTGGTACTCGAACGCGCCCCGGATCAGCGCGGTGACGAGCGGCTTCGGGTCGGCCGACGGGTGCGCGATCACGAAGTCCTTGCCGCCCGTCTCGCCGACGAGGCGCGGGTACGTACGGTATCGCTCGAGGTTCTCGGCCACCGTCCGGTTGAGCGCGCGGAAGACCCCCGTCGAGCCGGTGAAGTGGATGCCGGCCAGGTCCCGGTCGGCCAGTGCGACCGCGGAAACCGCCAGGCCGTCACCGGTCACCATGTTGATCACACCGGGCGGCAGGCCGGCCGCCTCGAACAGCCGCATCGTGTAGTGCGCGGCCAGCTGCTGGGTCGGCGAGGGCTTCCACACCACCGTGTTGCCCATCAGCGCGGGCGCCGAGGGCAGGTTGCCGGCTATCGCGGTGAAGTTGAACGGGGTGATCGCGTAGACGAAGCCCTCCAGCGGGCGATGATCGAACCGGTTCCACACGCCGGGCGACGACGCGGGCTGCTCCGCCAGGATCGTCTGCGCGAAGTGCACGTTGAACCGCAGAAAGTCGATGAGCTCGCAGGCCGAGTCGATCTCCGCCTGGATCGCGGTCTTCGACTGGCCGAGCATGGTGGCGGCGTTGAGGGTGTCGCGCCAGGGGCCGGACAGCAGATCGGCGGCGCGCAGGAACACGGCGGCGCGCTCGGCGAACGGCAGGTCGCGCCAGGCGGGCGCGGCGCGCTTGGCGGCCTCCACGGCCCGGGCGGCGTCGCCGGTGGTGGCGTTGCGCGTGACGCCGAGCACATGGCGGTGGCGGTGCGGCTGGACCACGTCGATCGGGTCGCCGGTGGCCATCGCCTGTTCGCCGTCGATCGTCATGGTCAGTTCGTGCTTGTCGGCGGTTAGCTCGGTCAGCCGGCGCTGGAGGCTCGCCCGCTCGGTCGTGTCGGGGGCGTATCCGTGCGCCGTTTCGTTCTTCGGCTCGGGCACGGCGAACAAGGCATCCATGAGTGTCTCCCACATCGTCACGGCAGCATTCGCGAGGGCCAGGCGGTGTCGCCCATCCATCCTTGCATGGCCGGTTTGCGCCGCTCAGGCTCTCGGCGCGGGCTGCATCGGGGCTGCGCGTAGGCTGCATTTCCGCGGGACGAAGCGCGCGGACAAGACGGTCGAACGGCCGACGCAGCGTGCCGAGACGCCCGCGGACGAGTGGGACCCGGCTGCGCCGGAGCCGGGCGGGTTGGATGACCACACGGGCAGCGGCGCGGTCGTGCCGTGTGTATGCGGCGGCGGACCGGAGCAGGCCGATCGCGGCTGCCTCCCCGATGATTTTGGCGGCGGTGAGCGCGCCGCAGCCGCGGATCGGGAGTCGGCGCGGCGTGCTTGGTCACTTCAGTGAGCTCGGCCCCGGACGCCTGGATCTCCACGGTGAGGCGCTGGCAGGGTTCGACGATGACGCGGGAGATCCGGGCGACGGTGCCACGCCGCCTGGCCAGTTGCTGCGCGACGGCCAGCAACGCGTTCAGCCGGTCTATGGATCTGGCCGTCGGGTCCGATTGCGGGTCGAGGTCGCGCAGGTGCCAGCGCAGCGGTTGACCGCGCAGTTGCGTTCAGCCACCAGATCTTCGCGGTGATCGACGAGCAGCCACAGTTCACGGTCGGTCCGTCGAGGAACGCTATGGGCATACCGGTTTCGCGGGGTGCTGCGCGGGCGACGGTTAGGACGTCGATCGGGTCGGACTTGCCGTAGGCGCGGGCCGCGTCGCGGACGTGGGCCATGAGCTTGGGCGGGACGCGCACGATGTGTTCGCCGGCGGCGAGCAAGTCCTGTTCGAGGCGGCGGGTCATGTTGCGGCAGTCTTTCGACGGCCCAGGTGCGGTTCCCGCGTGCTCCCGTACGCGGACCAGAGGTCGTCCGAAGTGATGTTGAACTACTGAGCCCATGTGTCCGTTGATAGGCCCGAGGGGCCGACACGATGGGCAACGGCCTCCGTCTCGTACTCCGCGGCCCGAGGGCCAGACAAGAAGGGATCAAGGATGCGTCTTCATGAGAGGGCTTTACCGCGAGCCGCCGATAGCCGCCGGCACCTCCGCCGAGTAGCTTCGGGTGCTGCCCTCGTCGGCGCACTGACTGCCTCGGTTGTGGTAGGCGGGGCAGGTCCGGCTTCGGCTGCCATCTCTACGGGCCGGATCCAGCTGTGCTCCCAGGGGAACTACATGGCGGCCTTGCAGTTCGAGAGAGCCGGCTTCCCTGGTGAACAGACCAACTGGGTGCCCGCTGGCTCCTGTCAGACCTATAACGTCCCCGATGGTGGCCCCCAGCAGGCGACCAATATTACAATTGTTGGCAAATACAACACCAACGACAACCAGTTCTGGGTCGGCGCGCTAACCTCCAGCGCCTCCTCCCCTGGGCTGAAGGTTGCCGCGACCGGCACCACCACCAGCCCCAGCTGGAAATACCTCTACAACGGCTGAATAACGTTACGATCCCTCTGCTACGCGAGGCGCACGCGACGCCGTCCGTGGCTGCTCGGAGTAACCTCTGGGCAGCCATCTTTGTGATCGGGTACAAATACGAGGACGACGCCGCCACTGACGGGGCTACGGCCCCGGTCGCTGCGCTCCCGGGGCCGTAAACCACCAGACCGGTAGGCCGCGCCCGCCACGCGTCCCTCTCACCAAAGTATCGGAAACCGACGCATACGGCCCTTGCCGGTAGCCGCCGTATGCACCCTGAATCGTCGCATCCCCCCACCTCCGAGTGTTGGTAACCGGATACGCCAAGTGCTAGACCCAGAGGCTCCGCCAGCCGGTTCCGTCCGCAAGCCGCGGACCTGAACCGCTGAACCCTCGATGCGAACAAGGTACGCGCGTCCTTGACCCGGGGTGGCGGCTATAAGTCGAGGGGTCAGAGCGTTGGCTTCTGTCGGTCTGTCGAGCACTTGAACGCGGCGGAGCGTTGGCCCCGAGAACGCGCCAGCCCCGCGCCAACATTTTTCAACATCATCCGGGCGCATTGAACGAATCGCGTGTCATCTCCGTCGATAGCGACAGAGAATCGCTGGCGCGCCCGCCCCACGGGCCACACGTCGGGCCTGGAGAAGGTTTGGTCGACTGCGAGGCCACTCGTTGTCGCCTCGGCCGCCGCAGCTATCATAGGAGGGTTTGGATGAAGGGCCGGATTCGCCGCCTGTCCGGGAGAATGCGTCCACGTCGGTCGCTACGACTACTCACGCTGGGCGCCGTTGTGGTAGTCGCTGTAGGTACGTCAACTACGGTCATGGGCTCGCCGGCCATGGCAAATTGCGCCCAGAGGAGCTTTGCGTTCCACGGTAACCAGGCTCAGGTGAACAACTGCCCTGGCAACGGCGCGGATAGTTGGGCATGGGTATGGAACGGTTCCCGCTCAAATGACTACGCCAGCCTCCAATTAGAATTTGATAACGGCCAGAAAGAACGCCTCGTTACTGGTTCTGGCTACAGCGCCGCATCGAACAGCTATTGGAAAACGGGAGACATTTGGCGCGCAAAAATCTGCTATTCCTGGGGGCAACGTGTCGTTTGCGACAGTTGGGTGTACGTCTAAAAGTCGCTGACAATCCGGTTGTGGACTTGGGTTAGGGAGCCGGGTCTAGGCAACTTGTCGCGCCAGGTACCGATCCACCCCGCGGCGGGTGGATCGGTACCTGCGCCCGCTGACTTCACAGACTTGGCTCGCAGTCGCTGCCCGGAGGTGACAATGCGAATGCCTCCGCCGGCCAGGGTATCCCGCCCTGGACCCGGCGCCCCGGGATGCCTGCGGGCGATGTCGGTGATGGTGGTGGGTGGCGGTGACGTGTCGCTTTCCAGCGACCCTGGACGTCTTGCCTGCTCCTCCCGCTGGCGGGGGGAGACGCTGTGCAGGAGTGCGCTGGCCAGCGCTTCCGACTTGATTCGTTTCAGATTGACTTCACTTGATGCGTGACACTCCGCGTAACTGTTCAGCTGGTTCCTGGTTCGCGCAGGTCTTGATCTTGCTGGGTGGTCTGGTGCATCCTGGGCGGCGTGTCCGGTTCGCCGTCCCTCGCGCAGTTGCTGGAGCGGCTCGCCCGGCTGGATGCGGTGCTGGCGGAGCGGGACGCGGAGATCGCGGAGCGCGACGCCCGGATCGAGGCGCTGACCCGGCGGGTCGCCGACTTGGAAGCGTTG
>NZ_BAABAT010000102.1:0-12103 GCF_039537565.1 Dactylosporangium darangshiense
TTGGGTTGGTGGCGCCGGCGGGTGTTCGGGTGTCCGACGGCAGTGAGTTGGTCGGGCTGACCGGTGCTGATCCGGACCGTCAGCCGGTGTTCCGGGTTGCGGAGGGTGTATCCGAACCGGCGCCAGGTCAGCGCACCGCCCCCGACACACCCGCGATCACCGGCGAGGTTCCGGGATGGCACGGGCGGCTGACGTTGACGGATCCTGCTGTTCTGGAGTGGGTCGCCGAACTCGTTCACGAGACCGCGACGCGGTTGGAGACGGGGCCGGACGGGCCAGCAGGTGAGGCCGAACGAAGCCGCATGGTCGATCGGCTCGTAACACAGGTCGCCGAGCGGGTCGGCTTCCCGCCACCGCGGCTACTGGCCGGACCAGGCAACGGCGTGCGTTTCGACCATGCTCAGTGGACAGTCGTATTGGACAGGCTGCCCGAGACCGCGGACGCTCTGCTGTCGACGGTCATGCACAACCTTGTGCGCGCGGAGTTGTACTTTAGGGCCGGCGAGGACCTGGCCATCCGGGAGCCGACGGCCGATTCAGCGGATGCCACCACGGACGGATGGCCGGAGGTCGTCAAGGCCCGGGTCGCGATGCTTGATGCCGACGCCGCCAACGCTATCGAGGCATCCGCGCCGGCAATGCTGGCACCACTGGACTATGCCGTGCTGACGAAGGGTCTGGATCGGTTCACCTCGGCGGAACTGATGGTCATCGAACAGGGACTGCGGGACAGGGCGGGCAACGGCGAAGACGATGAGTCGGGCGCGAACGTTTCCGTGATGGCGGATGTGCTGGCACGTCACCGGTCGGATCGGGGCGTCTTCACCGACTTCGAGAACCAGGAGAACGGGCGCGCCTATCTGTCGCTCGCGATCGACATCGAGATCGCGGATGCCACCGTACATGGTGTTCAGCGCGTGGTCCGCGACAAGGTGAGCAAACATCTGCAGGCGGCACAGCGCATCGAACGCGGAGCCGAGTTGCCGACGGACCTTGTCGCGGCGATCGAAAAGCAGTTCGCCGCAGACGGCCTGACCGCTGACCTCCCGACCATCGCGGCCCGCAGCGGAGCATCCTATGTGGTCGGTGAAGGCGATCATGCGGTCGTGGTGACAGTGCGGGCGGAGGTTGGTCATCCGCCGCCCGGCTCGGTCGTCACACACAACGACGCCGAACGGACCACGGCCGCGGACACCCGGAACGCCAGCGCGACGGTCGTCAGTTCGAGCCATCAGGCTCAGACGTTCCGGGACCTTCCGCTCAACCTGCGTCCGCTCTTCGGCCTCGGCAAACTCCCCGTCCTGAAGACGATGTCGTTCCTGTTCGGCGGGGCCATCACGCACAACCAGTTCCGGCGTGCGGCAACGGTCGAGGTGGGTGTGAACGCGACGCAGTACCTCCGTACCAGGGAGCCACACTACGCGCACGAGTTCAGCGTGAAGTGGTTCGTCACAGTCCAATCTCCCGAGGGCGGGGACGCGGGTGTGCTCGACGGTGTGCCTCCGGACCCGGCCGTTGACCATGACCGGATCAGGCTCAAGCTGCCGCAGCACATCGTGACACCGCAGCGTTGGCGCGCGGGCATCGATCCGGCGCTACCAACCGCAGACGAACTGATTGCCGAGCCAGCCGTCGTCCTCGACACTGTGCAGGATCCCGGCAGCTTGTTGACTGACCTGGTCGCCCGGCTGCGGGAAACTGGACCGGACGGCAGCGCCGACGGTCGGAGGGTCTTGGCCGACCTCCACGTCGAGTCGCTGCGGGCGTTGACCCGTTTCGTGCACGCGTCGAACCTGCAGGGCGGGTTCGACCGGCTGCGGACCGACGGCCTGCTGTCGGATCCCTTGTGGACCTCCGACGGCCGGCCGTTGGGCATGGTGCGGTTGCGGGCCGAGGCCAAGCCCGTACGACAAGTGTCACGCACCCCGTCGAGGTTTGAAATGTACTTCCTGAACCGCCTGGGGGACTTCGGCTCCAGCGCATTGCGCAATGCCAGGACGTTCACATTCGCTCCGGGCTTCAGCTTTGCCAGCAAGTCCAAGCATCTGGACGATCTACGGAAAGCGGGGTCGTACCACCTGGGCGGTACTGCGTTGCAGGGCCGGTGGGGTTGGGGCAGCCGGCACTCCCAGGAGGGCGGCGGCCTTGCCTCGGTGATGCGGGGACTCAAATCAGAACGAGACGTCCTGGTGATGGACGCCGATGTCGTGTGGACAGCGACACTCGAGCGTGGACAGGCCGGCAATCCTGTCCGAGCGGAGTGGACGGGGACCTCCGACCAAGGGCAAGGACTGCGGCTTCGCTATGCACCGATGCCGCTGGAGGATGCCGACGAGACGGGGACGCTTGCCCCGGCCGATATCGACCGCGGCACCGGGTCGGGGTACTCCGTGCTGACCGGGTTTCGCATGGACACTCGCATCGCCCAGGAGCAGACGTTGGACGCCTCGCTGGCTGCAGAGTTACGCAGACAAGGTTTCCTGCCGAACGGGACCGACCCGACGGCGTTGCAGTTGCAAAACCTGCGGGAGTTCGAGGACGTTCGCTCGGCGTACGTCCGGGAGCAGAACTACGACGAGCTGATGGCCGACGGAATCTGGCTTCCGATGCTCCGGCCGACACAGTGGGGTACGGAGCGGGTGTTTGTGCGGTGGTGGGCGACGCGTGACGACACCCCGGCTGTCCACCGTGGACGAAGCGGCAGTCTGTCGATGTTCGCCGGCACTGAGCTGGACGCCGATGTGACCGGCTCGCTGATGGACACCGGCACACTGGAGGGCAGGCTTCAAGCCGACGTGTCGATCGGGCTGGGCCGCAAAGCGACCGCCAAGAAGGTTCCGTCGTTGTCGGCTACGGCCGCGCCGGTCGGGTACGGCTGGGAGTCGAACCGGACGATGTCGGTGGGTTCGTCGTTCGGCCGCGAGGTCATTATGGAATCCGATAGTGACGGAACCCTGCACGGATTCGACGTCGGGTTGCACGTGCACGCGGCGCTGTACTGGCCGGACTCCAACACGCCGGCGTGGGAGTACTCCAGGGGGCCCGCCGTTGCGCAAATGACCTATCAGCAGGCATCTGTCCGGGTTCTGGTGCCGCAGGATCGGGTGGAGCGGGCCCCGCAGGGGGCCGTGGCCGGCCAACGCGTCGGCCCCACCCTCTCGCCCGTACCCGTGACCCCGGAGCACCGACGGGCCCTCGAACGTGCCCCGGCCGGGCTGCTGCCGACCTTGCCGGGCGCGGTGCGGGTCGGCGGTTCGGCCGCGTTGAACGCGATGTTCCGGGACCTTCTCATCGCCGTGTTCGGCGGGCCGCGAGGAGCGTGGTGGTCGAGCCTGGTGGGCCCGAGCCCGGCCAGTGACGCCACGATGTCTGCTCAGATCCGGCGTCATTTCGTCAGCCCCACGCGGTTGCGAGCCAACCTCGACCAGATGCTGCGCGGGGTGCACTCCTCAGACCTGCTCTTCGAATCCGGTGCGATGCGCCAGGACGAGGGCTGGCTGGAATTGCGGGCATTTCAGCACGCGGCCCCCACATTCAAGACCAAGATGCCGCTGTACATCGAGGACTCAGGAGTCGTGACCGAGGCGGGCGGGCACGGCTGGCAGCACCGCGGCAGCTGGCTGGGCGACGTCTCCGTCGGCCCGGCCGTGACCGCGTCCCGTATCTGGTCGGTCGCACCGTCGGTGACCCTGTCCGGCTCCAGAGGGGAGCGGCGGACCGAGGGCGACATGATGAGCACCACCGATCTGAGGGTACTGACGACGTCGGAGGACATGTACACGATCACGATTCCGCTGACCTACATCGGCACGGCGCGCGGCGGTTGGCGGGCGCTGCCGCTGGCGCCTTTCACGCCTTTTGACCCGACCCGTCCGTCCTGGGAGCACAGCCAGGCGTTGGTGGTGGACGATGCGGTCGAGGCCTACGTCACGTTCCGGGAACTGTACGAGGTCTGGACCGCACAGGCGGCGGCGTTTCCCGACACACCGCCGGCCGACCGTATCGTGGGTCTGCCGCACGACGTACTGGCCCGGTTGCTGGAGGAGGAGGCGACACGCGGGCGGGACTCGGCCGCCCGAACCGCGGGGGAGCAACCGGTCGGCAGCTTGGACAACGCCGATCCGGCGGACACGTCCGACCCGGACCGGACCGTACGCTATCCGCCGCGACGGCTAGCGGCCCGGTTGGGCCTGGGTGAAGGCGTCGTCGTGGACGTCAGACAGATCCAGCCGTCCACCCCCGCACCCGCAGGCGCACCGATGCTGGGCACACCGACAGGCGGCCTGTTGCCGACGCATCACGCGTACCCTCCGCCGCCCATCGGCACGGGAACCGCCGGTGGTCCAGCGGCCGTCTGGGGCTCCGTGGCCGGCCGCATGTCGGCGATGTGGCAGACCGCGTCAGGATGGCTCGCGGCTACGCCTCCCACCAGCAACCTCGCCTCGGGACGCGCGTTGTACGAGTCTGGCCTCAACGCAGTGGAGGCCGTCGTTCCCGGCGTGACGATCCCGGGCTCCTCGACGTTCCAACCCGGCGTCCATCAGGCCATCGCGGACCTGTCCTCGCCGATGGTGTTGCGGGGGGCGGTCGCAGGCTTCTTCACCAGCGGCACCGCCACACCGGACGCCCCGGTGGACATGGTGTCGCTACCGTTTGTCACGACCCAGCACGGCGGGGCCGTACAGGGCGAGGTAGTGCTGTCGGTGCGTCCGGTCGATGGGTACCGCACATTCGACGAACTCCGGAAGGTCTTCGGCCGGATCGTCCACGGCGGGGGTCTGGAGGTCTATCAACAGGTGACCACCGCGCTGTCGAGGGCGACCTCGTTGCTGCGTGGGGGGACCCTCAGCGCCACGGCGCCGTTCGCGGTTCCGGGCCGACCGGACACCCTGCGCACGCATGCACCCGCGTTCAACGCTGTGGTGTCACGGTCGTGGTCACGCGATGCGACCAGCCGGTCGAACGAGAACGGGTTGGCGATCACGCGAATCAACGGTTCGGCCACCTTCGACATCCCGATGGAGGTGGCCATCACGGTCCGGACCACCCCGCTGGAGGCGTCGCCGTTGAACCAGATCGGGCCGAGAGCGGTCAGAGCACTGAGCGGATCGGCCCCAGCACCGGTGTGGATCCCGGTCGTGTCTACGGTCAACGTGCCCGAGAAGGACACCACCGTACGGCCGTTGCAGTCAACACCACCACACTGGCTGATCGAGCCGAGCGAAGGACCCGAGGAGATCCGTGCCGACGAAAATCTGACAGCGCCCCGAACCGGCGACGAAGCCGCACTGATGCCACGCGGCTACAGCCTGAGCTGGTTCAACGGACACCGGAAGTTGCGCACGGCGGCCAGCCGTGTGGTGCCCGGCACGATGGGGTCTCGGTTCGGGGCCGCGGAGGTTGATCGCTTCCTCGCCGGGACGGCCGCCACGACGGGACTCCGGCGGCTGTTCGACCACGGTGTGGTGCAGCGCACCTTCCTGATCGACCACGCCTTCGCCGGCGCCGAGTGGCAGGAGACGCTCCGCATCGAACTGCTAGCCGCGTCGGCGTGGGAACGGTCAACCGACCGGATCGAGCAGACCCGCACGTCGCCGCCCGACGCGATCGGCCGGCCCGCCACGCCCGAGCCAGACTTCCGGGTAGGCGAGGGGACCGCCGCCCAGCTCGAATTCGCCCGGTTCCGGTCGCTGCGCTCCGGTGCCGCCGCGTCGACGGAGCAGCACCTAGGTGTGAGCGTTCAGGCTGGCCTGAGCCGGTGGTTGAACCGGGCCGTCGTCGACCCCAAGTTCGGTAGCGCGCCCGGCAACATTTCGACGTTGAACGTCACCTACGCGGGTGCGGCCGCCACCGGTGGCGAACCGGCCGGACAGACCACGTCGAGCCGCGTCGCGGGCAGCCGCCGTACCCGCATCGGGGCGATCAAGGGCGTTGCGCCGAAAACCCCTGGTGACCCGACGGTGCTGGCCCACCGGAAGGTGGTGCTGCGTATCTCGGGCGAACGGTCGTCGCGGATCAAATGGCGCGGCATCACTAACGGCAATCCACAGTGGACAACCAAGACAACAGCGCCCCGGTACGTACGAGCCATGGTGGAAGCACGCATCCCCCAGTCCATACTCGACGCGGCGGCCGGGCCGGCGGCGCCCGCCCCGCCGGCCACGCCCGCCCAACCCGCCGACCCCCGACCAGCGCTACGCCGCCACGCCGAGATGCATCGTCGGGCGGGGCCGCCTAAGATCGTTGAAGAACCGCGCCAAATGCCCGTTGAACCTTCCCCGCGACCGCAGACGCCGCTCGAACCGCCCCCATCGCACCCCTCACACACGCCGCCAGCCCCGGCCGACAACCCGCGGACATCCACCGACCAAGCCTCGCCGGAGGGTGAGGTCGTCGTGCCGCAGCTGGTTGGTACCGGGCACGGTGGGGATGGTGCGGTTCCGCAGATGGCTGCCTCCGATGTGGTGGTGTCGGGGCCTGCCGTGGTGCCTGATGTTGAGGCTTTGCGCCGTATCGTCGATGAGGTCCACGATGCGGGAGTCGCGGCGGGTGTTGTCGATTGTGTGTCGTTGGTGCGGGGGTTGGCGGCGAGGTTGTATCCGGGGGTTGGTGTGAGGTTGTATCCGGGGGTTGTTCGTGTGTTGGGGGGTGGGCCGGCTGCGCGGGGGTTCGCGGGGGTTGATGATTCGGTGTTTGGTCGTGGTGGTGTGGCTGGTGTGGCGGCGTCGGTGCTTGCGAGGGGGGGCTGGTCGCGGGTTAGGTCTTGGCGTGGTTTGGTGGATGCGGTGCCGGTTGACGGGACGGCGCTGATTCTGGCCAGTTACAGTCATCGTCGTCGTGATCCGCGTGGTCATGCGTTGGCGATCCGGTCGATCGGGTCGAGTAAGTTTTGGGTGGATCCGCAGCGTAAGTCTGGTCGGGTCGTCCCGGCGGATGTGGATGTGATCGTGTCGGATTCGGCGTTGCTGTCGTCGGAGGCGTGGGCTGTGGTGATCGACGGCCGTGGCGAGGTGGTCGATCTGAGCGGCATGGTCGATCTGGGTGACCGGGTTGCGTCCGCCGGCCGTACGGTGGAGGCGTTGGTTGATCCGTCGCGTTACCACGATTTCGGGGCCGTGGGTATCGAGGTCGAGCAGCGCGAGATGGAGCTGGTGCGCCCCAGGCACCCCTACCGCATCGCCGGGAAGACGATGTTGGTGCGCAGTGCCGACGGTGTGATCGAGCTCGTCGCCGACACCGGGTGGGTGTACGTCACACCGGACGGACGGGTGCACGCGTCCAAACAGGGCAACGCCAGGCGCCGCAAAATGACGGTGCCCGAGGTGGTGCTCCGCGAGCCGTGGGGTCTGAACCGTGAGCCCCACCGGCGTTCCCGGGCCGAGCTGGCGGCGCGTGTCGATGCGGTCCTGGACCGGTTGGGCAGTGTTCCGCGGCATGAGACGTGGACCGGCGGCGAGAAGGTGACGCTGGGGCAGCTCTTCCCGGCACCGGAGTTCGAGGTGGCCGAGGGCTACCGGGACACCGAGGTCAGGCACTACCGCGGCATCTACTCCGGACGGGCGCTGTTTCTGCAGCAGACGGTGGGTGTGCCGGTCGCCGGAATCCCCGAACTGCTCGAGCACGTCGCCGACCAACTCGAAGACTCACGCAAGCCCAAGCAGCTGGACATCTGGGCAGCCGTGGACGCGGGGTCGGAGGTGGTCAGGCACTTCGCGGGCGTGGCTGCTCTCGCATCGGGGGATTTCTGGCTGCTCGACGTCGTCCCGGCGAACGCTGCCCTGCGCGGCGTGGTCGCGTTGGCCCACATCCAGCTGAACGCCGCACTGAGCTTCGCGGCGACCGGCGAGCGGTTCATCAAGGCCTACATGCCGGTCGCTGCGCGCCAGTCCTTGTGGGCGCTGGCCTTGGCACTGCCGGACGAGGCAGGTGCCTACCTGGCGGCGAACGCCGGCACGGTCCGCGCAATCCTGCAGCAGAGCCTCACCGACCACATCCGCAACCACGTCCGGACCATCGGTGGCAAGCTTGGCGTCGACCTGGACGTTCCGGACAACTTCTGGGCCGTCGAGCTCGCCGACGAGTACACCGGCGCCCGGATCGGCACGATCGGTGATGTGATCGACGACGTGCTGCACCCCCGGCCCAGGCACACCGGCCCCAGGGTGTCGCCGCAGCTGTTCGACATCGGGGCTGCCGATGTCGGTGCTGATGCGTTGGACGCGGGACGCGGCGGTGACCTTCCGCTCGCCGTGCTCGAGGTGCGGTTCTACGGTCAACGGCAGTTCCTCGACCGGGCGATGCTGAACGGGCGTGTCGAGCGGCTCTCCGGCGCGGTCGCCGCCATCGACGAGCGCGCCCACACCGCCCTCGCGGTGAGCGCCGACCCGGCCGCGGCTGTCGTCATCGACGCGCTGCGCGCCGCGGTGCGGGCGTCGGGGCCGCACCGCACCGCTGCCGTCCACGCCTTCGACGCGGCGCTCGACCGATACCTGAGGGCGCGTCCGGACCGCGCTCATGCGCTCGGCGAGCTGTTCGCGGGCCACCGTGCGTATCTGCGGGAGGTGCCGTTCCGTTACGGGTGGGTGGTGCGAACAGCGGCGTTCTCCGACTTTGTCGGCCTCGTCGAGCGTTCCCTGCTCGCGGCGATCGAGGTTGCCGCGACGCTGACCGGCGCCGGCGGCGGGCGCGTCGCTGGTGTGCCGTTCGGTTTCGACCTGGTGGCCGGTGAGTTCGATCGTCGGCCGCAGGCGGTGCTGCTGGCCGAGTATGCGGGTGCGGCGGGGGTTTGGCGGGTGTCCGGTGTCGCGGGGTTGACCGCTGCGTTGGCGGCGGCGCCGTTGCGGACCATGGTCGTCGCGCTGGCCGGTGCGCGGGCCTTCGTCATGGTCCGCGACGAGTTCGGGGTGTCCGTCATCGACGGGCGCACGGGGCGGACACCCGAATCGGTGCCGCTGCCGGACGAGGCGGTGCACTACGTCGTCGTCGGCGGCGCGTCCGCCCTCACCGTGCCCGGGGCGATCGAGGCGGCCCCGCCGCCCACCGCGGGGGAGGTCGCCACGTCGGTGCCGCGGGTGGTTGGTACTGGGCACGGTGGGGATGGTGTGGTTCCGCCGATCGTCGTCACCCCGCCAGGCGGAGAGGTCCCGCGATTGGTGATCACGCCGCCGGAGGTCGCCACATCGGTGGCGCGGGCGGTCGTCACCGGGCACGGTGGGGATGGTGCGGTTCCGCAGATGGCTGCCTCCGATGTGGTGGTGTCGGGGCCTGCCGTGGTGCCTGATGTTGAGGCTTTGCGCCGTATCGTCGATGAGGTCCACGATGCGGGAGTCGCGGCGGGTGTTGTCGATTGTGTGTCGTTGGTGCGGGGGTTGGCGGCGAGGTTGTATCCGGGGGTTGGTGTGAGGTTGTATCCGGGGGTTGTTCGTGTGTTGGGGGGTGGGCCGGCTGCGCGGGGGTTCGCGGGGGTTGATGATTCGGTGTTTGGTCGTGGTGGTGTGGCTGGTGTGGCGGCGTCGGTGCTTGCGAGGGGGGGCTGGTCGCGGGTTAGGTCTTGGCGTGGTTTGGTGGATGCGGTGCCGGTTGACGGGACGGCGCTGATTCTGGCCAGTTACAGTCATCGTCGTCGTGATCCGCGTGGTCATGCGTTGGCGATCCGGTCGATCGGGTCGAGTAAGTTTTGGGTGGATCCGCAGCGTAAGTCTGGTCGGGTCGTCCCGGCGGATGTGGATGTGATCGTGTCGGATTCGGCGTTGCTGTCGTCGGAGGCGTGGGCTGTGGTGATCGACGGCCGTGGCGAGGTGGTCGATCTGAGCGGCATGGTCGATCTGGGTGACCGGGTTGCGTCCGCCGGCCGTACGGTGGAGGCGTTGGTTGATCCGTCGCGTTACCACGATTTCGGGGCCGTGGGTATCGAGGTCGAGCAGCGCGAGATGGAGCTGGTGCGCCCCAGGCACCCCTACCGCATCGCCGGGAAGACGATGTTGGTGCGCAGTGCCGACGGTGTGATCGAGCTCGTCGCCGACACCGGGTGGGTGTACGTCACACCGGACGGACGGGTGCACGCGTCCAAACAGGGCAACGCCAGGCGCCGCAAAATGACGGTGCCCGAGGTGGTGCTCCGCGAGCCGTGGGGTCTGAACCGTGAGCCCCACCGGCGTTCCCGGGCCGAGCTGGCGGCGCGTGTCGATGCGGTCCTGGACCGGTTGGGCAGTGTTCCGCGGCATGAGACGTGGACCGGCGGCGAGAAGGTGACGCTGGGGCAGCTCTTCCCGGCACCGGAGTTCGAGGTGGCCGAGGGCTACCGGGACACCGAGGTCAGGCACTACCGCGGCATCTACTCCGGACGGGCGCTGTTTCTGCAGCAGACGGTGGGTGTGCCGGTCGCCGGAATCCCCGAACTGCTCGAGCACGTCGCCGACCAACTCGAAGACTCACGCAAGCCCAAGCAGCTGGACATCTGGGCAGCCGTGGACGCGGGGTCGGAGGTGGTCAGGCACTTCGCGGGCGTGGCTGCTCTCGCATCGGGGGATTTCTGGCTGCTCGACGTCGTCCCGGCGAACGCTGCCCTGCGCGGCGTGGTCGCGTTGGCCCACATCCAGCTGAACGCCGCACTGAGCTTCGCGGCGACCGGCGAGCGGTTCATCAAGGCCTACATGCCGGTCGCTGCGCGCCAGTCCTTGTGGGCGCTGGCCTTGGCACTGCCGGACGAGGCAGGTGCCTACCTGGCGGCGAACGCCGGCACGGTCCGCGCAATCCTGCAGCAGAGCCTCACCGACCACATCCGCAACCACGTCCGGACCATCGGTGGCAAGCTTGGCGTCGACCTGGACGTTCCGGACAACTTCTGGGCCGTCGAGCTCGCCGACGAGTACACCGGCGCCCGGATCGGCACGATCGGTGATGTGATCGACGACGTGCTGCACCCCCGGCCCAGGCACACCGGCCCCAGGGTGTCGCCGCAGCTGTTCGACATCGGGGCTGCCGATGTCGGTGCTGATGCGTTGGACGCGGGACGCGGCGGTGACCTTCCGCTCGCCGTGCTCGAGGTGCGGTTCTACGGTCAACGGCAGTTCCTCGACCGGGCGATGCTGAACGGGCGTGTCGAGCGGCTCTCCGGCGCGGTCGCCGCCATCGACGAGCGCGCCCACACCGCCCTCGCGGTGAGCGCCGACCCGGCCGCGGCTGTCGTCATCGACGCGCTGCGCGCCGCGGTGCGGGCGTCGGGGCCGCAGCGTACCACTGCCGTCCACGCCTTCGACGCGGCGCTCGACCGATACCTGAGGGCGCGTCCGGACCGCGCTCATGCGCTCGGCGAGCTGTTCGCGGGCCACCGTGCGTATCTGCGGGAGGTGCCGTTCCGTTAGAGCCTGATGGCAAAGGGAGTGCCCCCGGTTCCGTTGACTCCTGACCTGTTGCGTCCGGCCGGCGTCGTTGCAGGCCGCGCGTGGGCGGCGGCCCGTTCGGCGGTCGAGCATGCGCCGCGTGGCGTCGGCCACGGCCGCGGTAGTTTCACCGCAGCTTTGTGCGCTGCTGCGTGAAGAGGGGGAATGGGATGGTCGCGTACAGCCTGGTGGGCCTTCTCGATGAGGACGGCAGCACGTTCCGCTACCGGCGCGTCGAGTTGCCGTTCGGCCCTGACGATGCGATCGGGTTCGTGCGGATCATGTTCCGTTGGATGCGGGCGCCGACGAGGCAACCCTTAGCCGATTTCGGCTCCCCGACGAGCCGGCGCCGGGCCCCGGGCATCCGCACCACAACGTTCCGCCCCGGGTTCAGGCCGATCTACGCGCCGTCGTGCCCGCCGCGCAGGACGAGTGGCTGTACCTGTTCAGCCAGTACACCGACCAGCTCCATGTCTTCGAGGCCGCCGCGAGCGGCGAGTGGCAGCATCGCGGCACATACGATCTATGACATGGGCGATATCCCTCGCGAGCCGCAGCGCGAACTGGTGGGCCGCTACCTACGGCGCTAACAGACTAAAGATCTTTCGATTTTGCGGTGAGTCGTTGCGGGTCGATGCCGTTGGTGGGCAAGACAATCATGGTCATGCCTACAGCTGTGCGGTCGACAAGCCCGCGTCGTGATCCCGGTCGTGACGTGCATG
>NZ_BAABAT010000103.1:0-11854 GCF_039537565.1 Dactylosporangium darangshiense
CACCGCCCGACGGACCGCGAACGCCGCCGAAAACACCCGCTCCACATGCCGCCGCGTCTGCGGATCATGTACATCAAGCGGCAGCCGCAACACCGACACCGGACCGTCATAGCTCCACGCGGCAGCCTGGCTCGGACCACGCCGACGAACACCGGCCACTACCGCCACGAACGGCACTTTATAGACCCAACGGCAACCACCACCAACCCCCGCCCACGCCACTTACGAAACACGGCTTAGTCTTGCGGCGGGTTCCCGATGCGCAACGCTCGGCGGCCAGCCGATACCCGCAGCCACGCCACGCGACGCTCAACCGATTGATCCGTGCGATACAGGGGAGCGTGGCTCGTGCAGCCGATCATGGATGCATCGCGGCGAGCTGCCCTCAGCGGATTTCCCCCCACCGACCTTCCATTACGCGGCCGGTCCACCGAACTGGCCTTGCTGTCTCGCGCTTTGGACGGCCTGGCTGACAACGGGTGCGTGATGCTGCTCACCGGTGCGGTGGGGTCGGGGAAATCCCGGCTGCTGGGCGAGGTTGGACGCCTGGCGGCCGAGCGCGGAATCCGGGCCGGGTATGGCGCGGGTTCTCCGCGGGAGCTCGCTCCATCGCTGTCGCCTCTGCTGGAGGCGCTGCGCGGATGCGGCGCGGGGCTGCTTGATCAGGCCCGTCTTATGGATCTTGCCTCGGCCGCCGATCCGCCCTTCTGGCTCTTGCAGGAGATACAGGAGCGGCTGGAGGAGTCCAGCCAACACGCTCCGCTGGTCATTGCCATCGACGACCTCCAGTGGTGCGACACCGTGACCCTGCTGGCGCTTCGCAACCTGCCACTGCGGCTGGCCGGTCGGCCTATCATGTGGCTGATCACAGTACGTGCCGAAGCATCGTCGCCAGTGGGTGATGACACCGTACGTCGACTGATGCGTGCGGGGGCGCCGACCATCCGGCTCGGTTCGCTGCCAGACCTCCCGGTCGGCGAAATCATCACAGATCTTCTCGGCGTCCCGGCGGACGACGCCCTGACCCAGGCGATTGGCGGACTCGAAGGACGCCCTCAGTTGATCCTGGCCTTGCTTCGCGGATGGCTAGATGAGGGCGCGCTGGTCATCTCCGATGTCGCTCGTCACATGGCCGAGCTGAACCCGCCGGCGCGCTTCCGCGATCTGATCGAGCTGCGGCTGGCCCGGCTGTCGGCGCACGCCCGACGAGCCGCGAAGATCGGTTCGCTGCTCGGAGAGTCGTTCCCGGCTGACCTGCTGGCCGTCCTGCTGCAGGAACGGCCGGTGAAGTTGGTGAGCGTGCTGCGCGAACTGACCTCAGCGGACCTGCTCATTGCGGATGGGCCAGGACTGCGATTTCGCCACGAGCCGGTGCGAAAGGCCGTCAAGGAGGGTGTTCCGTCCTGCCTTCACCGTGCGATCAGGCGCCAGGCGGTGGAGGTCCGGCTCGCTCGGGGCACGCCTGCCGTCGAGCTCGTGGGGATGCTGGCCGAGTCCGCTGAGCCCGGCGACAAGATCGCGATACGGGTGTTGTCCGAGGCGGCTGCCGATGTTGCGGATACGGCTCCCGGTCGGGCTGCCGAGCTCACCTTGAGGGCATCGGAACTGTCAGGCCGAGGGCCGGAGCGGGCGAACCTGCTCGCCATGACGGGCCACCTCCTCTGGCAGGACGGCCGGCTCGGCAAGGCTTTGACCCTGCTGCATTCGGCTTTGGCCGATCCCGCCGGCCTCGGCACTGAGGGCGAGGCCCTGGTGCGCCTCGGCGCCGCCCGTCTGGCAAGTCCATACTCCTTCTCAGACGCGGTCGCGCAGTGCCGGCAAGGACTCGAACTAGCTGGCCTCTCCGAAAAGGTCAGGACACAGTTGCTGTGCACACTGGCGCTCAATCTCACACTGTGCGGGGGTACCGAGGCGGCTGCCCACGCACTACGGCTGCTCATGGAGGCGGCCGACCGCACCGGTGATGAGGATCTGCGGGCGAAGGCGGTCAGGGCCGAATCGATCTCACGTATGTATCACCGGGACCAGCAGGTGAAACCTGATTCTCTGCGTGCCGATCTTGGCCTCGCGCGCAATGATCCGTTCGCGGCCTCCGAAGCGGTGTGGATCACCCTGGTTGGTGCGGTGGCGATCGAACCGGACAACGCACTGGCGGTGATCGACGAGCAAATCGGCGAGGCCCAGGCGCATGGCCGGCCCGCGATCAGACGGCTGTGGGCGATGGCCCGGACGCGTGCGCTGCTCGACGCTGGACGGCTTTCGGAGGCTAGGGCGGAGGCCGACGCGCTCTTCTCGGCACACGACGAGCTCAGCGAGGGAAACCTTGCAGATGTGACCATTATCTATGTACTTGCCCGCGCGGCCATCCACACCGGCGATGAAGCGGCATACCGTCGGATCAAGCCGCGCATCCAACGGATGCTGGACGATCCGGCGCAGGCCGTCCGGTCCGTTGCCCAGTGGCTGGAGGCGCTCCGTTCGGGTTGCGTGGCGGACGGCGAACCGCCACAGGTGACCGCCGATCCAGCCGACGACCCGCTGTTCATACGGATGGCACTGCACGCCGGTCGCCGCGACCGCGCTGAAACGCTCGCCGAGATCTGCCGGCGGCGAGGCATGGTCCAACGCGACCGAACCGTCGCGACAGCCGTGGCAGCGCATGCCAGGGGTCTCCTCGACGACGATGAGTCCGCCTTGCGGAAAGCCGTCGATCTCCTGGCCTCCGTCCCCCGCCCGCTGCCACGTGCCGCCGCTCTGGAAGATCTCGGTCGGCTCCTGCGCAATCATGACCCCGCGGCCGCGGTCATGGCGCTGAACGGGGCGTTCACCGTGTACGCCGAGGCCGGGGCAGGGGCGGATCTTGGCAGGATCCGCATATTGCTGCGAGACCTGGGTGTCCGCCGCCGGCGGGTGAGCGCTCCGGCGCAGAAGCCGAGCACCCGGTCGCTGACCCCGGCTGAGTTGCGCGTTGTGCAACAGGTCACGGAAGGGGCGACCAACCGCGAGATCGCCGACCGGCTCTTCCTGTCGCCGCACACGGTCGCAACTCACATACGCCATGCCTTCGCCAAGCTCGGTGTCCGCTCGCGGACGGAACTGGCGCAGCTCATCCTCACCGATCAGCTCGTGCCCTCAGCGACGGAGGTTCGGTAACCGCGGTGGGTCGCCGCCTCACCTATTCATGTGAGTGACGATCCGCCGTCCGCCATAGACGATGCACGTGGCCACCATCGCCTGAAGTCCGGAGGACTCGCATCGGCATGGATAGCAGGCGTGTGACCGTCGAGCACGACGCGGACGATCTGCGCATCGAGACGTTGCGGTCTTCGACCGGCGGATCCCCGTGTTCTACCGCGCCCCGACGCGACGACCTCGGTGTGTCGCAGGCAGTCCTCCTGTGCGGCCCGACCAGCTGCGGACGGGCCGCCGGACGTCTCGCCTCCTATCACAGTTCTTCGGGAGCACCTCTTGAGCGGTGAGCAGCGAATGGGCGACGTCCTGGACTCAGCGTTCGGCGCGCCTGGCGTGCTACGCGGCCGTGACCACGAGTTAGCCAACATCATGGAATGCGTCGGGGCGACCTTAGAGGGTCGCGGCGGCGTCATCATCATCGAGGGTGACTCAGGAACCGGCAAGACCCGCCTGCTGGAAGAGGTCGTCCGCAAGCGACCCGATGGGCTGCGTGTTCTACGCGGCTGGGGCGACCCGGACACCCAGGGAGTCCAGCTGGCGCCATTGTTGTCGGCGATGCTCGCGACTGAGCCGCCCATGGTCCACGCCGAGACGATGCGTGAACTGCTGAACACCACTGACGCACGTTTCTGGGTTCTCCAGGAGCTCGAGAACATCCTGCAGCGCGCCGCGGTCACAGCGCCGTTGCTGATCGCTTTGGACGATCTCCAATGGGCAGATGACCTCACCGTGCTCGCCCTTCGATCATTGGGCCGGCGGCTGAGCACCGAGCGCATCCTGTGGATGGTGGTCTCGCGTACCAGGGGCCTGAAGCCAGCCGTACGGGAGACGATCCTTCACCTCCAGGAACAGGGGGCGACGGTCGTCCCTCTCCCGCCGCTGGCCCCTGACGCGGTCGGGGAGCTGACGCGAGACGTGGTGGGCGCCGAGCCGCACGACGACCTCCTTGCCGAGCTGGCCTACGCCGGCGGGCATCCGATGCTGCTGAAGGAACTCCTGCACGGGTGGAAGGAGGAAGGAGTAATCGCGATCAGGGAGGGAACGGCCTATCTCGCCGGTATCGGCCTGCCGCCGGCCCGCCTGACCGATCTGATCGGCAACCGACTGGCGCGTCTGTCGCCGGGCGCACGCGACCTGGTGGAGAGTGCCGCGCTGTTCGGTCGAAGCGTGGACATCGGGCACCTGGCCCGCCTGCTCGATCAGCCGCCGTCAGCTCTGCTGGACCCATTGATGGAGGCACAGGAAGCCGACCTGCTGGACGGAGAGCAAGAGGTCGTCCGTTTCCGCCACGACTTGATTCATGACGTCGTCATCGCCGATTGGCCAGCCGATCTGTGCCGAACGCTGCGCCGGCGGATCGCCGACCTGCTGCTGGAGTCAGGCCGATCGGCATCTGAAGTCGGTCCGATGCTGTGCGAGGTCGCCACGCCCGGCGACCTCGAGGCGGTGGAGATCTTGCGCCGGGCAGCCAGGGAACTCGCCGCCAGCGCGCCCGGAACCGCAGCAACGTTCATTGGCCGGGCACTGGAGCTGGTGCCGCAGACTGCCACCGACCGAGCGGCGATCGCCGCGGAGACGACCTTGCTGCTCTGGCAGGACGGTCAGGCCGCGCAGGCCAAACGGCTAGCCCAGTTAGCGCTGAACGGCCAGTTCGACGTTGACAGCGAGGTCGCACTGCGGCTGTCGATCGTACGACTCTCGAGCCAGTTCGACGTCACCGAGGCGGTGCGGCAATGCACCGCGGCGCTGCGCCTAGAAGGTTTGAGCGACGCGCACCGCGCGGAGCTGCTGTCCATGCTGGCCCTCAATCTGGTGCTGTCCGGGAAATTGGCGCAAGCAGAAGAGTTCATTCCGGCGGCTTTGGAAGCCGCCGACACAACGCGAGATTGGGCGAGCAAGGCCACGGCGCTGGTCGCGGATTCCGTGATCTCCCTCTATGACGATCGCTGGCAGGACGCCGACGACCGAATGCGGCTGGCAAGACGTCTCGCCGAGCAGGCAGGTGTCCTGACCACATCATGGCTGCCTGAGGCCACGTGGTCGCATTTCCTGGCGCGGGGCTTCGGGCGGCCCGACGAGGCTTCCGCCGAGGCCGCAGCGGGCATCGCAGCCGCCCGGCGCAGCAACCAGGCCGCCGCCCTGCGGGTATGGATGATGGTGCACGCCAGCTCGTTACTTGAGGAGGGCCGGCTGGAGGACGCACAGAACGAGGTGTACTCCGTTCTGGGCATGGTCGACGACCTCGGAGTCGGCGACTTCGCGGATTTCACCTGCCTCTACAACCTCGGACGAGTCGCACTGCACCGAGGGGACGAGCGACAACTGGCGCTCAGCGTCGCCGACGCGGAGCGGATGATGCGCTCGGAGGTGAGCCTTACCCGACAGGCAGGCGCGTGGCTAGCGGCGCTGGTCGCCGATGCCGACGGCGAATCGCAGCGGGCGCTGGAGGTGCTCGGCGAGTCCATCGCGAGCTTCGCGGAGAAAGGCCCGTCATTCCCGGCACCCTCAGACCCGGCCGAGGAGTTCACCCGCATCGCGATGCGGGCCGGGCGGCCGGATCTGGCTGAGCTGGCCGTGACGGCCGCGGAACGACGCGCAGACCTCAACCCCGCGTTTCCGATCCTCAGGGCGGTGGCCTTGCACGCCCGTGGCCTCATGGAATCCGATGTGTCCCGCGTCCGCAAGGCTGCGGAAATCCTAACCGGATTCGCCAGACCACTTGCCCTGGCATCCGCACTGGAGGATGTCGGCCGGATGTCCGTCGCGCACGACGCCGGAGAGGCCATCGAGTACTTCGACCGTGCACTCGCCATCTATGAGCAAACCGGCGCGCACCGCGACGCGTCACGGGTCCGGCGGCGCCTGCGTGGTCTAGGAGTACGGCGGGCACGGCGGGCCGTCGCAGTCACTCTCTCCTGGCCCGAACTGACCGATGCCGAGGCCCAGGTGGTGAATCTCGCCGCCACCGGTGCCACGAACAAGGACATCGCCCAGCGACTCTTCCTGTCCCCGCATACCATCGGCACTCACCTCAGGCACGCGTACGAGCGGCTGAACATCACGTCTCGGATCGAACTCGCTCGCCTGTACACCGAGCGGCTGACCGGATCCGCATAAGGCGGCACCGCCGCCGCACCTCGACGAAGCCGTCACCACGGCGTCCCACAACGAATACCTGGAACACGCGATTCGCCCGGCGCCGGCCACCGGGATCCTTTGAACGCGACGACCGCCCCATGAATGCGGCGGCCTCGCCTTGGGAGGTCGGGAACCGACCAGGGCCGTTGGACAGAAAGAGAGATGACGATGAAGTTGCTCCGCGCCCCTCGGCGCGCACTCGCTGCACTCGCGACAGCGCTGACCGCCTTGGGAATCGTGTTCTTGGCGAACTCGGCGTCGGCACAGGGAACGACGACGCCCAAGCCCACGGTCGTTCTGGTCCACGGCGCGTTCGCCGATGCCAGCGGCTGGGAAGGCGTGATCACCCGACTCCGCCACGACGGCTACCCCGTCATCGCTCCGGCCACCCCATTGCGTGGGCTGAGCAGCGACGCTGCCTATATCGCCAGCGTCGTGAAATCAGTCACCGGACCAGTGATCCTTGTCGGCCACTCCTACGGCGGAGCCGTCATCACCAACGCGGCCCGTGGCCTCGACAACGTCAAGGCGCTGGTCTACGCAGAGGCCTTCATCCCCGACCAGGGAGAGGCCACGGCCGTCGCGGCCAACCCCGCCAAGTACCCGAACAGTCAGCTGGGGCCGGACACCCTCCTCCAGCGGGCATACCCCAACCCGTCGGCGCCCGGCGGCGTCGACCAAGACCTGTACATCAACCCGCAGTTCTTCCGGCGGGTGTTCGCCGCGGACGTGTCCGCCGCACAAGCCGAGGCGATGGCACTCAGCCAGCGGCCGCTCGCCCAAGCCGCCTTCCTCGAACCGTCCGGTGCGCCGGCCTGGAAGACGATCCCGAGCTGGGCACTGATCGCCACCGAGGACCATGCCATCGACCCCGACGGCGCGCGGTACATGGCCAAACGAGCCGGCGCGCACATCACCGAGGTCCGCGCCTCTCACGTGATCATGGTTACCCACCCGGATGCGGTGGTGCGCGTCATCATCGACGCAGACAAGCACTCCTAAGGGACATCACCAGCGGCGGACCCGCGCGTAGGCGGGTCCGCCGCAGTGCCCTCGCGTTCTGCGCGTTCAGGGCCATCCCACCGAGCGAATTGCGTGGCGCAATCCGACGGGCGACATGGCAGCCCGCCCCCTGGAACGCCTGCATGAGGCGGGGTAGCCGCCGAGTGGACCCCAACCCGTTGCGAGGACCCACCCGCGGCGATGCGTACGCGGACAGTATGACTTCATGGCGTCGGCCTTCCTGACTGGAATCTCGCCGGCGCCGATTCTTTCGAGGAAGGAGTGCGATGACGACTACAGATTGGGTATCCGGGTCGAGGTCAGTGCAACGAAGAGCGACCCTACCGCCCATAGCGGCGTTCTACCTGCAGGCGTCAATGGTCGTGTTCTTCCTGGCCGGCTCGAGCGCACCGACGCCGCTCTACGCGCTCTATCAAGCCGAGTGGGGCTTCTCCCCGATTGTCACCGCAGTGGTGTTCGGTGTGTACGCCATCGCCGTACTGGTAGCCCTGCTCCTGGTCGGATCCCTCTCCGACTATATCGGACGTCGGCCGGTCCTATTTACCTCGGCAGTCGTTCAGGCCGCGACGATGGTCCTTTTCGCGAACACGAACGGTGTCGCGGAGCTGGCCGCAGCACGTATCGTCCAAGGGCTCGCTACAGGGGCCGCGGTAAGCGCAGTGGGCGCCGGACTGATCGACATCGACCGGGTACGCGGGACAATAGCCAACGCCATCGCCCCGATGACCGGAACCGCGGTGGGGGCCTTGGGGTCGGCGCTGCTGGTGCGATACCTGCCGGCCCCGACGCATCTGGTGTATTACGTACTGGCTGTCCTGTTCATCATCCAGGCCGTCGGGGTCGTCTTCATGGCGGAAACCGTGACGCCGAAAGCCGGCGCGCTCGCTTCTCTGCGGATTGACGTGGACCTTCCGCCGGATGTGCGCGGGGCATTCCTCCGCGTCGCCCCGGCGCTGATCGCGGTATGGGCACTCGCGGGCTTCTACGCCTCGCTCGGGCCGGCCCTGGTCCACGGTGTGGTCGGCTCGTCGGCCGTCGTCCTCGGCGGTTCCGCCCTGTTCGTCCTTGCCGGCAGCGCGGCCCTCACCGTACCCACGTTACGGTCCGCGGCGCCGAGGAGAACCATGCGACTCGGTACCTGCTTGCTCATCGGGGGCGTGGCGATCACTCTCGCCGGCGTGGCCGCCTTGTCGTCGGTCATCTTCTTCATCGGCACGGCCGTAGCGGGAGCCGGATTCGGGGCCGGCTTCCAGGGCGGCATCCGAACCGTCCTCCCGCTGGCGAAGCCGGACGAGCGTTCCGGCGTGCTGTCCGTCCTCTATCTCGTGTCCTACCTCGGCCTGGGCGTTCCGTCGGTCGCCGCCGGCGTCCTGGTGGCCCACGGAGAACGAGTCGCAACAGCAGCGACGCAGTACGGCGTGGTGGTCATGGCACTCGCCGGTCTGGCGCTGGCCGGCACCTTCGCCCGGGCCGCGGCTCCTACCAGGCCGAACGCTACGACGGCGGCTGAACGTGGAGTGCCAAACGCACGATCGGTCGTGGGGGTCGACGTCTGCGCGGACGCCTTGTGCGGATCCGCCGAAGCGCATTGACGATATGTGCTACTCACGAGGAGCAACGTGATGAGTGTCGAGACGTTCGGGACGCCCAGCGTCGTTGTCGGCGTCGACGGATCAGAGCCGTCGACGCATGCCCTGAGATGGGCCCACTATCTCGCCGACGCCACCGGTAGCCGGCTGGACGTCATCACTACGTGGGAATTCCCCGTGTCATGGGTGGGCATCCCCGCCGACTGGGATCCGGCGCAGGAGGCCCAACGCATCCTCGACGCGACCCTCGACGAGGTATTCGCCGCCGACAAGCCTTCGGGATTGCGCACCGTCGTGATCGAGGGTGGCGCAGCGCAAACGTTGCTGGAGGCGAGCCGTACCGCGCGGATGCTCATTGTCGGCAGCCGGGGGCACGGCGGCTTCGCGGGCCTGCTGCTCGGCTCGGTCAGCGCGGCGTGTGCCGAACACGCGACATGTCCGGTGCTGGTCGTTCACGGGTCGGCGCCCCCTCCGGGCTCATGAGCTCAAATCAGTGGACGGCGCGGTGAGGTGAAATCCTCCTCGGAGGTTCTGCACCTGGTGACGGTTCGGCATGGCTGCTGGTAGACGAACAAGCCGCAAACCGAAGCAGCAGCTCAACTCGCCGCCCACCGACTACGACATCGAGCCCGATCGACAACGCTCGGCCGGGCTCGAAGCGCCACCTCCGACCGAGGGCGCCGGTATCCCCCGGTGCGCATCACTGACCGGAGGCAACCGCCACGACATCACGCAACCGCTGCCACCGGTCGACAAGGTCCCACCGGTCCGCGGCCGCCGCAGCCGAACCCGACGACGCCCGACGAAAACTGTTCGCCGACCGCGTCTGTGACCACGACAAGTACAGCAACGCCGGGCGAGCAGGGGCATCGGCCCACGGATCGCCCACCACGGCTACGCCAAGGATCGAGGGGCTGTACCAGCTACACACCCGGCCGGCACGCCGCCGCCTCGACGACGGCGATGGGGCCGCTGTTGCGGACCGGGCCTGTCGGTATCCGGCCCCGGGATTGAACCGATCGGGGCGACGGCCCGTCGTGCCTGTGGGCCGTCGCCGAGAACCCGTACGTGCGGATCGTTGCTGCCGCGTCACCCCCCGGACTTTCGGCCGCAACCTGAACCCACGCGTTCTCGGCGACGGCGCTGTCATGTCATCGCGTTTCCCGCAACCTAGGAGTCGACTTGAGGGAAAAGTTTTTCAGGGGCGTGGCAGCAGTCTGCCTCGCCGCGGTGGCTTCCGTCGGTCTTTCGGCGACGTTCCCTACTGAAGCGAGTGCTCACGCCTCCAGCGTGTCCGGCAAGGCCGAGTGTGTCGACGCGGCCGGCAAGTGGAAGATCACCTGGAAGCTGAGCAACAACTACGGCAGCGCGGTCACGATCAGCAATGTGGCACTTGAGCCGGCTGACGCGTTGGCGAAGCCGCCGAACAGTATCAAGGCCCGTGCCGACGGCAAGGCGGAAGAGGTCGTGCAGTTCGTCTCGACCGCCGCGAAGCCAGCCGCCCAGGCGCGGCTCGCGTACGACGCGAAGTGGGCCGACGGGTACCCCCAGAACCGGGTCGACCACGTCGTCAGCGCTTGGATCAAGCTCGATGGGCCGTGCCCATCGGCGACGCCGACGCCTTCGAAGTCGGCTGGTGCCTCGCCGTCCCCGTCGACGTCGGGCAGACCGAGCCTCCCCGTGACCGGCTCGTCCGGCACCCTGCCGATGGTCGGCACAGGTGCAGTGCTGATCGCCGGGGGTGCTGCGCTCGTCATCGCGCTGCGACGGCGTCGCCGGGTTACCTTCGTCGCGGAGTAGAGCGGACGCCCTCGTCGGCGAGTGCCAAACCAGGGACGGGCCGTCCGTCTCTGGTTTCCGGTTCACCGCGGCTTCACCGGGCCCGTCGTACAACGCGTTGCCGGGGCCACATTCGGGTGGATGTCCCAGCTCGGTGAAGATCAATCGAAGATTGGTGTTGAACGCCATCGGCTAACAAACCGAGTTCGCCGGCTGCCGAACGGTTCGTGTGGCCTTCTCCGACGAGCCGAACGAGCTCTGCCTCAGCCTTGCGGAGGACCGCCCATCCGGTATCGGGGCCGGCGGACATCCGGTACCTACCTACGTACCTGCTGGACGTCCCCTACGACGGCCGCATACCGCTGGCGCGGAAACCTCCCATGCCCGAGCGAGTCGGTGGATGCCCTCGGCCCGACGTCCGATGGTCAACAACAACAACGACCTCTGATAGGGGAGCACTGGTTGCCCGCCGGACCGGCCATAGGGCAACACGGTCCACAGTGGACGCCCACGGGTCGTTGCATGCGGCCGGCGCGTCCTGCCACTGTACGACCAGTCGGATAATCGTCGGCGCGGACAGCCCGAACCCCGCACCCAGGAACCCTTCCACCATGCCATCGACGCGCTCGTCGCGAGGTACTGGGAGTGGACGTAGCGCGCCGGACGAGGACCGCCGGCTGGCCGGCGGTCCTGCGCGGCCTGACGGCCCTGTCCGGGGCGCGCCTCGTCGCGGCGATCGGCGACGCGCCGAACCGGGCGGCGATCATCCGCCTGGTCGGCGGGGTCCTGGTCGAGCCGACGGATGACTGGTTGGAAGGCCGCCGCTACATCGGCCGGGAGATCTCTGGAGCAGCCCGGATGGCGGTCATCACGACCGAGGGAACCGACACCGAACCCCGCCGTCGCCAGAGTGACAGCCCGCCCAAACAATTAAATTAGAGATCTTTCGATATTTGAGTGACGCTTCGTCAGAGACGAAGGCCGGTGTGGTCGAGGAAGTTGAAGTACAAGTCGTAGCTGCTGCCGATGCGGTGCAGTCCGGTGTGTGCGGCGGTGTCGGCTTCGCTGATGTGTTCGGGGCAGAGGTTGGCCAGTTCGGTGGCTTTGAGGTTGCCCCAGACGAGTTCGATCGG
>NZ_BAABAT010000104.1:0-11690 GCF_039537565.1 Dactylosporangium darangshiense
CCTTGCAGTACGCACGCCGTTCTCCCGCCACCGCAGTTCTGACCTTCGACAAGCCAGAACCTAGGCAGGACAACGGCGTGCGCTATTCACGACGCGCCGAGCCGCCCATGGAAGCGTCAGAAGCGCCCCAAAAGATCGTGCAGTCACGCCGCGCGGTCGAGATCGAGACCCTCAACGCGCACGCGGAGGTCGAGCCGTTGCTGGCGATGGCGGAGCAACTGCGCGAGCTGCGATCGCACGGCGACGGCGCGCTGGAACTGTACATCCGCAACGTCCGGCTGGGCATGTTCGCCAAGACCGGCTCGGTCATCACGAGCGCCCGGGAAGGAAGTGCCGGCCGATGAGCATCATCGACATTGGGGCGCTGATCGCCGGCTTCCTGGCGGTGCCGATCCTGCTCGGGGTCGCCCGCGCCTTCGGAGCATTCGTCATCGTACGCGAGCGGCAATGCATCGTCTTCGAGCTCTTCGGCACCGTGCGGCTGGTGCTGGACAACCCCGGCCTGCACTTTCCCTGGCTGCGGCTGGGCCCTGCCGCGGCGCTGCTGCCGCTGTTCGGCCGGCGGCACGTCGTCGAGCTCCGGCTCGACCAGACCTACCTGCGCAGCGAGGCGGTCAACTCCGAAGAGGGCGCTCCGATGGGCGTCGGCATCTGGTACGAGATGGTGATCAGCGACCCGGTGGCGTACTTGTACAAGAACGCCGATCCCGCGGGTTCGTTGCGGGCCAACGTCTCCAACGCCGCCGTGCGCGGCCTGAGCAACATGAAGCTTGACCGCATGCTGGTCGACCGTCACCAGATGAGCCGCACCGTCCGGGAGGAGGCCAGCCGCCAGTCGCGGGAATGGGGCTATCGGGTGGGCAGCGTCTACGTGCGCAAGGTGCACTTCCGTGACGCCGGCATGATCCGCCAGATCGAGCAGAAGGTCGTCAACCGACTGCGGCAGGTGACCGCCGCGATCGAGCAGGACGACGCGAACCGGGTCAACGTGATCAGGTCCGCCTCCGAGCGGGAGGCGGCCGTCGAGTTCGCCAAGGCGGCCGCCATGCGCCCGCAGATCGTGGGAGCGGCGCTGGCGCACATCGGCGAGGACCCGCAGATCTCGGACGCCCTGTTCGAGGTGCTCGAGACACAGGGCGTCCTGCAGAGCCCGGAGCTGCAGGTCACTCTGGTGCCACCGGGCTCGACCGTGCTCATCGATCCGGCCACTCGTGTCCCCCCGAGGGCGGTCAGATAGAGGCCGGCGCGCTCGGCCTCAGGAGGCCGGTTTCGCGACGCCGACGACACGCGCGGTACCTGCGAAGTGTACTGAGCCAAACTGATGCGGTGATCGACCTCGACGTCTCCGACCCGGTCGGGCCGGTGTCGGCGCCGGCTACGCCATGCCGCTCTGATACGCGTAGATGACGGCGTGGATGCGGTCGCGCAGCCCGAGCTTGGCCAGGATGCGGCTGACGTGGGTCTTGACGGTGCCTTCCGAGATCATCAGCCGACCGGCGATCTCCTGATTGGACAGGCCCTGTGCGATCAGCTCGAGCACGTCGCGCTCGCGTGCGGTAAGCGCGCCGAGCGGCGTGGTGTCGACGGTCCGTGGGGCGGTGGCGACGAAGTGCTGGACCAGCCGGCGGGTGACCGTGGGCGCGGCGACGTTGTGCCCGCCGGCGACGGCGCGTACGGCTTGGAGCAGTTCGCCGTCGAGCGAGTCCTTGAGCAGGAATCCGGCGGCGCCTGCGCGGAGTCCCGCGTAGACGTACTCGTCGAGGTCGAACGTGGTCAGGATGATGACGTGTGGCGGGTGGTCCGGCGGGTGGGCGGCGCGGAGCCGGCGAGTGGCCTCGATGCCGTCGATGCCCGGCATGCGGACGTCCATCAGGACTACGTCGGGCCGGGTTTCACCGGCCACGGCCAGAGTCTTCAACCCGTCGGCGGCCTCGCCCACCACCAGCATGTCGTCGGTCCCGTCGAGGATCATGCGGAACCCGGCCCGGACGAGGGCCTGGTCGTCGGCGATCAGGACGCGGATCACGTGGCGCGCTCCGACGCCGGGTCACCGGCGCTCGTGGCCGGCTCGCCGCTTTCGACCGGGAGCAGGGCCGACACCTCGAAGCCGCCGCCGGCGGCGGGGCCGGCCCGCAGGTTGCCGCCGAGCGCGTGGACGCGTTCGGTGATGCCACGCAAGCCGTTGCCGGGCGAGGGCTGCGGGACCGGTTCGCCGCTGTCGAGGACCCGGATCCGCAGGCTGGCCGGGCCGAAGTCGAGGTCGACTGCACAGCCGGCCCCTGGTGTCGCGTGCTTGAGCGTGTTGGTGAGTGCCTCCTGCACGATGCGGTACGTGGCCAGTTCGATGATGGCGGGAAGCGTCGTCGGCTCGCCGGTGACCCGGAGGTCGACCGGCGTGCCGCTGTCCCGTATCCGGTCCACCAGCTCGGGCAACGCGGCGAGGCTCGGCTGCGGTGCCAGGTCGGCGTGCGGCTCGGTCCGCACGACGCCGAGCAGCCGGCGCATTTCGGCGAGCGACGCGCGGCCGGTGGTGACGATGTTGGTCAGTGCGGCCTCGGTGCGCTCCGGCTGCCGGGTGAGCATGGTCTTGGCGCCCTGCGCTTGGACGACGATCACGGACAGGCCGTGCGCCACGACGTCGTGAAGCTCGCGGGTGATCCGGCCGCGCTCGGCGGCAACCGCGAGCGCGGTGCGCTGGCGCTGATCGCGTTCGAGGTCCTCGGCGCGGGCCTGCAGGGTGGCCAGGTGGGCGCGTCGGGTTCGGGCGCTGTCGGCGACCGCCCAGGTGACGGCGAGCAGCAGGCCGGGCAGGGCCGCATCCCTTGTGGCCGACAGCAGCGGGTTGTTCTGCCAGGTGCCGCCGATGAGCACCTGCCTCGCCTCTTCCCAGCCGACGCGAGCCAAGGTGTGCAGCCACGGCACCAGCATCAGGCCGTACAGGGTCGCCTCGATGGTGACCAGGACGGTGATCGAGGTGCGGCGTGACCGGATGGTGCTGGCAAGGGTGTACATGGTCACCAGCGCGGCGATGTCCATCGGCAGGAACGGCGCGAACCCGTCGAACAGGTGCGCGCCTGCCGAACCGGCGGCGATGACCGTCGCGGCGAGCGGCCACCGGTGCCGTAGGACCATGGCGCCGGCCGCGGGCACGCTGGCCAGCCACCATGAGACGGTATGGCGCTGCCAGGCGTCGGCCGACCCGACGATCTCGAACGCCTTCTCGTTCGGCGAGAGGAAGAGGTCGGCGGCCCAGAACAGGCTGGCGCCGGCGAGGAGCAGGACCAGGGCCACGTCGAGCCAGCGCTGGCGCGCCGTCACGCGGGGTGTCCTCGGCTGCATCGGCCCAGCGTACGTGCCGTGATTCGGTTTGGGGTCTGTCGTACGACAGACCCCGGAGATCGATCGACGGACAGACGCGGAGCAACCGTCGAAGACGCCAGCCTGTGAGGCATGACCCGCAGATCTCTGCTCACCGTCGCGGTCTTCGCCGTCCTCGCCGCAGGCATGGCCGCGTGCTCATCCGGCGGTACAGCGTCGCCTAAGGCATCCGCCAGCGGCACCAGCACCGACGTCCAGAAGGCATTGGACGCCGGCAAACGCTTCGCACAGTGCGGGCGCGACCACGGCCTCCCGAACTTCCCCGACCCCGAGCTCTACGCAGGCAGGATCGGCTACTTTCACTCGCCCCAGGACGTGAAGGACCAGGAAGACCAGGTCCTGAAGATTCCCGAGTGTAGGGCGATCCTCGCCGAGATCCCGGTGCTCCCCGACGACCGCCCGCCGCCGAGCGCAGCCGACATGCAGAAACTGCGGGACTTCGCCAAGTGCATCCGCGAGCACGGCATCCCCGAATGGCCGGACCCCAAGAGCGACGGCACGTTCCCGATCGCCGGTACGCCGATCCAGGCGGAGAGCAAGTCGTCGGGCCGCTTGTCCACCGCCGTGGAGGCATGCAAGCAGTACTGGGACAACGGAATCGACGTGTCGTCGTGAGGATCCGGTTGTGGGCGACCGTCGGCGCGCTCCTGGCTGCGGCCGGCGTGGTCGGCTGGGCAGTCAGACGGGCGCCGTCGACCGCACCGGTCGCCGGACCGCAGGTGCGCATGACGACGGCACCGGTGGTCCGCGGTGACGTGACGGCCCGCGTCCAGGTCGCCGGCGTGCTCGGCTTCGACGGGGCGTACACCATCGTCAATCAGCTGCCCGGCGGCGTGATCACGGCCGTACCGGCGCCCGGGACCGCGGTGGTCCGCGGCGACGACCTGTACGCGGTGGCCGGCGTGCCGGCGGTCCTGTTGTACGGGACCACACCGGCGTACCGGGAACTCGCCGCCGGCATGTCTGACGGCACCGACGTCCTGCAGCTGGAACAGAACCTTGTCGCGCTCGGCATGGATCCCGGGCACGGCATCACGGTCGACCGGCACTTCAGCGACGCCACGGCGGCCGCGATCCGCCGCTGGCAGGCAGCCCGTAGCCTGCCGGTGGCGCGGCGCACCGGACGGCTGCCGCTCGGGCAGGTTGTCTTCCTGCCCAGCGCCATCCGCGTCGGGCAGCCCCTCGCCGAGGTCGGGGCGTCGGCCGGGCCCGGTGCGCCGGTGTTGTCGGCGACCGCGACCGCCCGTGTGGTGCGCGTCGCGCTCACCGCCGACCGGCAGGCGACGGTCCATCCCGGCGACCAGGTTCGGGTCAACGTTCCCGGGCTGGCCCAGCCGGTCGACGGCACCGTCCGGGAGATCGGCACCGTGGCGACGCCACCCAGCCAAGGCACCGGGCCCGCGACGGTGCCGATGGTCGTCACGGTGACGCTGCCGGCCGGCACGCCGGCGCTCGACCAGGCACCGGTACAGGTCGCGATCACCGGAGCGCAGCGCCACAACGTCCTGCTGGTACCGGTGACCGCGCTGCTCGCCGGTGAATCCGGCGGGTATCAGGTCGCGGTCGTCGATGACGCCGGCCGGCGGCTGGTGACCGTGCGGCCGGGGTTGTTCGACGAGGCCGCCGGCACGGTCGAGGTCACCGGCGACGGGCTGACCGAAGGCACGCAGATCGAGATACCGGTGTCATGAGCGACGTCGTGCTCCGGCTGGAAAACGCCGGCCGGACGTACCCCGGCACGCCGCCGGTCGAGTCGCTGCGCGGTGTCGACCTGACCGTGCGCACCGGCGAGCTGGTGGCCGTCGTCGGCCCGTCGGGTTCCGGCAAGACCACGCTGCTCAACCTCGCCGGCGGCCTGGACCGGCCGACGACCGGCACGATACGGCTGGCCGGGCAAGCCATCGAGGGCCTCTCCGACCGGCGGCTGTCCGGCCTGCGGGCCTACGCGCTGGGTGTGGTGTTCCAACGGTTCTTCCTGATGGACCATCTGTCCGTAGTGGACAACGTGGCCAACGGCCTGCTCTACCGTGCGGTACCTGCGAAAGAGCGCCGCCGCGCGGCGGCGAAGGCCATCGACCGCGTCGGCCTCGCGCATCGGGCCGACCATCCGGCCGGCAGGCTCTCCGGCGGCGAGCGCCAGCGCGTCGCCATCGCCCGCGCCCTGGTCGGCCGCCCGGCGCTGATCCTCGCCGACGAGCCGACCGGCAACCTCGACAGCGCCAACGGCGCGCAGATCCTCACGCTGCTACGGGACCTGCACGCCGACGGCGTGACCCTGCTCGTCATCACACACGACCCCACCGTCGCGGAGGCCTGTCCGCGCCGGGTCGACCTCCACGACGGCTGGATCGTCGCCGACACCGGAAGGACCACATGATCTCCCGCGTACGCGCCGCAGACCTGCTCCCGCTGGCCACCATCAGCATGCGCAGCCGCCCGCTGCGGGCTGTACTGTCCACATTGGGCATCGCGATCGGCATCGCCGCCATCGTCGGCGTCCTCGGCATCACCCGCTCCAGCCAGGCCGACCTGCTGGCCCGCATCGACCGGCTGGGCACCAACCTACTCACCGTGGTCAACGGGCACACCGTCGACGGCGAGGAGGCGCAGCTGCCGGCGCGCGCGGCCACCGGCATAGCCCGGACAGAGGGCGTGCAGCGGGTCACCGCCACAGCCGACCTGGCCCGGGTGCCGGTGTTTCGCACCGACCGGATACCCGCGTACCGCACCGGTGGCATAGATGTCCGCGCCACCGACCCGTCCCTTCGTGACACGCTCGACGGGCAGGTGGCCACCGGCGTCTTCCTCAACGAGGCCACCACCCGCTACCCGGTCGTCGTGCTCGGCCACGACGCCGCCACCCAACTCGGTATCAATCGCGTCGACGCAGGTACCCGGGTCTGGCTGGGCGAGCACTGGTTCACCGTCGCCGGGGTGCTGCGCCCGTTCGAGCTCGCCCCGGAGATCGATCGGGCCGCTCTGATCGGCCTGTCCGTCGCTGCCGAGTACTTCGGCTTCGACGGCCACCCGACCCGCCTGTACGTGCGGACCGACACCGCACGGACCACGCTGGTCGCCGGCATGCTGGCGAGGGCGGCCAACCCGGCGGAGCCGAACAGCGTCTCGGTCAGCCGACCCTCGGATGCGCTCGCCTCGCGACTGCTCGTCGCCGACTCCGTCACCTCCCTACTGCTCGGCCTCGGCGCGATCGCGTTGCTCGTCGGGGGCGTCGGGATCGCCAACGTGATGGTCATCTCGATGCTCGAACGCCGTACGGAGATCGGCCTCCGGCGCGCACTCGGCGCCGCCCGCCGGCACATTGCCGTCCAGTTCCTCAGCGAGTCGCTGCTGCTCTCCTTGCTCGGCGGGGCAGCCGGCGCGGTACTCGGCACCGCGGCCACCTACGCCGTCGCCACGTCCCGCGGCTGGCAAACCCTGGTACCGATGGCCGGCGTCTGGGCCGGCCTCACAGCAGCCTTCGTCATCGGTGCGGCGGCCGGCCTGTACCCAGCGGTGCGGGCCGCGCGCCTCAACCCCACCGACGCCCTCCGGACGTCGTAAGCGCCGGCGCTCCATCCCGCTGACGGCCCGGACGCTGCGGCCGATAAGGGCGTTCGCTCCCCATGGGTCAGAGATGCTGGACAACGCCGCCCGCGTTGCGGGTTGTAGTGGCGAGCGGTCCGTCATCCACATTGCTGTGCGAGTGCTCGTTCGAGCGTGGTGGACACCCAAGGCGGTACGGCGGCATGGTGCGCGCCAATGTGGGAAGTGAGGTCACCCGACGCAGGACGACGGGTACGGGAGAGCCATGGTGCTGCTGGGCCTGCGGGTGCCCGCTTCGGTCTGCGGTGCGGTTGGCTTGGCTGTTCGGGCGGCGGGTTGGCTGACCGGCGGAGACCGTGATGTGTGGGCGCGTCCTGGCCGGCTGCATATCGAGACGCACGGCGTGCATGGTGTGGACGGTGTGCGGGTGGCTCGTCGGGTGGAGCGGGCTTTGGAGCGGCATCCGGGGGTGGTGTGGGCGAGGGTGAACGCGCCGGCCTGCCGGGTGGTGGTCGCGGTGGCCGATCCGCCGCCGCCGCGGCGGGAGTTGGTGGCGCTGGTGGCGCACGCCGAGTCCGCCCCGACGAGCGTGGACGAGGAGAACGCCGAGGAGGAACTGCATCACCCTGCCGAGAGCCTGCAGCGTAGCGGCGTGTTGGCGAACCTGGCGGTCGATGCGGTCGCGTTAGGACTGGTCGGCCTGACCCGGGTGGCCCCGTGGGCGCCGCTGCCGGCCGAGTTGGCGGGCCTCGTGTCCGCCATCGAGCTGCATCCCCGGTTACGGGCGTTGGCCGCCCGGCGGCTGCACGGGCAGGAGCGGGCGGAGTCGTTGGTGTCCATGGCTGCCGGGTTGGCGCAGGCCTTGGCCGCCGGCGGGTCGGGCGTGGCTGTTGACATCGCCGAGCGGGTCGGCCGGTGGCGGGAGGCCCGGGCGGATCAGCAGGCGTGGCGTGCGGTGGAGTCGCGGCTCATCCGCGGTCCGGAGGATGCCGGGGCCGACCCGGTGGCGGTCGAGCGCCCGCGCCCGTTGCCGCCCGGCCCGGTTGAGCGCTACCAGCGGCGGGTGCTGGCCGGCGGGACGGCTGTGGTGGCGGCGGCTGTGCCGCTGGTCGGGCTGCGGCGGGCGGCGGCGGTGGGGATTGCGGCACTGCCCAAGGCGACCGAGGCGGGTCGTGCCGCGTTCGCGTCGCATCTGGGGCTTGCGCTGGCCCGCAGCGGTGCGTTGGTGATGGATCGGGCGGTGCTGCGCCGTCTGGACCGGCTGGACACGCTGGTGCTGGACGGCGCCGCGGTGTGCTCGGGTCGGTGGGCGCTGACCGGATTGGTTCCGCTCGTCGGTGCTGACGCAGGTGAGGTGGCCGAGCGCGGTTTCGCGCTGTTCGCGGCCGAGAACCCGTCGGATGTCCGGGAGGCCGGCGAGTGGACGCTGGCCCCAATCGACAAGCTGGAGCTGCGCGGACGCACCGGGGTCCGGCAGCGGCGAGAGTTGGCCGACGCGGGCGCCGAAATGTTGCTGGGTCTGGCCCGCCGGCGTCGGCTGGAGGCCGTGCTGGCGGTCGAGGCGGATATCGCACCCGGGCTTGACATGGTCATCGGCGCGGCCGTCCGCGCCGGGCTGAGGATTGTGCTCGCCACTGACGAACAGCGGCCGCGGGCCGATTACGCCGACGCCCTGGTCGAGCGCGGCGGGAGTCCGGTCGGCGCGGTACGCGACGTCCAAACCGCCGGCGGGGTGGTCATGCTGCTGTCGGGAGACCGGCGGGCGTTGGCTGCGGCGGACTGCGGGCTCGGCGTCCACGTGGACGGCTTGCCGCCGCCGTGGGGCGCGCACGTGCTGATCGGGTCCGAGCTAGGCCCGGCCGTGCTGCTGGTGGAGGCGGTGGCGGCGGCCCGCTGCGTGGACCGCGACTGCATCATGCTTTCGCAGGCGGCCACCGGCATTGGCGCGCTCGCCGCGCTGGGAAGTGGGGCGACGCAACCTGCCGCGCGCAGCCTCGGCGCCGTCAACGTCGGTGCGGCGTTAGGGTTCGCCGATGGCGTCTGGCGCGCGCACCGTCTGCACACCCGGATGCCGGCTCGGGTCGCAGCGCGTCTGCCGTAGCAACGTCGATCCGGGCCCTGGCCGCCACGGCTGGCGCCCGGCTCACCGCGCGCCACCGACGCTGTACCTGCCGAGAACGCATCCAGGCAGGTCAGGCGGCGAGCATCCCGGAAGGAGGTGACCTGCGATGAGCACATGGCGGTGGCCTGCTGCTGCGACGACCCCGACTGCTCGCCGGACGTGTGGCTGCGGCTGCTAACGGATGCGATGTGGTCGCCGAGCGCGCCGGCGACCCACCAGCGCCCTATTCCGCGAGGACTGCCGGGGCGAAGCGGGCCGGCGGCGGCAGGGTGGCCGCCGTGGGTGAGGCGCGGAATGCTTCGAGGGCCAGTGCGGCGAACCGCCGGGCGGCGGCGAGCCTGACGTCCGGCGGGGCGGCGGAGAGGCCGCGGCCGGCCATCAGCACGAGGATGAAGTCGTCGAGGACGAAGTCCGGGCGGAGGGTGTCGGTCTGTTTCGCGCGGCGGCACAGATCGGCGATCATGCGGACCATGTCGGCGCGGTGGGCGGCGAAATCGATCGCGCCCGGCAACGCGGTCATGAAGGCGTCGACGAAGCCCTGATTCTGCGCGTTGAGCTCGGCGAGTCCCTGGACCACCGAGCACATCCCGCGCCACGGGTCCGGGTCGGCCCAGGCGTCGCGGACGATCGCGCGGCACTGCTCGACCTCGTGGGTGAACGCCTGGTCGATCAGCGCCTGCTTGGTGGCGAACCGCCGGTACAGCGTGGCGGCGCCGACGTCGGCCCGGCGGGCGATCTCGCGCATCGGCACGTCGAGGCCGCGCTCGGAGAACAGCGCCCGCGCCGCGTCGAGCACCCGGTCCCGGTTCTCCTGGGCGTCTGAGCGCAGCATGTGGGGCAAACGGTCGGTCACGAGATCTCACTTTACTCAAGTGGACGGGGGTGTCCGATACGGTCGCAGCAGGTCAAGGCGATCGGAGAGACAGTGAAAGCGGTAAGCATCCAAACGTTCGGCGATCCCGGCGGCATGGCGGTGATCGACGCGCCGGCACCGGCGCCGAAGCCCGGGCAGTTGCTCATCGAGGTGAGGACGATCGGCGTCGGCGGAGTCGACGCGGTGATCCGGCGGGGTACCCTCGGCGGCTACGGCTTTCGCGAGGGCATCATTCCGGGCAGCGAGGTAGCCGGGCGGGTGATCGCCGCCGGCGACCCGGCCGACGCGGCGTGGGTCGGGCGCGACGTGTGGGCGTTCACCGGCGTCGGCGGCGCCTACGCCGAGCAGGCGGTCGCTCGCCTCGAAGACGTGACCGAGCTCCCCGAAGGCCTCGCGCCGGTCGACGCGGTGGCGCTCGGCAGCGCCGGGCCGGTTGCCCACTTCGCGCTGGCGCAGGCCCGGTTCGGCCGCGGCGAGTCGCTGCTGGTCCGCGGAGCGGCCGGCAGCCTCGGCATCATGGCGATCCAGCTGGCCACGCTGGGCGATGCGGGCGCGATCGCTGTGACGACGTCCTCCCCTGAGCGTGGGAAGCGGCTTCGCGAACTCGGCGCCACGGTGCTGCTCGACCGGTCCGGCGACGGCGACGCACTCTCCCGTGAGTTCGACGTCGTCCTCGACATCATCGGCGGGCATGCCGTGCCGTCGTTCATCGACCGGCTCGCTGACAACGGCCGTATGGTCTCCATCGGCGTCGTCGGCGGGTACCCTCCGGCGGACTTCGGCATGGCGCTCATGCGCTCGTTCCAGCGGTCACGCTCATTCGGGACGTTCAGCCTCAACACCGTGCCGACGGACGAACGCAACAGGATCCGCGCGGAGCAGTTCGCGGCCGCCGCCCGGGGAGAGCTGCGCGCCGTCGTGCACGACGTCCTTCCCCTCACGGCGGCTGCCGACGCGCACCGCCGGATCGAATCCGGGGAGGTGTTCGGCCGCATCGTCCTGACGCCGTAACGGCCGCTACCGCTGCCAGAGATAGGTTGTATCCCGCGCGGCGATGGCCCTGTACCTGAGGGCGCGACGCGCCATACTGACCTGGGACCGGCACACCACGGTGGGGCACACACGCGCGGTGCCCCGACGACGCACGACCCGTTCGCCGACTACCTCCGCCCACCGGCCGCCCGGCGCCTACGCCGACGGCTTCGCCCACAACAACAGCCTCAGCCGGCGAGCGAGGCGGCGAGCGGCGCGCAGCTCGGCCTTGTACTCGGTTGGCCCCCTTCGGGCAAGCGGCGTGTAGAGTTCAATCGCCTCAGCTACGGATGCCGCAGCCGCATCGAGCTCCTGGCTGAGGACCCCGGCGACGGCCAGGTTGTAGAGGCCTCTGGCCAAGGCGGGCGTGTACTGGGCGGGGTCGGCCGTGGCCAGGCGGCGAAGGACGACGACAAGCTCCCATGTGGGGGCTTCGGCCAGGCGTTGTAGCCTGCCGAGCGCGACGACGCGATTCTGCAGCACGCCGGCGAGCCTGCGCAGGTAAAGACTGGGGTCCGACTCGGCCAGATCACGATAGAGATCAGCTGCCTGACGGCTGGGTGCCAGCGACTGCTCGAACTGCCCGTATTCGATTGAGATCGCGCCGAGGTTAGCTAAGCCCTGATCCACCGACGAGGTCTCGGTGCCCGGCCGGTCCAGCCCGATGATCTTGGACGCGGGTCAGGGCGTGTGGGAGTGACCGGCCGGGTTGCCGGTGCGCTCGATGGTCGAGGGAAGTCT
>NZ_BAABAT010000105.1:0-11561 GCF_039537565.1 Dactylosporangium darangshiense
GGGTGTGTCGATGTTCATGACGTTGCTGGGTGCGTTCACGGTGCTGCTGCATCGGTACTCGGGCCAGGACGACGTCGTGGTGGGTACGCCGATCGCGAACCGGAACCGGGCCGAGATCGAGGGCCTGGTCGGGTTCTTCGTCAACACGCTGGTGCTGCGCACGGATCTGTCCGGCGACCCGACGTTCGCGGAGCTGCTGGGCCGGGTCCGGGAGCGGACCCTGGCCGCGTACGCCAACCAGGATCTCCCGTTCGAGCAGTTGGTCGATGCGCTGGACGTGGGCCGGGACCGGTCGCGAACGCCGCTGTTCCAGGTTTTGTTCAACTACCTCAGCGCCGACGACCGCGCCGGCGACCTGCCGACCATCTCCCGCGACTCCACCGACGCCCCAGTCCTCTACGACCTGACCCTCGTCATGGCCGACTCGGCCGACGGGCTGCAGGGCGGCGTCGAGTTCGCCACGGCGCTGTTCGACGAGGCGACGATGCACCGCCTGATCGGCCATCTGCAGCTGGTCCTGGCTGCGGTGACGGCCGCTCCGGATGCGGCGTTGTCGGGTCTGGCGCTGGTGTCGCCGCCGGAGTTCGTGACGCCTGCTCCGGTGACCTGGGACGGCATTGGTGGTGTGCACGAGCTGATCGCCGGCTGGGTGGAGTCGGATCCGTCCGCGGTGGCGGTGCAGGCCGGCGAGGTTTCGCTGACGTATGGCGAGTTGTGGGATCGGGCGGGTCGTCTGGCGGGGTGGTTGCGTTCGGCTGGTGTGGGCGCCGAGTCGGTGGTCGGTGTGGCGGTTGAGCGTGGTGTCGATCTGGTGGTGGCGGTGCTCGGGGTGTGGCGGGCGGGTGGCGCGTATCTGGCGTTGGATCCGGGTTATCCGGTGGATCGGTTGGCGTTCATGGTCGCCGATGCTGGGGTGGGTGTGCTGGTCGGGCATCGTTCGGTGGCGGCGGGGTTGGCCGGTTTGGTGCCGGTGGTGTGCTGGCTCGACGAGCCGATTCAGGCCGCACCGGTTGAGGTGCTGCCGGTGGTGGCGGGTCAGGCGGCATGTGTCATCTACACCTCAGGTTCGACGGGTGTGGCGAAGGCTGTGGTTGTTCCGCACGCGGTGTTGCTGGGTGTGCTCGGCGGTTGGATGCGGTCCCACTTCGGTGCGGGTGAGCGGTTGCGGTGGTTGTCGGTGGCGAGTGCGAGTTTCGATGTGTTCACCGGTGACGTGGTTCGTGCCCTCGGTTCGGGTGGGACGTTGGTGTTGGGTGCGGTCGGGTTGCAGTTGTCGGTGGCGGAGTGGTGTGCGGTGTTGGTGGGTCAGCGGGTGGAGGCGATGGAGGTTGCTCCCCGCTACGCCGATGCGCTGGTCGCGCATCTAGAGGACACCGGGGTGGTGTTGGACGGGTTGCGGCTGCTGGTCGTGACCACCGATGTGTGGCGGCTCGAGGCGGCGGCCCGGGCTCGGCAGGTCCTGGATGCGCGGGTGTTGACGGCGTATGGGGTGACTGAGGCTGGTATCGATTCGACGTTTGCCGAGCCGGGGGGTGGGGTTGGTCCGGCGCCGGTGGGTGGGGCGTTGCCGGGGACCCGGTTGTATGTGCTGGACGCGTTCCTGCGGCCGGTGCCGATCGGGGTGCCGGGCGAGTTGTTCATCGGTGGTTCCGGCGTGGCGCGTGGCTATCTGGGTCGGGCGGAGTTGACGGCGCAGCGGTTTGTTGCGGATCCGTTTGCGGGTGGTGGTCGGTTGTATCGGTCGGGGGATGTGGTGCGGTGGCGGGCCGATGGAACGTTGGAGTTCTTGGGGCGTAATGACGCGCAGGTGAAGGTGCGTGGGTATCGGATCGAGCCGGGCGAGGTCGAGCAGGTCCTTCGCGGGCATCCGGAGATCAGCGATGCGGTGGTGGTCGCTGATGAAGGTCGGGAGCGGCTGATCGCGTACGTGGTGCCGGGGGTTGTGGAGGGGTTGCGTGGGTGGTTGCGGGAGCGGTTGCCGGAGTTCATGGTGCCGTCGATGTTCCTCGACCTGGCCGCGCTGCCGCTGAACCCCAACGGGAAGGTCGACCGGGCCGCGCTCCCGGCGCCGGACGGCGTGCGGCCTGGCCTCGCCGGCGAGTACGTGGCGCCGCGCGACCCGGCCGAACAGCTCATCGCCGAGATCTGGACCGACGTGGTCGGCCTCGACCGTGTCGGCGTACACGACAACTTCTTCGAGCTTGGCGGCCAATCGCTGCTGGCGATGCGGGTCCTGGCCCGGATCCGGACGGTGTTCGACGTGGGGCTCCCCCCGGCCGACCTGTTCGACCGGCCGACCGTCGCCGGGCTGGCCGAACTGGTGGCGGAACAAATCCGGGCCGAGATCGAGCAGATGCCGGATGACGAAGTGCTTCGATCCTTGCAAGATCCAACCCGGACGAACCTGGCTGACGAGGACGGTGCCACGCGATGACGATCTCCTCTTCGGAGCTGCTGAGCCAGCTGGAGGGCCGCGGCGTCCACCTGTATCTCGCCGACGGCCAGCTGCGCGCGGTCGCCGGCAAGGGGGCGCTGACCGCCGAGCTCGGTCGGCTGATCCGCGACCGGCGGGACGAGCTCATCGAGCTGCTCCGCGGCCGGCAGGACGAACGCGCCGCCGGCCGGGAGGCGCCGATTCCCGTGGCGGACCGCGGCGGTCCGCTGCCGTTGTCGTTCGCGCAGCAGCGGCTTTGGTTCCTGTCCCAGATGGAGCCGGACTCGGTCGAGTACAACACGCCGATCCGGATCTACCTGCGGGAGGCGCCGGACATCGCGGCGCTGACCGCCGCGCTCGCGGCGCTCGTGCAGCGGCACGAGGTGCTGCGGACCCGCCTGGCCGCCGACGCGGACGGCGAACCGCGGCAGCTGATCGACCCGCCGGCGGCGTTCGACCTGCCGCTCGTGGACCTCTCCGCGGAGCCCGACCCGGCGTCGGCCGCCGAGGAGTGGGCCGCCGCCGACGGCCTGCTGCCCTTCGACCTCGCGGCCGGCGCGCCGTTCCGGGCGACGCTGCTGCGGGTCAACCAGCGCGAACACGTGCTCGCCGTGGCGAAGCACCACGCCGTGAGCGACGAGTGGTCCGACCGCGTCCTGCGCGACGAGCTTGGCCGGCTCTACGAGGCCTTCAGCGCCGGGCGTCCGGCGCCGCTGGACGAGCTGCCGGCGCTGCCCGTGCAGTACGCGGACTTCGCCGCCTGGCAGCGCGCCCGGCTGACCGGCGAGGTCCTGGCCGGCCAGCTCACCTACTGGCGCGATCGGCTCGCCGGCGCGCCGGTCCTCGACCTGCCCACCGACCGGCCCCGCCCGCCCGTGCGTTCCACGGCCGGCGCGGTCGTGGAGTTCCGGGTGCCGCCCGCGGCCGCCGAGGGCCTGCGGGCCATCGCCCGGCGGGCCAACGCCTCGATGTTCATGACGCTGCTCGCGGCCTACGACGTGCTGCTCGGCCGGCACGCGGGCCAGGACGACGTGGTGGTCGGTACGCCGGTGGCGAACCGGACCGACGTTCGGCTCGAGGGCCTCGTCGGCAACTTCATCAACACCCTGGTGCTGCGCACCGACCTGTCCGGCGACCCCACCTTCGCCGAGCTGTTGGACCGCGTGCGGACCACGACGCTCGCGGCGTTCGACCACCAGGACCTGCCGTTCGAGCGGCTCGTCGACGAGCTGGCGACCGAGCGGGACCGGTCCCGCACCCCCGTGTTCCAGGCGCTGTTCAACTACTACGCGCGCGAGGACGAGCCGGACTCGGACGGCGATGACGCCGTCGGGGCGGAGGAGGTCGTCTTCGCCCGGACTGATGTCCGGCTGACGTTGTCGGATGAGGCGGGCCGGATTTCGGGGCGGCTGGAGTATGCCTGCGACTTGTTCGATCGGGTTCGGATTGAGCGTATGGCTGGGCATTTTGTGGAGTTGGTTGCCGCGGTGGCGGCGGATCCGGGGGTGCGGTTGTCGGGGTTGCCGCGGATGTCGGCGGCGGAGTGTGTGGAGATCGAGTCGTGGAGTGCGGTTGAGGTTGGGGTGCCGCGTCCGGGCTTTGTGCATGAGTTGTTTGCGGAGTGTGTGCGGCGTGCGCCTGGGGCGGTTGCGGTTCGGTGTGGTGCGGATGTGTTGACGTATGGGGAGCTGGAGGAGCGTGCGGTTCGGTTGTCGTCGTATTTGCGTGGTGTGGGGGTGGGTGCGGAGCAGGTGGTGGGCCTGTGTTTCGAGCGTGGCGTGGATGTGGTTGTGGCGATGCTGGCGGTGTGGAAGGCGGGTGCGGCGTATCTGCCGTTGGATCCGGAGTATCCGTTGGAGCGGTTGGCGTTCATGCTCGGTGATGCCGATGTGTCGGTGGTTGTGGGTGGTGCGGAGGCGTTGTCGGATCTGCCGGCGGGTCGGGTCCGGACGGTTGCCGTTGATGATCCGTTTACCAGCATGATGATTGCTGCGTCGCCGGATGTGGCGCCGGTTGGGGTTGTTGCGGGTCAGGCCGCGTATGTGATTTACACGTCGGGTTCGACGGGCCGGCCGAAGGGTGTGGTGGTTTCGCATGGTGGTCTGAGGAATTTGGTGTGGGGTCAGCGGCGGGCGTTTGGTGTGGACGTTGATGTGGTGCTGCAGTTTGCGTCGTTCGGGTTTGATGCGTCGGTGTCTGAGGTGGCGTTGGCGTTGGCGTGGGGTGGGACGTTGGTGGTTGCGGGGCGGGAGGAGCGTGCGGAGCCGCAGCGGTTGGCGGCGTTGGTGCGGGAGCGGGGTGTGAGTGTGGCGACGCTGCCGCCGTCGCTGTTGAGTGTGTTCGGGCCGGGTGATCTGGATGGTTTGGGCACGCTGGTGGTGGCTGGGGAGCGGTTGAGTCCGGCGTTGGCGCAGATGTGGGCCGGCCGGATGCGGTTGATCAATGCGTATGGTCCGACCGAGGTGACGGTGTGCGCGACGGCCGGTCGGTTGGCTGGGGATGCGGGGGCGCCGATCGGGTCGCCGATCGGGAATGTGCCGGTGTTTGTGGTTGATGACAATCTGGAGCGGGTGCCGGTTGGTGTGGTCGGGCAGTTGCTCGTCGGTGGGGTTCAGGTGGCTCGTGGGTATTTGGGGCAGCCGGCGCTGACGGCGGAGCGGTTTGTGGCTGATGTGTTTTCCGGGGATGGGTCGCGGTTGTATCGGACCGGTGACCGGGTGCGGTGGTTGGTGGATGGCCGGTTGGAGTTTGTGGGTCGTGTTGATGATCAGGTGAAGGTTCGGGGTTTCCGGATTGAGCCGGGTGAGATCGAGCAGGCGTTGTGCGCGCATCCGGATGTTTCGGCGGCTGCGGTGGTTGCGGATGGGCCGGAGCTGGATCGGCGTCTGGTGGCGTATGTGGTTGCGGGTGCGGCGAGTGAGGGTGTCCCGTCGACCACGCAGTTGCGGCGGTTCCTGGGCGGGCTGCTGCCGGAGTACATGATCCCGGGGGCGTTCGTCGAGGTTTCCGCAATTCCGCTGACCGCCAACGGCAAGGTCGACCGGGCCGCGCTGGCCGCCGTCGAGGTGCGTGCGGAGCGGGCCGAGGAGTTCGTGGCGCCGCGGACCGCGACCGAGGAGCTCCTCGCCGAAGTCTGGCTCGAGGTCCTCGGCGTCGAGCGCATCGGCGTGCACGACAACTTCTTCGAGCTCGGCGGCCACTCGCTGCTCGCCACCCGGGTCGTGTCGCGGGTGCGCAACGCGCTCGGCGCCGAGCTGCCCGTGTCCGCACTGTTCGACTCGCCCACGATCGCCGGCCTCGCCGCGCTCCTCGACGACGGCGCCGACGGGCACACCGTGCCGCCGATCGTGCCGGTCGGCCGGGACGAGCCGCTGCCGCTGTCGTTCGCGCAGCAGCGGCTGTGGTTCCTGGCCGAGCTGGAGCCGGACTCGGTCGAGTACAACACGACGCTGCCGATGTACCTGCGCGGCGACCTCGATGTCGAAGCGCTGACGGCGGCGCTGGCGGCGCTGGTCGCGCGCCACGAGGTGCTGCGCACCCGGCTCGTCGCGGACGCCGATGGTGTACCGCAGCAGATCATCGATCCGCCGTCGCCCTTCGCGCTGCCGGTCGTCGACCTGACCGTCCACGCCGATCCCGAGGACGCCGCCGAGCAGTGGCTCTCCGGCGACCGCGCGACGCCGTTCGACCTTGCCCGCGGCCCGCTCATCCGGGCCGCCCTGCTGCGCCTCGGCGCCGGCGAGCATGTGCTGGCGCTGTCCATGCATCACGTCGTCGGCGACGAGTGGTCGACCACCATCCTGCGCCGCGAGCTCGACGCGCTGTACGAGGCGCGGCGGACCGGCCGGCCGGATGCGCTCGAGCCGCTGCCGGTGCAGTACGCGGACTACGCCGTATGGCAGCGGCGCTGGCTGTCCGACGAGGCCCTCGGCGCGCAGCAGGCATTCTGGCGCGACCGCCTCGCCGGCGCCGCGTCCCTGGAGCTGCCGGCCGACCGGCCCCGCCCGGCCGTGCGGACCTCCGACGGCGCCGTCGTGCACTTCCAGGTCCCCGCCGACGTCGCCGACGGCGTGCGGGCCGTGGCCCGCTCCGGCGGCGCGTCGATGTTCATGACCCTGCTGGGCGCGTTCACGGTCCTGCTGGGCCGGTACTCGGGCCAGGACGACGTCGTCGTCGGCACGCCGGTGGCCAACCGCAACCGGGCCGAGATCGAGGGGCTCATCGGGTTCTTCGTCAACACTCTCGTGCTGCGCACGGAGCTGTCCGGCGACCCGACGTTCGCGGAGCTGCTCGGCCGCGTCCGGTCGGGGACGCTGGCCGCGTACGCCAACCAGGACCTGCCGTTCGAACGGCTGGTGGACGCCCTGGGCGTCGAGCGCGACCGGTCCCGCACCCCGCTGTTCCAGGTGCTGTTCAGCTACGTCGCCGACGGCGCCGGGACCGCGGACGAGGCCGGCGACGGCGGCGCCGCGGACGGCGCGGTGTCCCCGCCGCAGGCGCTGCCGGTGAAGTTCGATCTGGCGGTCGGCCTGAACGAGGCCGGCGGCGGCCTGGCGGGCTCGGTGCAGTACAGCACCGCGCTGTTCGACGCCGACCGGATCGTGCGGATGATCGGCCACTTCGTCCGGCTGCTGTCCGCGGTGGCGGCCGACGCCGGGGCCCGGCTGTCGTCGCTGCCGATGCTCACCGAGGCCGAGCACGCCGACCTGGCGGCGTGGAACGACACCGCCCCGGCGGCGCCCGCCGCCGGCGGCGTGCACGAGCTGATCGCCCGGCGGGCGCGGCAGAACCCGGGCGCGGCGGCGGTGCAGTGCGGCGACGCCCGCCTGTCGTACGGCGAGCTGGACGACCGCGCCGGCCGGCTCGCGCACCGGCTGCGCGCCGCCGGGGTCCGGGCCGAGTCGCTCGTCGTGCTGTGCGCCGAGCGCGGGGTCGACCTGGTGGTCGCCGCGCTCGCCGTGTGGAAGGCCGGCGGCGCCTACCTGCCGATCGATCCGGACCAGCCGTTGGACCGGCTCTCCTACATCCTGGCCGACAGCCGCGCGACCGTGCTGGTCGGGCACCGCCGCGCCGCCGACGCCCTCTCGGCCGCCGTGGACACCGCCGTCTGGCTCGACGACCCCGAGACCTACACCGGCCCGGCGCTCGCGGCCGTGCCCGCGCGGCCCGGCCAGGCCGCCTACGCCATCTACACCTCCGGGTCGACCGGCCGGCCCAAGGGCGTGGCCGTCACCCACGACAACCTCGTCGCCTTCCTCGCCGCCATGGGCGAGCGGCCGGGCCTCGCCGCCGGCGACACCATGCTCGCCGTCACCACGCTCGGCTTCGACATCGCCGGCCTGGAGCTGTTCCTGCCGCTGGTGAACGGCGCCCGGGTGGTCGTCGCCGAGCGCGAGACCGCCCGCGTGCCCCGCGCGCTGGCCGCCGAGCTGGAAAGCACCGCCGCGACGGTACTGCAGGCCACGCCCGCGACCTGGCGGATGCTGCTCGACGACGGCTGGGCGGGCGCATCGGGACTGCGCGCCCTGTGCGGCGGCGAGGCGCTCACCGCCGACCTCGCCGGCGCGCTCGCGGCCCGCACCGGCGAGCTGTGGAACATGTACGGCCCGACCGAGACCACGATCTGGTCGTCCTGCGCCCGGCTCACCGCGGGCGACGACGTCACGCTCGGCGCGCCGATCGCCGGCACCGCCCTGCACGTCCTGGACCGCTCGCTGAGCCCCGTCCCCGTCGGCGTCCCCGGCGAGCTGTTCATCGCCGGCGCCGGCGTCGCCCGCGGCTACCACGGGCGGGCCGACCTCACCGCCGAGCGATTCGTCGCCGACCCGTTCGCCGCCGGCGGCCTGCGGATGTACCGCACCGGCGACCTGGTCCGCCGCCGGCCGGACGGCAATCTGGAGTTCCTGGGCCGCTCCGACCACCAGCTGAAGATCCGCGGGTTCCGGATCGAGCCCGCCGAGATCGAGGCCGCGCTGCTGGCGCACCCGCGGGTCGGGGCCGCGGTCGTGATCGCCGACGGCGACGACACCGATCGCCGCCTGGTGGCCTACACCGTGCCGGCCGACGGCGTTCCGGCGGCCCCCGGCGACCTGCGGACGTTCCTGCGCGGCCGGCTGCCGGACTACATGGTGCCGGCCGTCTTCGTCGAGCTGACGTCGCTGCCGCTGAACACCAACGGCAAGGTCGACCGCGCGGCGCTGCCGGCGCCGGAGCGGGGCCGCGCCGACGTGGCCGAGGACTACGTGGCCGGCCGCACACCCACCGAGGAGCTCCTGGCCGGCATCTGGGCCCAGGTCCTCGACGTGCCGCGGGTCGGCGTGCACCACAACTTCTTCGCGCTGGGCGGGCACTCGCTGCTGGCCACGCGCGTCATGTCGCGGATCCGGGCCGTGTTCGACGTCGAGGTACCGGTGGCGGCGCTGTTCGACGCCCCGACCGTGGCCGGGCTGGCCGCGGTCATCGAGGGCGCCGCATCGGGCCTGACCGCCCCGCCGATCGTGCCGGTGGACCGGCGCGGCCCGCTGCCGCTGTCGTTCGCGCAGCAGCGCCTGTGGTTCCTCGCCCAGTTCGAGCCGGAGTCGGCCGAGTACAACACGCCGATGTCGATCCCCCTGGGCGGCGACCTTGACGTGGCGGCGCTGGCGGCGGCGCTGTGCGCCCTGGTAGCGCGGCACGAGGTGCTGCGGACGCGGCTGGTCGCCGGCCCGGACGGGGTGCCGTACCAGGCGATCGACCCGGCGCCGGAGCGGTTCGAGCTGCCGGTCGTGGACGTCTCCGAGGAGCCGGACCCGGCCGCCGCGATGCGGGCGTGGGTAGCCGCGGACGGACGGGTGCCGTTCGACCTGGCGGCCGGGCCGCTGTTCCGGGCGACGCTGGTGCGGGTCGCCGCCGACGATCATGTCCTGGCGCTGGCGATGCATCACGTGGTCGGCGACGAGTGGTCGAGCCGCGTCCTGCGCGACGAGCTGGCCGCCCTGTACGCGGGCGCGGAGCTCCCGGCCCTGCCGGTGCAGTACGCGGACTTCGCGGTGTGGCAGCGCCGCTGGCTGTCCGGCGAGGTCCTGGAGGGCCAGCTCGGGTTCTGGCGGGAGCGGCTTGACGGGCTGCCGGTGCTGGAGCTGCCGACGGATCGGCCGCGGCCGCCGCTGCACTCGAGCGAGGGTGCCGCGCTGGAGTTCACCGTTCCGGCGGACGTTGCGAGCGGGCTGCGGGCGGTGGCTCAGGCCGTCGGCGCGTCGATGTTCATGACGATGCAGAGCGCGCTCGCGGTTCTGTTGGGCCGCTACTCGGGTCAGGAGGACGTCGTGGTCGGCGCGCCGATCGCGAGCCGGAACCGGGCCGAGATCGAGGGGCTGATCGGGTTCTTCGTCAACACGCTGGTGCTGCGCACGGATCTGTCGGGTGATCCGACGTTCGCGGAGCTGGTGGGCCGGGTGCGGGAGCGGACGCTGGCCGCGTACGCGCACCAGGACCTGCCGTTCGAGCAGCTGGTCGATGCCTTGGATGTGGACCGGGACCGGTCGCGTACGCCGCTGTTCCAGGTGCTGTTCAACTATCTGCCCGACGGCGGGGAAGCGGACCCGCAGGAGCTGCTTGTGCCGCGGGTGGTGCCCGCCAAGTTCGATCTGTCGGTCGTGCTCGCCCCGTCGGGGTCGGGCTTCGTCGGGTCGGTGAAGTACAGCACGGTGCTGTTCGACGCGGAGCGGATGGTGCGGCTGGTCGGGCACTTCGTGGAGCTGCTGTCCGCGGTGGCGGCGGCCCCCGATCGCCGGTTGTCGCTGGTGGCGGTGCTGGCCGGCGCGGAGCGGCGGCAGCTGGAGCGCTGGAACGATACGGCGGCTGTGTTGCCGGCGGTTGGTGGTGTGCACGAGCTGATCGGTGAGCGCGTCGCGGCGGATCCGCACGCGGTGGCGGTGCGGTGCGGCGATGTCGTGCTGACGTATGGCGAGTTGTGGCGGCGTTCGGGGGTGTTGGCCGGGTTCTTGGCTGGTTCGGGGGTGGGTCCGGAGTCGGTGGTGGGGTTGTGTTTGGGGCGGGGTGTGGAGTTCGTGGTCGCCGTCCTGGCCGTGTGGCGGGCGGGTGGTGCGTATCTGCCGCTGGACCCCAACTATCCGGTGGAGCGGTTGGTGTTCATGGTTGCCGATGGTGGCGCGTCGGTGGTGCTGGGCCAGCGGCCGGTGGCGGCGGAGCTGGCGTCTGCTGGTGTGGCGGTGACGTGGTTGGAGGACGTGCCGTTGGACGGCGCGGACGCGATGGTGTTGCCGGCGGTGGTGGGGGATCAGGCGGCGTATGTGATCTATACGTCGGGTTCGACGGGTGTGCCGAAGGGTGTGGTGGTTGCGCATCGTGGGTTGCTGAATTTGGCGGTGCAGCTGGGTCCGGTGTTCGGGGTGGTGCCCGGCCGTGTTGCGTTGCAGTTCGCGGCGTTCGGGTTCGACGCGGCGGTGATGGACGTGGCGGTGGTGCTGTCCGGCGGCGGGTCGCTGGTGATTGCTTCGGGGGTGCAGCGGTCGGAGCCGGCGCAGTTGGCGGCGTTGATCCGGGCGGAGCGGGTGGAGGTGGCCAGTGTGGTGCCGTCGTTGCTGTCCCAGCTGGATCCGGACGAGGTTGCCGGGGTTGGTACGTGGGTGGTGGGTTCGGAGCGGGTCGGTGCGGATCTGGTGGGGGCGTGGGCGGGTCGTTCGCGGATGTTCAACGCGTACGGCCCGACTGAGGTGTCGGTGCTGGCGACGACGATGCCGTGTGGTGTGGGGGAGGTCGGTGATCCGCCGATCGGTGGTCCGTTGGGCAATGTGCGGGTGTTTGTGGTGGACGGGTTGTTGCGTCCGGTCCCGGTTGGGGTGCCTGGTGAGTTGTTGATCGGTGGTGTCGGGTTGGCGCGTGGGTATGCGGGTCGGGCGGAGCTGACCGCGGAGCGGTTTGTCGCGGATCCGTTTGCGGGTGATGGTGGCCGGTTGTACCGGTCGGGGGATGTGGTGCGGTGGCGGGCTGATGGGGTGCTGGAGTTTGTGGGTCGGGCGGATGCGCAGGTGAAGGTGCGTGGGTTCCGGGTGGAGTTGGGTGAGGTTGAGGCGGTGTTGCGGGAGCATCCGGCGGTCGATGATGCGGTGGTGGTGGCGGATGGTGA
>NZ_BAABAT010000106.1:0-10765 GCF_039537565.1 Dactylosporangium darangshiense
CACCGGCTCCGCGCTGTCACGCGGCGCCTGGCCCGGTCTGGCGGCGGCGAAGAACAGCGGCCGGTGGCGGGGCCGTCGTCGTCGGTTCCGTCGCCGTCGGCGGTTGCGTCGGGGACGCGGGAGTTGCGCAATGGTGTGTGGTTCGTGCCGCCGCCGGCGGCGACTCCTCGGGCGGACCCGGCGCGGGTCTTGCAGGTGGCTGAGCAGCTGCGGGTGCCGGGTGACGTGGTGGCTATCGCGGGCGCGATGCCGTATTCGGAAAGCGAGGACGTCCTCCTTGCTTCGGCTGCGCTTTTGGAGTTGGCTGCTGTCGGTGATCCTGATGACCGGGTCGTGATCGTCGACCGTCTCGACCGCGACCGTCACCGCGAGATCGTGCATGAGCTGGCGGCGAAGGGGCCGGCGCAGACGCTGGTGGTCTTGGTGTATGACGCGGAGTTCTCGCACGCTCGGGCTTATGCGCGCGCGTTCGCCGCGCACATCGTTGATGTGGCGGTTGTGGGGTTGCCGGCGCCTCGTGGTGTGGTCGTTTCGGCGCGCAGACCGTTCCGCGGGTTGGGCCGGTCGGACAGTCCGGTGTGGTTCGTGGCGGGCGCGGATGGTGTGGCCGTCCCGGAGCCGTTCGATGATCTCGCGGCGGCGATCGCGCGGGCGGGGCGCAGCCCGTTGCCCCCGTTCGACCTTGCCCGTGAGTTGCGTGTCCGGCTGGCCGGCGGTGCCACGCGGTTCGGCCTCACGCAACGGCGGTTGGCTGACCTCGCAGGAAGGGCGATGTTCGCCGGTTCGGAGTTCACTGCTGAGTTTCCTGATCAGGACGGGCGGGTGGCGTTGGTGCCGGTGGGGGATGTGCAGGATGCCGCGCAGCGGATGTATCGGGTCCGGCGTTGGCTGCGGTTGGGTATGGTGCGGGAGATGCCCGCCGACGATGCGGTGCGTGTCGCGGTGCAGATACCGTCCGAGGTCCGCGCCGGCGCGCTGCACCTGGCCCCGTCCGGTGCGGGTGCGGCGTTGGATGTGTTGGCTTTGCCGCTGGTCAGGAGGGAAGGGCACGAACTCGGCGTCTGGTTGAACGGGTACCGCGATGGGATCCGCGGGTTCCTTCTGCCGGCCGATGACGTTTACCTGCTGCACGCCGCGGTTCCTCCTGATGCCGGCGACCGGGTGCTGATCGAGGTCGGGCAGGTGAACCGTAAGCAGCACGGTACGCACCAGCCGGGTTCGGTGATCCAGGAGGAGACGTCCGGCACCTGGATGACTGCCGATGAATACGCTGACATGGTATTGCCACGTTCCGGCGGTGGGGGTCCGCGGATCGTGGTGCTGTGGCAGCAACGGGTTGGTCACGACGACCTGACCGTGTTCCACCGGGAACTCGCGCGGAACGCGATCGTCGTCGTGAAGCGCCGGAACGATCAAGGCACCTTCTGGGAGGCGACCTCACACGTCCCAGGAGTGCCGTCCATGGTCCGGTTGCGTGATCTGCGGTCGCTGCTGGTCCACGTGACGGGTGGTCAGCGGCCAGGCGTCTGGTCGGGGACCGACACGGAAGCGGTGGTAGAGGCTGCCCAGCTCGTGGAGGGACCGCCGTTCCCGCTGCCCGCGGCGGGTTCGGCGGCCGTGCTGCGCCGGCTGTTCGAGGATGCGCAGCCACCCTCGTCCGACGACGAGCGATCGGTGCCGATCCCGATCCTGATCCCGCCGGGGGCTGATACAGCGGGACATGTTTCCCGTTGGCTCGCCGGCCAGGATGTGGTGGCGATCCGGAACATCCCCGCCGCGGCGGCCTGGATGAGGGTACCGGGCCGGTATGTCCGCGACATCCAGGTGCAGCAGGGCTCCCACGTCGTCGTCTACCACCTGGTGGATGCCTCGGCACTCGGGTCCGATCGGGTGCAGGTGAGCAGCATCATCGGCACCAGAGGTTCGGTGCGCCTCACTGTCCAGGCACCGCCGGTGGATGTCCTTCCCGACTATTCGGCGGACGTCCTTCCCGACTATTCGAGGGTGCCGGCTGGACCGCCGGCGTACCTGTCACCGCCGGCGTACCTGCCTGTTCAGGCCGGTGGGGTTCGGTCGTTGCCGTATGTGCACCTGTCGTCGTCGCCGGCGGGGGCGCCGGTGCCGGCTGTTCCGGGCTCTGTCCAGTTCCGTGCGGATGCCGGTCCGGCCGGGCTCGACCCCGCTGACGGCGTGGGGCCCCACGCCGGGCCTAGTACGGTCCCCGGCCCGGCCCGCACGCGGGCGGGGGCGGACGTGGTGGCGCGGGTTCCGGTGCGGCATCGGCCTGTCGGAGCGGATCTGCCGTCGGTGATGACGTTGGTGCCGGTTGCCAGGCACCCGGATGGCACCCGCCTGTTCCGGCTGTACGGTGCTGACGGTGAGCCGCTGCTGGTACCGGAGGTGTACGCGCCGAGCGGGGTTTCTCTCAGACGGATTGACGGCAGCGTCCCGTTCTATCGGCTGTACGGTTCCCGGGATGGCGCACGCCGCAGCGGGTTGAAGCTGACGCATGCGACGGTTCAGCTGCTGCGCCGGGCCGGCTGGTCGGTGCTGCCCACGGCGGGACTGCCCGGGTTGGTCTCGCCCGATCGCAGGCGCGAGCCGTACAGGGCAGCCGATGACGCCATCCCGGCAGGTGACCTTCCCGAGCTGCCCTCGCCCGAAGAGGTCGACTCGGTACTCGGGAAGCTTCCGCAGGAACGCTACGACTGGCTGATGCCGGAGGCGGCCCGGCTCTACCGCGGCGGTGTCGGGCAGGCGTTGAGCCTCGACCATTCGCCGTCGGAGTCGTCGTTCGGCCTGCGGGCCACGGCCTTTGCGCTGCTCCGCCACGGCGAGGCCGAGGCCGCCCGGGTGGCGGCGTGGCTGGTCCAGGCGCTGGCCGTCGGATCACCGGGGCAGCCGGGTCACCCTGGGCAGGTCCGGACACGCGGCGGCGCACAGCACGAGCCAGCGCGCACCAGCGTATCCTCCTCCAGCGAAGGACCAGGCCCGAGCGGCCCGCCAGCGACGAACCCAGTGGCAGAGGTCGTGGACGCTGGGGGCGCTGCGGCGCCGCGGTCACGGTCGTTTGGTCTTGCGGCGGAACGTGATCCGTCGGTGACCGTGCGGCCGGGTGCGCGGGCCGGACGTGCCGGTGACGGCGGCGGCCGTGGTCGTGGCGTGGGTGGCGGTGCGGTGGTAGCGGCGGCGGGTGGTTCGGGATCGGCGGCACCGGGGACGGGGCCGGTGCAGTCCTCGTCGGCGGCGGCACACGCGCAGCTGCGTGCCCAGATGCCGTCGGAGGATGCGCAGGGGCCGGTTGACTTCTTGCAGCCGGCGGATTTCCGGGCGCATACGACCGATCCCCGCGTAACTCACATGCGGTCTCGGTCGCATGTGACCGAACTGGATCGGCTGTTGGAGTCGTATGCGCGCATTCCCGAGCGTGAGTTCGCCCACCGCGCCGAGGCGTTGCAGCAGCTCTTGGACCGGGCCCGCGCATTCCGGCAGAGCACTGGTAACACCTGGCGTCGCGGAGGTGTGGACGGGCTGATCGAGCAGGGTGCGTTTGAGGCCGAGCTGTACCACACCCTGGCAGAGGCTGAGCGGGCAACTGAGGCTGACCGGTTCCAGCTGTTGCTGACGGTTCAAGATCGCCTGGAGAATCACCTGCCCGCTCAGTACGGCTCCGTCAGGAGGGTCGCCAGGACGAACGTTCCCGAAATGTTGCTGCAGGTCGCGAACGAGATGGGGAATCATCTCGCTGATGGGCGTTTCCAGTCCCTGGTATTGCATTACATCGACATGCTGGCCGATCTGCGTTCGGATACGAATCTGCCGTCGATCACCCGTAACGTGCTCAACGAGATTGTCGCCCTTCGCGACGACTTCCACTTCGAGCCCTTCGGCAGCGTGGGTACACTGCTGACCGACCGGTCGAAGCCAAATGCCCCCGCCAAAGAGTTCACCCTACGTCCCCTGATGAACGGCTACGGGGGCACGGCTGGCATGCTGGGTCACTTGGCGCACGAGTTGACCCATGCCGCGGCCCATCGGGCGTACCGCAATACCCCGGCGATGCTGCTGTTCGATCGGCGGGCCACGCCCGAACGCGTCTCAGCGATCGCGAATGCCAGAATCGCCACCCTCAGGAGGCTTGACCATCTCCTCGCCGCGCACCAGGATGCCTTCACAGCTGTGCAGCATGTGATGCTGAGAAGTCGACTGGACTACGGCTCCAGACCCTTGCAAGTCGACAGGTACGCCGCGAACCTGCTGGCCGCCAAACGTATCGATCAGGCGACCCGGAACCAGATGCGTGTCTGGGACCAGGCCGCGGGAGAAAACTCAGGCGTGTTGGTGGAGTACGACACCGTGCTCCACCAGATCCTGGTGTATCTGCATGTCTGGCGCATCCCGCAGAAAAACCCGTTTTACCAGTCCGCGATCGACGCCGCCCAGGACGCCTTCCACGCCCGCGAGACCGCGCTGGTGGGCGGCGATCGCCCAGCGGCGGAGGCCGGCGTAGTGAGCGCTGCGGCGGCGGGCGATTCGTCGCGCGGGGCCCAAGCCCCGGCGGGGCCATACGCCACGGCCCGGGGCGGGGCGCCGGAGATGGTGCCGGCCTTGCCGCCGGATAGGGTATTGAGGCTTCCTGATGGCCGGTCGTTCGCGATCGGTGCAGTGCCCGTGGACGGGAACTGCTTCTTCCACGCGTTGCGGGAGAGTCTAGGCGCGACTGATCTTGGGCTGCCCGGTGAGGCGGGTGATGGAGTCGCGGGGTTGCGTGCTCGCTTTGCCCGCGAGCTGGAGGACTGGCACGACGCACCGGTGGGACTGAATCCTGATGATGTGGTCACGCGCGAGGATCTGAGCGCGTTGGGTGTTTCCCCGACCGAGGTCGGGTTTCCAGCCGGGGTCGAGCGGGTCAAGCTGGGGAGTCTTCCCCTGCTGGAGCTTTCGCCGCAGCAGCAGAGGAATCTGTTGGCGGCCTGGATCAGGATCGATCAGAACTGGTCGGACGGGGCGGGGGATCTTGTTCCGGCGTTGGCCGCACGGGTGACGGGTAAGTCGGTCACGGTGGTGAGCTCGGGTGTTGTGCACCAGTTCCCGGGATCCGTGCCGGGTTCTGGTGAGGTGGTGCTGCATCATGCGGGCAACCATTACAGCCCGACTGTTCAACTTCCGGTGCAGTTCTCGTCGTCGGCGGTGGCCGAGCCGGTACGTGATGCCGGATCGGACATCGGCGATGCGGGGTCGATGCACGCGCCGGAACCGGCGCATCCGGCCGGCGCAGACCGGGTTCCGGGCGGTATCAGCCCTGCGGCGGTACTGCTGGATCCGCCGACCAGTACCCGACCCGCGATGAGCGGCGTGCGTCCGTTACCGCATGTGCATATACCGTTGGATGATCAGGGCGGGTCGCAGTCGACATCTTCCGTTGCGCCACCGCCCCTCGGCATTGCACCCGCCGGGACGGGTCCGGTGTTTGGGGGTCTGTCCGGGGGCCGGGTCGCGGCGATCGGGTTGGTGGAGAAGCGGGTCCGGCAGCAGGCCCCGCAACATTTTGCGGGGGAAGCTGCCGCGGGGTCTGTGGACCCAGTGGTGCGCGAGGCGGTGGACGGGTTGTGGGCGTGGCGTCCGGGGGTCGGTGATTGTGTGCTGCGGGTGGATGCGGTGTTGACGGCCCTGCGGGTACCGGGGCGGGGCAGCGATGACGGGACAGCGGTGTCGGCGGGAACGGTCGCGGCCCGGTTGTCCGGCGGCCGGTTCGTTCCCGCTGCAATCGCAGACCTTGCCGGTCTGCCGGGAGGGACATTGACGGTGGTGTGGGTGCAGCATCGTAATGATCCCCAGCATGTGGTGCTGGTCCACCGGCCGGGGCTGGACAAAGGCGGCCGGTTGGTGCTGATCGAAACCCAAACCGGCGGGGAGGATCACGCGCAGCGATACACCTTGTTCGATCCCCGGCGCGGTGTTGAGGGTTTGCCCGGCGTGCTGCAAGGGCAGGTTCTGCTGCCGGTGGACGAGCGCCGGCGGTTGCTGCATGTTGACGCCGTGGCCAAGAAGGTGTCGGCCGGTGCTCCGGTGTCGGACACGACGCTCAGCGCGGCCCTGACCGACCCTGCCGGCAGCGCCCGTCCCGGCGGGCGGGTACCAGTACGGCGCAAACGCCCGGCAGAAGAAGCCCCCGCGGCGGAGGAGCTGCGGCCCGGGAAGCGGCTCCGGTCCGGTAAACGGCGCCGGGCTGACAGCGCGGCCGGTGCGGCGGGAGCTGCCCGGTCCGTGGTGTTCGGTCGTGACCCGGACCCGATGTTCACCGTGCCTGCTGACGGTTACTGCCAGCTGTACGCGTTCATCGCCACCGATCCGGCCCTGGTCTTTGAGGTACTGGGCCAAGTGCTGTCCCCGCCGTTGAGGGAGTTTCTGTCCGATCCCGGCCGGGTGCGTAGCGACGTCACGCGGATGGTCGCCTCGACGGTACCCGACGATTCTGCGCTCGCGGAGGTGACGGAGCTGCTGCGGGAGCGTGTCGGGTCGTACCTCGATGCCAACGCCGGGCAGCTCCCCGCCGATGTGACCAGCCAGCGGATCCACTTCTTCGAGGAGTATCGGCGGAGGATGGACGAGCTGAGCGACCGGGAGGTACTGGCGCTTGCGCATTTGAGCGGTCACGATGTCGGGCCGGATGTGCAAAGCGTCCGCGATGCGCTGACCGCCGAGCTGACCGCGTCGGGGCACCCGCTTGACCATAGGGAACTCGGGATGGTGCGGGACACGGTTGCCAACTGGAGCAACCGGTGGAGTTCCCCGGCCGGGGAGTTCCTGGCCCCCCTGCTGGCCCACGCGACCGGTAGCCGGATCACCATCCTGCGGGCCACCGCGGACGGGGTACACCCGCTGCTCACGTACGGCCCGGACACCGGCCGGCCGGTCACGCTGTACCACACGGCCGCCGACCCGCAGTACCCGAACGTCTACAACCATTACAACGCCGCCGTGCCGGTCCCGACACAGCCGCACGACGGGCCCGGGGTCCAGCAGCCTGCCCCGACAGACATCCCGGACCTGCCGCTGGACGTGGCAGGGTGGCGGCCCCGCCCGGACGGGAAGCCGCCACTCAACTTGAGGGCGTACCTGGAGGCGAACCTGGAAAGGCTGAAACTGACGGCGGATGCCCTGGACCGCAGCAGCAGGGGCCAGCTGCTGAATCCGGTGAAGGAATACGTGCATGCGTGGGTGCGCTCGATGCGAACAGCGACCAAGCCCGGCACCAACATTCGCTACACCGGCAAGGATGTGGTCGACCTGTCCGGCGGCCTGGCCGGAAAAAACACGGTGGTTAACTTGTGGGCGGAGGTTGTTGGTCGCGCGAAGCGCGGGGCTGCCCCGGAGGTGGCAGTGCCGCCGGAGGTGACGGAGTGGCGGCCCAGCACGGACGCGGAGGAGCCGGACAACAACTTGAAGAAGTACCTGGAGGCGAACCTGGAAACGCTGCGACTGACGAAGTATGCCCTGACCACCGACGGCAGAGGCCGGCTGCCGGAGCCGGCGAGGACATACGTGCGGTCGTGGGCGCTCTCGATGCGAACAGCGACCAAGCCCGGCACCAACATTCGCTACACCGGCAAGGACGTGGCCGACCTGTCCGGCGGCCTGGTTGTGCAGGCCACGGTGAACAGCTGGTGGCCGAAGGCTGCCCCGGGCCTCCAGAGCGTGCCGCGGGCGGTGACGGAGTGGCGGCCCAGCACGGACGCGGAGGAGCCGGACAACAACTTGAAGAAGTACCTGAAGGCGAACCTGGAAACGCTGGGACTGCTGGAGGATAATGCCCTGACCACCAACCGTAGCGGCCAGCTGCCGGAGCCGGCGAGGACATACGTGCAGTCGTGGGTGCTCTCGATGCGAACAGCGACCAAGCCCGGCACCAACATTCGCTACACCGGCAAGGATGTGGCCAAGCTGTCCGGCTACCTGGTCGCGGACGTCACGGTGGGCAGATGGTGGCAGAAGGCTGCCCCGGGCCTCCAGAGCGTGCCGCGGGCGGTGACGGAGTGGCGGCCCAGCACGGACGCGGAGGAGCCGGACAACAACTTGAGGAAGTACCTGGAGACGCACCTGGAAACGCTGGGACTAAAGAAGGATGCCCTGCCCGCCAACGGCAGGGGCCAGCTGCTGGAACCGGCGAGGACATACGTGCAGTCGTGGGTGCGCTCGATGCGAACAGCGACCAAGCCCGGCACCGACATTCGCTACACCGACAAGGACGTGGCCAAGATGTCCGGCAAGCTGGTCGAGCCGACCACGGTGACCAGCTGGTGGCAGAAGGCTGCCTCGGAGCTCCTGGAAGTGCCGCGGGCGGTGACGGAGTGGCGGCCCAGCACGGACGCGGAGGAGCCGGACAACAACTTGAGGAAGTACCTGGAGACGCACCTGGAAACGCTGGGACTAAAGAAGGATGCCCTGGCCGCCAACGGCAGCGGCCAGCTGCCGGATCCGGTGAGGACATACGTGCGGTCGTGGGTGCGCTCGATGCGAACAGCGACCAAGCCCGGCACCAACATTCGCTACAACGCCGACGACGTGGCCAAGCTGTCCGGCTACCTGGTCCAGTACACCACGGTGTACAGCTGGTGGCCGAAGGCTGCCCCGGGCCTCCAGAGCGTGCCGCGGGCGGTGACGGAGTGGCGGCCCAGCACGGACGCGGAGGAGCCGGACAACAACTTGAGGAAGTACCTGGAAACGCTGGAACTGGAGGAGAATGCCCTGGCCGCCAACGGCAGGGGCCAGCTGCTGGAACCGGCGAGGACATACGTGCAGTCGTGGGTGCGCTCGATGCGAACAGCGACCAAGCCCGGCACCGACATTCGCTACACCGCCGAGGACGTGGCCACGCTGTCCGGCAACCTGGTCACGGAGACCACGGTGAACAACTGGTGGCCGAAGGCTGCCCCGGGCCTCCAGAGCGTGCCGCGGGCGGTGACGGAGTGGCGGCCCAGCACGGACGCGGAGGACCCGGACAACAACTTGAGGAAGTACCTGGAGACGCACCTGGAAACGCTGGGACTAAAGAAGGATGCCCTGGACCGCAACAGCAGGGGCCAGCTGCTGGAACCGGCGAGGACATACGTGCAGTCGTGGGAGCGCTCGATGCGAACAGCGACCAAGCCCGGCACCAACATTCGCTACACCGCCGACGACGTGGCCAAGCTGTCCGGCAACCTGGTCGACCACGCCACGGTGAAATGGTGGCGGAAGGCTGCCTCGAAGCCCCCGGAAGCGCCGTCGGGGGGCGCAGCCACGTCTGGGGCCGGCACGGCAAGCAAGACCCGTGCCGCGGAAGCGCCGGTACGGGTCCCGATACGGGAGAAGCTAGACCAGGGACGCACCCGGTTGACCTGGCCCAATCCGGACCCGGATGCAACACCGGACGACGACGTGCCGATCAGTTCCGGCGCTTCTGACGCTTCCATGGGCGGTTCGGCGCGTCGTGAATAGCGCACGCCGTTGTCCTGCCTAGGTTCTGGCTTGTCGAAGGTCAGAACTGTGGTGGCGGGAGAACGGCGTGCGTAGTGCAAGGTTATGGGCTGGGCTGCTCGGCGTCGACAAGGCGGTGGTTGAGCGTGTCGAGTTCGACGAGGACGAGGGCGTTGGTGTCGCGTCGGTGCGGCCGGGGCGGGGACAGCGGCGGCGGTGCGGGGTGTGCCGGCGGCGCTGTGCGGGCTATGACCGGGGGTGAGGGCCGCCGGCGGTGGCGGGCACTGGATCTGGGCACGATCCGCGCGTTCGTCGAGGCGGACGCGCCGCGGGTGTCCTGCCCGGTGCACGGTGTGGTCGTCGCCGCGGTGCCGTGGGCGCGGCACGGGGCCGGACACACCCTGACCTTCGATCAGACGGTGGCCTGGCTGGCCACGGTGTGCTCGAAGAGCGCGGTGACCCAGTTGATGCGCATCGCCTGGCGCACGGTGGGTGCGGTCGCGGCTCGGGTGTGGGCCGACACCGCCGGCCAGGTGGACCTGCTGGCCGGGCTGCGCCGGATCGGCATCGATGAGATCTCCTACCGCAAGGGGCACAAGTACCTGTTGGTGGTGCTCGACCACGACACCGGTCGCCTGGTGCGGGTGGGCAAGGGCCGCGATCAGGCCGGCCTGACGGCGTTCTTCACGCTGCTGGGCCCGCGCCGGTGCGCGCAGCTGACGCACATCTCCTCCGACAGCGCGCGGTGGATGAACGAGGTCATCGCCACGCACTGCCCGCAGGCGATCCGGGCGGCCGACCCGTACCACGTCGTCACCTGGGCCACCGAAGCCCTGGACGAGCAACGACGCATCGCCTGGAACGCCGTCCGCGGTGAAACCCGCGGTCGCAGCCGCAACCGCAGCGCCACCGGGGTGACCAAGGCACTCAAGGACGCGCGGTGCGCGCTGTGGAAGAACCCCGAGCACCTCACCGACCGTCAGCGTGAGCAGTTGGCCTGGATCGCCAAGACCAACCCTGCGTTGCACCGCTGGTCCTGGCGATCCACGCCAGCTTGGCGGTCTGTTGTTCGGTGAGGGTGTCGGGGTTCTTCCACAACGCCCACCGGCACCGCTTCAGGGCGCGTGCCTCGCCGACGGCTCGCTGGGTGGCCCGGCCGGGTCCCTGCACGTGCCGTTTGCTGCCGCCCACCGCGTGGCGGGCGAGGTTCCACGCCTGCCGGCGCACCTGATCGAGGGCGTCGGTGGCCCAGGACACGACGTGGAACGCGTCCGCGCACACGACTGCGGCCGGACAATGCCGGGCG
>NZ_BAABAT010000107.1:0-10021 GCF_039537565.1 Dactylosporangium darangshiense
TGAGGACCACATGTGGGGCGGCGTCGTGCAGCAGCGCGTCGATGCGGCCGTCTGGGTGGTGCACGTCGATGGGTAGGTAGGCGGCGCCGGTTTTGAGCACACCGAGCATGGCGATGACGAGGTCGGCGCTGCGGGGGATCCGGACGGCGACCACTGTCCCGGGGCCGGCTCCGGTCAGTGACCGGGAGACTCGGTTCGCGGCCGTGTTCAGCTGGGCGTAGGTGAGGCTCTGCCGGCCGTCGACGACGGCGACCTCGTCCGGGCGGGTGGCCGCTTGGACCTCGAACACCTCCACGATCGACACCGCCGTCGGCGCCGGCGCGCTGGTGTCGTTGCACTCGGCCAGCCACGCCTGCTGCTCGCCGTCCAACACCGGCAGCTGCGACACCGGCGCATCCAACTCCGCAGCCACTCCGGCCAGCAGCACCGCGAAGCGGGCGGCCCAATCCGCTACCGTCGCGCGATCGAACAGGGCCGTGCTGTATTCGAAGGAGCAGACGAGGCCGTCGGTGCCCTCGACGACCTGCAGCGACAGGTCGAACTTGACCTCGATGCCGCCCTCGGGCGACGGCGGACGGGCGGCGTGGCCTACGGCCGTGTGGGTGAAGAGGGTCTGGAACAGCGGCGTCCGGGACCGGTCGCGGTTGTCGACGAGCTCCTCGACCAGCCTCTCGAACGGCAGGTCCTGGTGGGTGTAGGCGTCCAGGGCGGTCGCGCGGGTGCGGCCCAACAGCTCGGCGAAGGTCGGGTCGTCGTCCAGCCGGCACCGCAGCACCAGGGTGTTGACGAAGAACCCGATCAGCCCCTCGGTCTCGGCCCGGCTGCGCCCCGCGACCGGGGTGCCGATCAGGATGTCGTCCTGACCGGTGTGCCGGTGCAGTAGGACCCCGTAGGCGGCGAGCAGGGTCATGAACATGGTGCCGTGGTGGCGGCGGGTCAGCTCGCGCAGCGCATCGGCGACCGCGGCGGGGACGACGACGCTGACGACATCGCCGGCGGTCGAGCGTACCGGCGGCCGGGGCCGGTCGGTCGGCAGGTCCAGCACCGGCGGGCCGGCGAGCTGGGTGCGCCAGTAGTCCAGCTGCCGTTGCAGTACGGCACCGGTGAGCCACTGCCGCTGCCAGACGGCGTAGTCGGCGTACTGGACCGGCAGCGGGGGCAGGGAGCCGCCGGTGTACAACGTGGACAGTTCGCGGCGCAGGATGGTGGCCGACCACTCGTCGGACACGACGTGGTGCATGCAGAGGCCGAGCAGGTGCCGGTCGTCGGCGATGCGGACCAGGAGGGCCCGCAGCAGCGGTCCGCGGGCCAGGTCGAACGGCACCTGCCCGTGCCGGGTGAGCACCGCGCGGGCGGCCGCTGCCGACGGCGCGTCGACGACGTCGAGTGGGACCGGGTGCGGCGGGTCGATGACCTGGTGCGGCACGCCGTCCGCGCCGGCGACGAGGCGGGTCCGCAGGATCTCGTGCCGGGCCACGACCCCGCCGAGCGCCTCCGCCAGCGCGGCCACGTCGAGCGGGCCGTCGAGCGGGACCGATGCGGCGATGTTGTACTCCGCCGACCCGGGATCGAGCTGCGTCAGGAACCACAGGCGCTGCTGGGCGAACGACAGCGGCAGGAGGCCGTCGCGGCTCACGGGGCTGATCGGCGCGGTGGCGTCGGCCGTCGCGCCGCCGAGGCCGGCCGCGAACCCGGCGATCGTCGGCCGGTCGAACATGAGGGCGAGCGGCACCTCCACGCCCAGCGCCGTGCGGATCCGGGAGACGACCTGGGTCGCCAGCAGCGAGTGGCCGCCGAGGTCGAAGAAGTCGTCGTCGACCCCGATCCGTCCGACGCCGAGCAGCTCCTGCCAGATCGCCGCGATCGCCCGCTCGGCCGGTGTGGCCGGGGCCCGGTAGCCGCCGGCGAGCGCGCGCTGGGTGAGGTCCGGCGCGGGCAGGGCGGCCCGGTCGAGCTTGCCGTTGCGGTTCAGCGGCAGCGTGGCCAGCTCGACGAACGCCGACGGGGTCAGGTACTCCGGCAGCGCCGCCCGCAGGTGTGCGCGCAGCTCCTCGACGGCCGGGATGCCGGCGGCGGGCAGCGACGGAACCAAGTACGCGACCAGCCGGTCGCCGGCCGCGGTGACTACCGCCGCCGCCACCCCCGGATGGCGCACGAGCGCGGCCTCGATCTCGGCCGGTTCGACGCGGTGGCCGCGGACCTTGATCTGGTGGTCGGTGCGGCCGAGGTACTCCAGTTGCCCGTCGGGCCGGCGGCGGGCGAGGTCGCCGGTGCGGTACAGCCGCGTGCCGTCTCCGGCGAACGGATCGGGGACGAACGACGACGCGGTGAGGGCGGGCCGGCGCAGATAGCCGCGCGCCAGCCCGGCGCCGCCGAGGTACAGCTCGCCCGGCACGCCGACCGGGACCGGCCGGAGCGTGGCGTCGAGGACGTGGAGCACGACGTTGCCGACCGGCCCGCCGATCGGCGGCGCCGACGCCGCGGTCCCGTCCGTGGCCGTCACGTCCGCCGCGCTGGCGCACACGCTGGCCTCGGTCGGCCCGTAGGCGTTGAGCAGCCGGCGACCCCGTGCCCAGGCCGGTACGAGACCGGGATCAAGCCGCTCCCCGGCGCTGACCACCGTGGTCAGCCCCGCGACGGTACCGGGATCGAGCACCGCCAGCAGGGACGGCGGCAGCGTCGCGATGCTCACGTCGCGCGCCCGGACCAGCGCGGCGAGGCGCTCGGGGTCGGCCCGTTCCGCCGCGGTGGCCACGACCAGCGTCGCGCCGGCGGTCAGCGCCATCACGATCTCCCACACCGAGGCGTCGAAGCTCATCGACGCCAGCTGCAGCGTGGCGACGCCGGGGCCGGCCGGGACGATGCGCGGCAGCGCCGTGGCCAGGTTGAGCAGCCCGGCGTGCGTGGACTGCACGCCCTTGGGCCGGCCGGTGGAGCCCGACGTATAGATGACGTAGGCGGCCTGCTGCGGATGGACGGTGATGCCCGGCGCGGTCGCCGGCCGCGCGGCGACGGCGTCGTCGTCGAGCCGGACGACGTCGAGCGGCAGGTCGTGCCGGTCGGCAGTGGCCCGGTGCCCGACCAGCAGCGCCGCGCCGCTGTCGGCCACCATGTAGGCCAGCCGCTCGGTCGGGTCCGCCGGGTCGAGCGGCAGGTAGGCGGCGCCGGCCTTCCACACGGCGAGAATCGCGGCGACGAGGTCCGCCCCGCGGTCCAGGCACAGCGCGACGACGGTCTCGGGCCCGGCACCGCGGGCGATGAGATGGTGAGCGAGCCGGTTGGCCCGCTCGTCGAGCTGCCGGTAGGTCACCACCTGGTCGCCGCAGACGAGCGCGGTGGCGTCCGGCGTGGCCGCGGCCGTCGCCGCGACCAGGTCGTGGGCGGTCGGCGTCGGCGGCAGCGGTACCGCGGAGTCGTTCCAAGCCGCAAGCCGGGCCTCCTCGGCGACGGTGAGGATCGGCAGGCTCGACAGCGGTCGCTGTGCGTCGGCGGCGATCGCCTCCAGCAGGGTCTGCAGGTGCCCGATCATCCGCTCGACGGTCTCGTGCGTGAACAGCGCCGCGCTGTACTCGATCGCGCCGGCCAGTTGCCCGCCAGACTCGACCATGGTGAGGATGAGGTCCCATTTCACCGGGATCGCGACCGGCCCGCGGCCCTCGTCGGGCACCGCGGCGCTGTCGCCGGTGTCGAAGTTGAACAGGGTCTGGATGAGCGGGGTACGGGAACGGTCCCGCTCGTGCACCACCTCGTCGACGAGCTGTTCGAAGGGCAGGTCCTGGTGGGTGTACGCGTCCAGGGCGGTGGCGCGGACCCGGGAGAGCAGCTCGACGAACGTCGGGTCGCCGTCGAGGCGGGCGCGCAGGACGAGGGTGTTGACGAAGAACCCGATCAGCCCCTCGGTCTCCGCCTGGTTGCGGTTGGCGATCGGGGTGCCGATCAGCAGGTCGTCCTGGCCGGTGTACCGCGAGAGCAGGGTCCCGTAGGCGCCCAGGAGCGTCATGAACATCGTGGCGCCGTGCCGGCGGGACAGCTCCTGGAGCCCGCTCGCCACCGCCGCCGGGACCGCGAAGTCGACGACGAAGCCCTCGGCGGAGCGGATGGCCGGGCGGGGACGGTCGGTGGGCAGGTTCAGCATCGGCGGGTCGGCGAGCTGGGTCCGCCAGTAGTGCAGCTGCGCGTCCAGCACCGGGCCGGTCAGGTGGTCGCGCTGCCAGACGGCGTAGTCGGCGTACTGGATCGGCAGTGCCGGCAGCGTGGCGCCGCCGTACAGGGCGGCGAGCTCGCCGCGGAAGATCCTCGCCGACCACTCGTCGGAGGCGATGTGGTGGGTGTGCAGCGCCAGGATGTGCTCGTCCTCGGCAATCCGGATCAGCCGCCCGCGCAGCAGCGGCCCGGTCGCGAGGTCGAACGGCACCCGCGCGTCGCGGTCGAAATGCTGCCGCGCGAGCGTCCCCGGGTCGTCCTCGCCGGACACGTCCAGCAGCTCCAGCGGGAACGCCGCGGGCGGGTCGATCACCTGGTATGCGATGCCGTCGGCGGCGGTGACGAGCCGCGTGCGCAGGATCTCGTGGCGCTCCACCATCGTGGTGAGCGCCGCGGTGAGCGCCGGGATGTCGACGGCACCGAACGGCACGGCGCTGGACAGGTTGTACTCGACGGCGTCCGGATCGAGCTGGGCGAGGAACCACAGGCGCCGCTGTGCGAACGACAGCGGCAGCGCCTGGTCGCGGTCGGCCGGCGTGATCGGCGCGACAGAGGTGCCCTCCGGCGTGCGGCCGACGGCGGCGGCGAGGGCGGCGACGGTCGGCCCGTCGAACAGCGTCGCCAGCGGCAGGTCGACGTCGAACGCGGCGCGGATGCGGGTGACGGCCTGGGTGGCGAGCAGCGAGTGCCCGCCGAGGTCGAAGAAGTCGTCGGTGGCGCCGATGCGGTCCAGTCCCAGCAGATCGGCCCAGATCGCGGCGATGATCTCCTCGGTGGCCGTCGCCGGTGCCCGGTAGCCGCCGATGAGGTCGGGCCGGGTGGTGTCGGGGGCGGGCAGCGCGGCCCGGTCAATCTTGCCGTTCGGCGTCAGCGGCAGCTCGGCCAGCTCGACGAACACCGACGGGACGAGGTGCTCGGGCAGCGTCGTGCGCAGGTACGCGCGCAGCTCGTCGGCGGCCGGCATGCCGGCGCCGACCAGGTAGGCGACGAGCCGCTCGTCGAGCGCGACGACGGCGGCGGCGGCGATGCCCGGATGGGCGGTCAGCGCCTGCTCGACCTCGGCGGGCTCGATGCGGTGGCCGCGGACCTTGACCTGCTGGTCGTTGCGGCCGAGGAACTCGAGCTGCCCGTCGGCGCGGCGCCGCGCGAGGTCGCCGGTGCGGTACAGCCGGCCGCCGTCGGCGGAGAACGGGTCCGGCACGAACCGCTCGGCGCACAGCGCGGGGCGCCCGGTGTACCCGCGGGTGACGCCGGACCCACCGATGAACAGCTCGCCGACAACGCCGATCGGGACCGGGCACAGGTGGCGGTCCAGGAGATGGGCGCCGGTGTTGGGCAGGGGCCGCCCGATCGGGGTGGGCGAGTCGTGCTCCGGCGGCCCGGCGAGGTCGCTGTACGTGCTGTCGATGCTGGCCTCGGTGAGGCCGTAGCCGGTCAGCAGCCGGACGTGCGGCAGGACCCGCCGCGTGCGGCCCGCCGCCGACGTGTGCCAGGTGTCGGTGGTGGCGACGAGCAGCCGCAGCTCGGGCAGGCCGGCCCCGGCGGCGTCGAGGTGCCCGGTCAGCTGGTCGATGTACCGCGGCGCGCACTCGAACGCGGTGACCCGATGCTCGGCGAGGAAGGCGGCGAAGCGCGCCGGGTCGGTCTGCACACCGATCGGCGCGAGCACGAGCGTCCCACCGTCACACAGCGCCCGGATCAGGTCGCCGGTGAACACGTCGAAGCTGATGTTGGTCAGCGACAGCCACCGGTGCCGGTCACCGGCGCGGAAGTGGGTGTGCGACCAGGCGGCGTGCAGCGATGTCAGGTTGTGGTGGGTGACCACGGCGCCCTTGGGCCGCCCCGTGGACCCGGAGGTGTAGATGACCGCGGCCGAGCGCTCCGCCGCCGCGGACGGCCCGGGCCGGCCCGCCGGCATCGCCGCGAGCGCGGCCACGGTGGCGGGGTCGTCGACGACGAGCGTCGGCGGCGTCCCGCCAGGCCAGGCGGTGGCGGTACCCCGGCTGGTGATGAGCAGCCGGGCGCCGCTGTCGCGCAGCATGTAGGCGAGCCGGTCCGGCGGATAGGCCGGGTCGAGCGGCAGGTAGGCGCCGCCGGCCTTCCAGACGGCGAGGATCGCGACGATGACGTCGACGCCCCGCTCCAGGTGCAGGCCGACCACGGTCTCCGGGCCGACGCCGAGGGACAGCAGGTGCCGGGCCATCCGGTTCGCGGCCGCGTCCAACGCCTGGTACGTCAGCGTCGCGTGGCCGTCCTCGACCGCCGGGGCGTCGGGATGGCGGCCGGCCATCGCCTCGACCAGCTCGTCGATGCCCCCGGTGCGGGGCAACGGCATCGCCGTGTCGTTCCACGCGGCGAGTTGCGCGCCATCCGCGGCCGACAGCATCGGCAGCTCGGACACGGGCCGCCCGGGATCGGCGGCCACGCCGGCGAGCAGGACCAGCAGGTGCTCCGCCATCCGCCGGGCCGTCGCATGGTCGAACAGCGCGGTGCTGTACTCCAGGGTGGCCATCAGGCCGTCGCCGCGCTCGGCCATCGACAGCACGACGTCGAACAGGATGTCGCTGTCCAGCACCGGATCGTCGAGCGACACCGACGCCGAGACCGTGGCGGCGCCCGGGTCCACCGTGGCGTAGTTGAACAGGGTCTGCACCAGCGGTGTCCGGGACCGGTCGCGATCGCGGGTGAGCTCGGTGACCAGCTGCTCGAACGGCAGATCCTGGTGCGCGTACGCCGCCAGGGCGGTGTCCCGGGTCCGGGCGAGCAGCGCCGCGAACGTCGGGTCGTCGTGCAGCCGGGTGCGCAGGGCCAGGGTGTTGACGAAGAACCCGATGAGGTGTTCGGTCTCGGCCCGGGTCCGGTTCGCGATCGGTATCCCGACGAGCAGGTCGTCCTGGCCGGTGTAGCGGTGCAGCAGCACCGCGTAGGCCGCGTGCAGGAGCATGAACATCGTGGTGGCGGTACTGCGGGACAGCTCCTTGAGCGCTGCGGTGAGCTGCGGCGGGACCGTGAAGGCGACCATCGCGCCGGCGCTGGAGCGCTGCGGCGGCCGGGGACGGTCGGTCGGCAGGTCCAGGACCGGCGGGTCGGCGAGCTGGGTGCGCCAGTACTCGAGCTGCTCTTCACGGACGCGGCCGGTGAGCCAGCGTCGCTGCCAGGCGGCGTAGTCGGCGTACTGGACCGGCAGCGGCGGCAGCGATGCGCCGTGGTACACCGCGAACAGCTCGCGCCGGAGGAGCCGGGCCGACCACTCGTCGGACACGACGTGGTGCATGCACAGCGCCAGGACGTACCGGTCCGATGACAGCCGGACGAGGGTGGCCCGCAGCAGCGGTCCGGTGGCGAGGTCGAAGGGCGTGAGCCGGCGCTGCGTCAGCAGGTCCCGTGCCCCGTCCTCCGTCGCGTCCTGCACCACCTCCAGCGGGAAGGCGGCCGGCGGGTCGACGATCTGGGCCGGGACGCCGTCGGGGCCGGTCACGAGGCGGGTCCGCAGGATCTCGTGGCGTTCGACCACCCTGCTCAGCGCGCCGGCCAGCGCGGCCGCGTCGACGGAGCCGTGCAGCGTGATGGTGACGAGGTTGTTGTACTCGACCGAATGGGGCTCGAGCTGGTGCAGGAACCACAGGCGCTGCTGGGCGAAGGACAGCGGCAGCGGCTGGTCGCGGTCGGTGGGCGTGATCGGGGGTGTGGCGGGGTCGGTGGTGGTGAGGTCGATGGTGGCGGCGAGGGCGGCGATGGTCGGGTTGTCGAAGAGGGCGCCGAGCGGGACGTGGGTGTTGAAGGCGGTGCGGGTGCGGGTGATGGCTTGGGTGGCGAGCAGCGAGTGGCCACCGAGGTCGAAGAAGTTGTCGGTGGTGCCGACGCGGTCGAGGTGGAGCAGGTCGGCCCAGATGCCGGCGAGGATTTCTTCGGTGGGGGTGGTCGGGGCCTGGTAGTGGGCGGTGAGGTCGGGGCGGCTGGTGTCGGGTGTGGGGAGCGCGTGGTGGTCGATTTTGCCGCTGGTGTTGAGGGGGAAGTGATCGAGTTCGATGAAGATGGCGGGGATCATGTAGTCGGGGAGTTTGGCGCGCAGGAAGGTGCGCAGTTCGTCGGCGGGGGGAATCGGGGCGGTGGGGCTGGCTGGGACGAGGTAGGCGACGAGGCGGTGCTGGTGGGCGGTGACGTGGGCGGCGGTGATGGCGGGGTGGCCGGTGAGGGTGTGTTGGATCTCGGCGGGTTCGATGCGGTGGCCGCGGACCTTGAGCTGGTGGTCGATGCGGCCGTGGAAGTCGAGTTGGCCGTCGGGTTGGCGGTGGGCGAGGTCGCCGGTGCGGTAGAGGCGGCTGCCGTCGCTGGCGAAGGGGTTGGGGATGAACCGTTCGGCGGTGCGGGCCGGTTGGTGGAGGTAGCCGCGGGCGAGGTTGTCGCCGCCGATGTGGATTTCCCCCGTGACGCCGATCGGGACCGGGTTGAGGTGCGGATCGAGCAAGTGCAAGGCGGTGTTGGTGATCGGGTGCCCGATCGGAACACTGCGGCCCTCGCCGGGGCGCGCACACGGCCAGGACGACACGTCGATCGACGCCTCGGCCGGTCCGTACATGTTGAGGACGGTGGCGGTCGGGTGGCGCCGGTAGAAGGCGGCGACGTCGGCCGAATCCAGGGCCTCCCCACCGCAGAGGACCAGCCGCAGGTCGGGGAGCGCGCCCGGCCACGGGTGGTGCACGAATTCGTGGAACAGGGACGGGACGAAGTGGGTGGTGGTGACCTGGTGGGTGTGCAGCAGGTGCAGGAGGTGGTCGAGGTCACGGTGGCGGTGGGGTTCGGTGATGACCAGGGTGGCGCCGGCGGCGAGGGGGCCGATGAGCTCCCAGACGGACACGTCGAACGTGGTCGGCGTCTTGTGCAGCACGGTGTCGGTGGAGGCCAGGCGGTGCGCGGTCTGGAACCAGGCGAGGCGGTTGCGCAGGCCGTGGTGGGTGGACGCGACGGCCTTGGGTCGGCCGGTCGAGCCGGAGGTGTAGATGAGGTACGCCAGTTGGTCGGGGTGCGTGCGCCCGGGCGGGGCGGTGACGGGCTGGGCAGCGACGGCGGTCGCGGTGGTGGCGAGGTAGTCGGCGTCGATGCGTAGCTGGGCGCGGCTGTCGGTGTACTGGTGGTGGCGGTGTTCGGCGGGGTGGGCGGGGTCGAGGGGCAGGTAGGCGCCGCCGGCCTTCCAGACCGCCAGGATCCCGATGAGCAGGTCAGGGCCGCGGTCCAACTCCAGCGCGACGATGCTGTCCGGGCCGACTCCGGCGGCTTGCAGGTGGTGGCCGAGCTGGTTGGCTCGCCGGTTCAGGTCCCGGTACGACAGGGCTTGGTCCTGGAACCGTATCGCCGTGCCGTCCCGATCGAAGTCGATGAGTTCCAGCACCGAACCCACCGCCGGCCACTCGACGGCCGTGTCGTTCCACTCCGCCAGCTGTGCGGCCTCCACCGCGGTGAGCAGCGGCAGCCGTGACACCGGACGCTCCGCATCCGCCGCCACCGCCGCCAGCAGCACCTGCAGGTGGCCGGCGAGACGCTCGACCGTCGCCCGATCGAACAGAGCGGTGCTGTACCGCATCGCCCCAGCCATGGCATCGCCGGTCTCCACCAAGGCCAGCGTGAGGTCCCACTTGGCGTACGCCGCCATCGGAGACTCCTCGCCGGCGTGGATGACCTCGTCGGTTCGGGCGTAGTTGAAGAGGGTTTGGATGAGGGGGGTTTGGGCGCGGTTGCGGGTGGGGGTGAGTTGGTCGACGAGTTGTTCGAAGGGGAGGTCTTGGTGGGTGTAGGCGTCCAGGGCGGTGGTGCGGGTTTG
>NZ_BAABAT010000108.1:0-9639 GCF_039537565.1 Dactylosporangium darangshiense
CTCTCCGCCCTATGCAAACGACGGATCTCTGCCCAGTCCTCCACGGTCAACACCCTCCAAGATCATCAGAACGGAGGGGTCAATATTCAAAAATCCGCTGGGGGTCAGTCTTCAGGAAGCCGCGACACCACCGATCCAAAAGCGACTCCACATATGCCCTGATCGCCGGCGTGGGCGGTGTCTGGTCGTCTCGTCCGATGTACTGGCCATACAAGGCGGTGAAGGTCTCGGCCGCGTTCGACTCGTCTGGGCGGTCGCCTTTCCAGACGGCGAGGTCGTACGTCATGGGCAGTGAGTATGCACTGGCCGGGACGAGCCTGACCAGCGGTCAAGCTCGGCAAGTAAGGCTACCGACTGCGCGCCGGACCAAGCCGCCTCGTGCCACGAGCGCACACCGCGGCCATGAGCGGATGACCGCCGAGCGATAATGATCGAATGGTCTTGATCGCTCCACCCAGCCGAGCGGATGTGGATGAGCATTGGCAGGCAGTTGCGCGAGGTGAAATCGCGCGTGAGACGGTATCCGCTTGGGCAGAACCGCTCATGTTTGCCGAGTACGGGACCGAGCCTGACCTGCTGGTGATGCAGGCATTGCAGTACCTCCATGGCCTCGACATGACCTACCGCTCGGACGACGGCCGTCTCGTTGGCCACGGACCACCGGGGGCTTATGTGCGAAACCAGGACGACATCTGGTCGGAACTCCACGAGTGGCGTCGTCGATGCCGGGACTATGACGCCGACCCTGCCGGCTGGGTTGCCGCACAACGTCGGGACGCCATGGCGGAGATTCAGCGTGAACGGAAGGGCACCTGACACACGCGCTCATCGGCAGATGAGTGAATCGATCAAGCACTCCCACCGGTCAGGCCGTAACCCGCCGAAGTTGCCTCGTCTTCGACAGGTCCAGACGCCGGCGAGACCCACCAGCCAGATGGCGTAAGCATCGGATACAACTCGGACCTCCGACACCAACCCCTAAACGCGACCTGACCATCGTCACTGCCGAGGAGCACCCGCAGCTTGCGGCTCATGCCGACGCCGCACCGCCGCGACCGTCACCTCCGGTCATCGAACAAGGAAGGCACGGTCTCCCTGCCGACCCTCGGTTCACCGGGTTCGAGCCCGTCCGACATCTTCGATGCGAACGGGCTCGAACCGCTGGCTACCGACCTCCCGGCGGCCACCGGCCAGCGACCGCCGATGACCACACTTTCGCATCGGCGCTGGTCACGGCCCGTTTCCATGTTCTTGGGGACCGACTGAACATGGAACCATGGCGCATACCTGCCGGCTAGCCGATCGGCATATCAGCCGCTACAGCCAAGCGGCCCGAGGGTGCGCAGCTTTGAGACGTATCCACCCGGAAATTCGAACCAGCGCCCGCCGATCCTATGACCGCCGGGTTCCGACTGGCCTGACTGTCACAATCGGGCCGTGAGCTGCTGGAATACGGTTCGGATTCTGCAACGTGTGGTCCACCCATACAATACGGACATTTGACTGCCATGAAGTCACAGCTCGATGAGCTGGGACTTCGGCAAGTCGGTGGCGACGATAGATGCCTATGTGGGAGCAATGTCCGATTGGCCCGGCGCGAACCCAGCGCGGGTGCTGTTGCATTCGCCGATCAGGGGCCGCGCCGAGCCTGTGCGGCCAACTTCAGATCGCAGCGGCAAAGTTCGCTGATCGCTGCGGCGATACGCAACCCGCGCGGAGCAATTGTCAATACCTGTGGATGAAGTCTTTCAGCGTGATGGTTGGTTCTCCTGGTAGGTCCACATCTCGGGGATGGGACCGTCGATGAGCTGATCAGCCAGATAAGGCGCAGGGCTGTGGGGCGACGGCACGGGCGCGAAGCCGGGGACCACAGCCATTGCCTGCGTGATCTCCTGAGCCGGGTACGGCGTTGCCCGGCTCACGCCGAACACGTTCCAGTAGAAGTCGTTCAGGATGGCCGCGACCGGTGCGTAGCGGCTGATCAGCTCCGCGACCGGCGCGGAGGCGCCGGCAGGTCGGGTTCCCGCAGCGCAGCGGCGGATATGGTCGTAGCGCTCGACAGGGGCAGGTATCCCAACGACGTTGGCGACTGTCCAGTTGAGCAGTTCCCGCACGGCGTAGTTGGCGTCGTGGCTCGCGTGGCGGGCGAGGAAGTCCCGCTCGTCGGTGGACAGGTCGAACCGGGGCGAGGTGGCCAGGCCGAGATCGGCGAGGTAGAGACGGTGGCCGTCGCTCAGGATGTTGCGGAAATGGGCGTCGAGGTGCAACAGGCCGTTGGCGTTCATGAAGGCGATGTCGGCCTGTAAGCGTCGCTGCACCATGGCGCAGGCGGCGGTGACGGCGTCCGGGCCGGCGGCGATTTGACTGGTCAGCCAGGCGTGCAGGTTCTGCGGGATGTATTCCAGGAACAGCACCACGCTCGCTGATGCCTGGGCGAGGGCGTGCAGCCGCTGCCGCACCGCCGTCGATCCGTCCCAGTACGCGACCACACGTTCGCTGTCCGCGATCTCGTCGGCCAGCGGCGGCGCCCCGGGCAGCACTCGCCAGTGATACATGAGCGGAAACGCCTCGCTCAGGTGGACGTCGCATCTCAAGCGGTGGGCTCGAAGCGGCGAACGCTACACATCAAGAGGTGCCAGTACCTGTGGCAATGGCCCGACAGGCCTCGCGGTCCTCGGGCAAGCCGACCGCTGCGAAGTACGGCATGGCGGACTCCGCCCGTTCGCCCCAGATGTCGTCGTTGTCGACCAGCCGGCGCAGGAACTCGCGCTGGTTGCCGGTGAGCGGGCGCTGTGGCCATCCGGGCGGGAACGCGACCCGCAGCAGAGGCCCCCACCCGGCCTCAGTCGACTCCGCCTCCGGGGTGGCCACGACGAAGGCGCCCGGCACGAGGTCGTCGAAGCTGGCCGCACGCTGCGCGGCGGCCCCGGCCACTTCGATGTGCAGCCGCTTCCGTCCCGGCGCAGATGAGCCCGGTGGTCGCCAGCGGTCGTTGGCCGGGGTGTACCGCAACGCCTCCTCCAGCGCCGCGACCGAGCGGGCGTCGCCGGCCGTCGCCGGTGACAGCGCCGCACAGGCACGCACCACCAACGCCGGATGGCTCAGCAGCGACGTCGTGTCCGCCCCCAGCACAGCGAGCCCGTACGCAGCCTCGCCCGCCACACTCACCACACCATCCGTGCGCTGCGCAACGGCCAGTAGCGCCCGGACCGCCGCACCGCGCGCGTCAGGCCCCAACCGCGCGAACTGCGACACCGCAAACACCGCCGCGTGCGCGATCCGCGGATCAGGGTCGTCGAGGAACGGCAGCAGGTCGCCGAGCACCCGTCCGGCCAGCGCCCGCACCCCGAGCCGCAACGGCGCCTCGGCCCCGGCGACACGGTCCGCCAGCGACATGCCCGCATCGGCGTCCGCCGCGACCACCGCCGCCTTCGCCCGTAACTCCTCGTCCACACCGCCCCACGCGGCAGCGTCCGCCGCCGTCGCCAGGAGGTTCAGCAGCCTGGCCCGCAGCGGCAGCTCCGGGTCCCAGATGTCGTGCAACGTCGGCGCTTCCGAGCGCGGATCCGTCAGTACCGCCACGAATACCGGGATCAGCGGCACCGTGGCGTCGCGGAGGCTCGCGTACTCGAACCCCGCCGCCGCCACGTAGTCCGCCGCGTGCCAGCGCCGACTCAAGTCGGCGTGCCACAGATCGCGCACCATCCTCGGCATGTCCGCCAACGGCTCCTCCTCGCCGTCCCATCGCTCGCCGATGATGCTGCTCCAGTCGACGGCGGCGAGCGACGCCTCGATGCGGTCCACCCGGGTCCCTCTCTCCTTCAGCGATGCTCGGTCAAAATTGGCAGTTCGGTTTCGTTGTGCCTTTGGGGCACAGCACGTCGGCGCCCCCCCCCCCCCCCCCCACGGATCGCCGATCCACATGTATATGAAGCTACTGACGGCCGCGTCCCATCCGTCTGTTGTTGCCACCATAGTGAACGCGGCGACGTCGACGAGAAGGAAAAACCTCGCAGCGCCTTCCACCGCAGGCAGGGTCTTCATTGTAAAGACTGTCGTCCTACCGTTTCTGCTGAGCCGTGTTTCGACTTCAGCTCCGGTGACGCTGGCGATGTACTTGTTAGTTCGTAGCGCTTTCAACTGATTCTTGAGTGCTTCCGCCCTCGCGGGTTCAAGGTAGTAGCGCTTCATCTCGTCGGGCATCTCGGTGTTCAGCGATTTCCATAAGCGTTTGAGCTCAGCCTTGGCAATGCGTTCGTCATCCGCGGAAAGCGTTGGCGGGCGGCCTTCCGCCTTCGCGATTTCATTCTCTCGAAGCAGACCTGCGAGGGCGTTTGCCTTATTTGCAGCCTTATCGTAATGCCAAGTGCCCTCCATCTCCCCTGTCTCATTGTTCCGCGACATGGTGGGTTCGCCCGTGCGCATCTCCTCCTCAAGCGCACCCGCTGTCGTGCCGTCGCCCCGTGAGGCGCCATCGCGGTAGAGGTCATCGATGATGTTCCGTAGCCGCTCATCTCCTGCCTTTGGCTTGACAGCCGGTGGTGTCGGTACCGAGTCGTTCATGCCGCCCGGCTGGTAATACTGGTCGTCGGTCCGCAGTCCGGTTGGATCGCTGCTGCTGACAGGTGTGTTATTGGCGTACGCATAGCCGTTGAGTTGTTGCGGATCCGCTACGTCGGTGACCGGGTCGTCGGAGATGAACCGGCCGGTGATCGGTTCGTATTCGCGGGCGCCGAGGTGGGTCAGGCCGGTGTTGTCGCGGATGCCGCCGACGAAGCCGTGGGGGTTGGGCCAGGTGGGGTCGGTGCCGAGGGGGTTGCCGAACGGGTCGGTTTTGCGGCGGGTTACGGCGAGGGTGGCGGCGTCGATGGCGAGTTGGCCGGTGCCGTGGGCGTCGCTGGTGATCCAGGTGGTGCCGGTTGGGGTGCGGGTGGCGGGGCCGAGGTAGCGGGTGCAGGTGGTGGTGGTGCCGGCCTTGCGGACCTCAAATCCGGGTAGGTATGCGGTGACGCCGGTCGGGTCTTTGGCGATGAGGCGGTTGCCGTTGGCGTCGTAGATGTAGCTGGTGACGCCTGTAGTGTCGGTGACGGTGGTGAGGTGCCCTTCGCTGTCCCAGTCGAGGGCTTGGCCGGTCCCGGCGATGGTGCGGGTGAGGGTGTTGCCGGCGTTGTCGTAGGTGTAGCTATCGGTACTCGTGGTGGCGCCGGTGGTGGCGACGTTGCTCAGGGTGTGGTGTTTGGTGGGGTCGGTGTAGTTGTAGGTGCGTGTGGTGTCGCTGCCACCGCCGATGGCGTGGCGGACCTCGGTCTTGCGGTTGCCGTTGTTGTAGGTGCTCGTCCCGGTCTGGTAGCCATAGGTGGTCCAGTAGGCGTCCGGGCCACCAACGTCCGCGATGGTCGGCGGGTCTTGGCAGGTGGCGGCGGTGGTGGTCCACGCCTCGGTCAGTTCACGCAACTGGTCGTAGGTGAAGCACTCGTTGGACACGGTGGCGCCGGCGCTGGTTTCGGTGATGTTCTTGACGTTGCCGGCCCGGTCGTAGCCGTAGTTTTGGGTGAGCCGCTCCACCCACAGGTTCGGCGTCGACTGGTTCTCGGTCTCGACCTTGCTGCTGGTCAGCCGTCCGGTCGTCTCGTCCATGGTCGTCGTCTGCTGGACCCGTTTGGTGCCGCTGCCGTTGATCTGCTGGAACGGCGCCCCCCAGCTGTAGTAGCTGGTGGAGGCGATGTATGTGGCGTCCAGACTGGCCAACGTGAGGGGTCGCCCGGTGTTGTCGTAGGTGGTGAACACCTGTTCCGCCGCCAGCCCACCGGCGGCCGGGTAGGTGACCGATTCGACGGATCCGTCGACCTTGTAGGTGGTGCTGGTGGTGTAGGTGCCGGACGGCAGGCCGGGGGTGTTGAGGCTCGATGGGATGACGGTGGTGACGCCGAGCGGCCGGTAGCCGTTGTCGTAGCCGGTGACGGTGGTGGTGTACGCGTCGGTGCCGGCGCCGCCGGCGACGTAGCGGGTGGAGGAGGCGAGGTGACCTTTGGCGCCGGTGATGGTGTCGTAGGTCCATTTCGCCCGTTGGAAGCCGCTGGTGGTGGTGCCGTCGTAGAGGCCGGTTTTGCGGCCGAGTTCGTCGTACTTCGTGGTTGTGCTGCTGCCCGGACGTGCGTCGGTGACCGTTGTCGGCCGGCCGGCGAGGTCGTAGCTGATGGTGGTCGTGCCCTTGTCCGGGTCGGTGGTGGACTCCACCTGACCGCGCAGGTTGTAGCCGGTCTTCCAGATGTTGCCCGACTGGTCTTGGACCTGCCGGAGGCGGTCGAGCGGGTCGTAGGTGTAGGTGGTGGCCTGGTAGCTACCGGCCGCATCAAGGTACTGGCGTAGTTCGATGGGGTTGCCGTGGCCGTCGACGTAGGTCTTGGTGGGGATGCCGCCGGTGGGCGGTGTAACCGTGGTGAAGTTGCCGTCGTAGTCGGTGGTCGTCTGCCACTGCTGCGTGTTGACGGAGTACAACGCGTCGGCGGTGGGCCGCCCGAGGGTGTCGTAGGTGTAGCGGTGCTGGTTCTTCACTCCCGCGTCGGTGTCGGCAAATCCTTCGGTCAGTCCGGCGGGAGGGCCGGAGGTCCAGAACGTGGTCGTCTTGGCGGTGAGCCCGCGTCCGTCGTACTGGGTGTCGGTGATGATCCGCCCGCCGTTGGCCTGCGGGGCGGGCGTCTGACTCTGCCGTAGCCGCAGATTTCCGTCATAGATGTCGTAGCTTTTGATCGTCGTGTTGTTCGGACCCAATCTGATCGTGGCGATCGAGTTGTGGGTAACCGGTACGAGCGTGTAGTAGAGGTAGCCGTAGTGGAGGTTCGGCGTGTCGGTGGTGAGGCGGCTGTCCAGCCACACGTCGGTGAGCCGGCCCAGCGCGTCATAGTGGGCGTTGGTCTCCTTGTCGTTGGGGTCCTTGACCAGGGTCGGCAAGCCGCGCGACGGGTCGAAGGTGATGGTCGTCGGCTGGTCCAACGGGTTGGTGACCACGGTCTGGGTGACCGGCGCGTCCGCGGCGGGGATGTATCGCGTCGTGGTCCTGTGCGTGTCGTCGTTCATCGGATCGCGGGTCCAGACCACCCGTCCGTACGCGTCGTAGCCGGTGTTGGCAGTGTTTTGCCAGTGCAGGGTCGGGTTCGGCGTGGTGTTGTAGTCCACCGTGTCCAATGCGTCGACCCTGCTGACCAGGCCCTGGCCGACCGGTCCGGTGCCCGTGGTGTTGCTGTCGTAGTAGGTGAACGTGCCGGCCATGTAATGGCCCGGCCCGAACTTGTCGCAGATGGTCTGCACGTTGGTCCGCTGGTAGTTGACGTGGTAGCGGCCGTTGGCCGGGTCGATGCTGCGGTCGGCGTAGGTGATCTCGGTGCAGCGGTCGTCGTTCGGGTCGGCCTCGTCACCGTAGTCGTGGATTAGGGTGGGCAGGGTGTAGCTGTCGGTGTCGGTGGTGGTCTTCGTCCACCGCCACCCCTCCGCCCCGGACGGCGTGGTGATGTGGGTGCGGGTGCGGGTCTGGACCTCGGCGAAGTTGTTCGCGACCAGGTTCCCCATCCCGTAGGCTAGGGCCCGCGTCGCGACCGTGCCGTAGCCGTAGCTGTGCAGCGTCGAGGAATAGGGCAGCCCACCGGGTCGGAACGACGTGGCCTCCCGCAGCTGCCCGCGCAGCACGTTGACGTCCGTGGTGGCGCCTTGGGAGTCGTTGATGGTGGCCGATCGGGTTCCCCCGGTGGCGCTGGCCCGGTCGCCGTCCATACCCCTGTAGTACAACGCCGACGACACAGTCTGCGTCCCACCGACCGGCCCCGTCGTCGTGGTCACGTCGGTGTAGCCGCGCCAGTCCGACCACGACCGCCGCGACAGTGGCGACGTCTCGGACGGGTCATGCCCCCACAACACGTTCGTCGTGGAGTGCGCGAGGCTGTAGCTGTAGCTGGTCAACACCGGCGGCGCCGTCGAATCCGCCAGATCGGTCTGCTCCACCGCGGTGACGACATACTTATGGAACCAGCCGAACCCGGCCGTTCCACCCTGCGGCGCCCAATACTGTGGGAAACAGCGGTAGATGTTGGCGTTCGCGCTACTCGGGATGCTGGTCGGGCTGCAGTCCGGTCCCGCGTAGTACACCGTCAGCAGGCCACCGGTGCCGTTCTCGATCTGGCTGAGCCGATACCGGCGCAGCTGCAGCACACCCGCGGCGAGGTTGTAGTCGACCCGGTTGTCCAGCGCCCCGCCGCCGAACGCCATCGCTGGCGACGACAACGACGTGCTGCCGCTGAACCCGGCGTGCTGCAGCCCTTCCAGCCACAGCGTCGCCTGGTCAGCTGTGAACGGGTTGAGGAAGTCGTGATCGAGCGTCCACTGGTCGACGGTCTAATAGGTGGCCTTCGCCGGGTCCGTCAACACCGCTGTGGTGACCGTCGCCAGCGCCCACTGCATGAAAAACGCGGGGCTGGTCTGGTTCGGGCACGACGTCGGGTTCACCCCGCAGAACTGGTCCCACGGCACATCGATCGAGCAGCTCCCGACGTCGTTGCACCGTTCTGCGATGCCGAACTCAACCTTCATCGGTGCCGGTTTGCCCGGCGCACCCTCCGAACCCTGCCGGGTGCCGTACTCGATCCGGATCGGGTACACGTTGGCGTCGTAGTCCGCGACACCGTGGTTGTTGTTATGGCCGTACTTCCCCGTCGTCTTCTGGTAGAAGATCGTCTCGCTGTTGCCGCGCGGGTCGACGATGTAGTCCAGGTTCCACCGGTAGGTCTGCAGACACGACGACGCGGCATAGCCGCCCTGCGCCGAGGTCTTGTAACACGGCTCACCAGGATTGTTGCCGTACACCGGAACATTCGCCGTACTGTTCGTCGCCACCGCCGTCGCCGAGTACGCACCCCCGTGACCGAAGAAGTACTGCGTCCCGTCCGGCGACATCACCTGCCAGAACTCGCCATCGTTGTCGGCGTTCGCCGCGCCCGTGTACTTCTTGAAACTCCACCCGGTGTGGATCGCCGACTTGTACTCGCCGGTGGCGCTGTCCCGCACCAGCTGACCCGACACACCATCCATCACGATCGAGATCGGCTCGTTGTCGCCGTTCGCCGACGTGAAACACAAATCCCCGGTCGCCGCCCCGTCATCACTGCACGACCGGAACGAACGATCGATATAGCCCAGGCTCAGATCCCAACCGTCCCCGACCCACGACGCCTGCGCGTTCGTCGCCGTCGTCTTCCCATCCACACTGCCCGAGCTGTACTGCAACCGCAGATTCGGCGCCGGACCACCCAACGACGGCGGCACCGCCAACGGCACCGTATACGTGAAATCCCCCGACGAACCGCCCTGCGACCACGATGCCGACGGCGACAACGACGTCTTCGACCAATCCCCCGCCTGCGACCCCGAACCCGACGTCAACGCCAGCACCACATCAGCAGACAGCGACCCGCTATCGGCCAACGCACTGCCCGACCCGCCAGCCGGATCGCCCGGCAGGACCACGGGCCTTGACCCCTGATCTTGGACACGGGGTTTACGCGGCTCGGGTGAGCGTAGTCGATGCTGTGTGGGTGGTGTTCTCGTAGTTGATCGGGGATTGGTGTCCGAGCCGGGAGTGGCGGCGGACGG
>NZ_BAABAT010000109.1:0-9600 GCF_039537565.1 Dactylosporangium darangshiense
CTAGGGCCAGTGTGGTGGGTGGCATGAGGCTTTCAGGGTGTCTCGGGGACTGCCCAGGGTGATCACCGATTGGCACTTGATGTCGGGCCAGGCAGGGTTACCGGAGATTCACCGTCTTCTGGCTCTGTGCCGCCAACCTTGGGAGCAGCCCGATGCACCACCGTACTTCCGTCCTGCGCCGCCTGGCCGTGACCGGCGTGGCCCTCGCCTCGATCACAGCAGGTGCGTGTATTCCCGCCGTGATGGCCTCTGCTGCGGTTCCGCAACGGCCCGCTGCCGTTGCCGCGTTTGATCCTGCACCGATGTGGGATCTGCTCAACCATCTACCCGATCCCGTTGTCGCCGGTGCACTGGTCAGGGTGGCGGGGGACGGTCAAGCGATGCCCTGGACCGCGACCGCGGGGGAGGTGTCCGGCGACGCTCACTTTCGAATCGGTAGCGTGACGAAGATCTTCACCAGTACGATCGTGCTCGAACTGGCCGCCGAGCACCGCATCGCCATCGACGCGCCCGTCCGGCGCTACCTGCCCGATCTCATCCCGGCCGCATACGGCACAGTCACCGTGCGCGAGCTCCTGGACCACACCAGCGGCCTGCCCGCCCCGGCCGGCGTACCCGGGCCTGCCGACGGGCCCGGGTGGTGGCGGAAGAGCGTGTCGCCGCGGGACGTGGTACGCAACGCGTTCGCAGCCGCTGAGAGTCCAGGGGCGGGGCAGCCGCCCAAGCCCGGCAGTGTCCAGCAGTACAACGGTGTCAACACATTCGTCGCCGGTCTGCTGGTGGAAAAGGTGACCGGCCGAACGTTCAAGGACGAACTGACCCGCCGCATCATCCGGCCGCTAGGACTGCGGAACACCAGCCTCCCCTCGTCGGACGATATGTCCATCCCCGCACCGCACGCCCGCGTATACATCGGTACGGACGAGGTGACCGAGCAGTCCCCCTGGGCATGGGCCGAGGGCGGAATGATCTCCACCGCCGCTGATCTGGACCGGTTCCTGACCGCCCTGTTCCGCGGCCGGCTCCTCCCGCCCGCTCAGCAGGAGTTGGTGTTCGCAGTGCCCGATGTGCCCAACGCGCCGACCAACACGAACTGCATCAACAAAACGAGTTGCTTCAGTGTCGGCGGCCTGATGCGGGCCACACTCGACAACGGCGTCACCGTCTGGGGCAAAACCGGCTCCATGCCGGGGTGGACCAACGGCGTCTTCGCCACCCGCGACCTGAAACGCCGCGTGGCCTACTCCCTCAACCCCACCGGCACCGCCTCTGAACGGCCCTACGTCATGGCCGTCGTCAACTCCGCCTTCAGGAGCGCCAGCTGAACCGCCAGGCTGCTTACCGAGCTGGCGGGAGTCGAAGCGGCGTGACAGCAACGACTGACAACAACGGAATTGGACGGGACGACGCAGCCCTGAACAGCTGAAGGGCTACGACCAGGCGTAGCCGACAGCGCGGCACCGAGCTGGACAGCCTCGCCGAGGCTACGGAAGGTTGGGGGTTCGAGTCCCTTTGGGCGCGCATCATCATGAGGCATTTGACCTGCTCAAACGTAGGTCAATGCCTCCCTTCTCGTCCACTGTGGACCTGATGTGTTCCGAAAGTAATCGGCTGTTTCGGAAGGGTCCAGGCCGGCCGGGAGCTGCGTTGGCATCTGACGGCCATCGGATTCGGCCCCGCGGTGAAGGTCATTCGCCGGCGGTTCGCGGGCCGGACCCCGTGAACTGATCCAGGTGATGTGGCCCTGGGACGTGGTCGTCCCTTGTGAGAGTTGAGGCAGAGTGATCACGCGGCGACCAGTGCGTTCCGGGCCGCCGCTCCGAGTCACGTCACCATCTCGCCGGGCTACCCGCCGGAACCGATCAGCCGGACCGCCGGGGTGCGCAGCGCGACCCAGGCGGGCGGCACCGTGGACAGCGAGGCGATCACCGCGCAGGCCCCGCTCACCGCCAGGAACTGCGCGGTCGGTACCACCGGCGTGGTGTGGCCCACCAGTTGCTGCAGGGCGTTCCACAGCCCGCCCAGACTGACCACGACCACGCCGCCCGCCAGCACCACCCCCACCGCGACCACCAGCAGTGATTCGGCGAGCACGATCGCCAGGATCTGCCGGGGCGTGGACCCGGTGACGCGCAGCAGCGCCAGCTCGCGCGCCCGCTGGCCCGTCGACATCACCAGGGTGTTGGCGACCGCCACCGCCGTGTAGAGCACTGCGATCCCGGCGATCACCATCAGCGCCAGCCGGGCCTGCTCGGCGTTCTTGGCGTCGACCACCGTGGTCCATTTGGCGATCGGCATCGCCGCCGCCCCGGACCCGGGTCCGCCCGCCGCCGCCTGCAGCCGCGGCAGCACCGTGCTCGCGGACGAACCCGGACGGAGCTTGACGTAGATCGCGTCCGGCAGCGCCTGCCCGGAGTATCGCGCCGTCAGCACCGCACCGCTGCCGCCGATGCTGGTCTTGATGACCGCGACGACCCGCAGCGATACCTGGCTGCCGTCGGCCAGGTAGACCTGCACGGTGTCCCCGACCTTACGGTTCCAGCTCTGGTCGACGATCACCGAGTGGTCGTCGAGGTCCGCGGGCCGGCCCGAGACCACGGGCAGCCGCAGCACGCTGGTGAAACCGGCCGTGTCCACCGTCCGCGCGTCGAAGGGCTGCAGCGGCGAGCCGGAAGGACCGGACATCGCGTCGACGCCCGGCACGGTGTAGACCGTCGTCGGCGCCGTGGTCACCTCGTCCACCCCGGCCACCGCCCGCACCCGGTCCACCACGGCCTGGTTCAGCCCCGGGGCGCTGTGCGGCACCACCACGTAATCGGCGGAACTGACCTGGTTGTAGATCTCACTGGCTTTGGCCGCCTGCAGCGACCCCGAGGTGCCCCACAGCGAGCTGAGCAGACCTACGGTGATCAGGACCGGGGCCGTGGTGGCGGCGGTCCTGCGCACGCTGGTCACGGTGTTGGCCCGCACCAGCAGCGCCCCGGCGCCGCGAGACCGGGCCAGTGGTGCGGTGGCGAGCCAGGCCAGCGGCGGGATGACCACAGGGGAGAGCAGCGCGAAGGCCACGATCAGCGCGGGGGCGACGCCCTCGGCCAGCCCAGCCCAGTAGAGCGGCGGCAGCAGCGGGGCGAGGGCCAGCAGGCCGACGCCGCCGAGCAGCGAGACGCAGCCGAGAACCCAACGCATCCAGGTCATCGCCTTGCGGTCCACCGCGGCATCGCGCAGTGCCTCGATGGGCTTGATCCGCCCCGCCCGCAGCACCGCGGCACCGGCCCCGATTATGGCCAGGCCGATCCCCAGCAGGAAAGCCACGGCCAGCACGGCGACAGATGCCACCGAGATCCGCACGCTGAACCAGACGGGGGCGATCCCCCGGTGGGCCAGCCAGTGCGCCAGCATCGGACCGCCGGCCAGCCCCAGCAGACAACCCGTCAGGGACGCCGCCGAGCCGATCACCGCCGCTTCGACCAGTACGAGTTGGCCGACCTGCTTGGGCGTGGCGCCGGACACCCGAAGCAGCGCCAGCTCCCGGCGCCGCTGGCTGACCGAGAACGCGAAGGTGGAACCGACCACGAAGATCGATACGAAGCCGGCCACACCCGCCGCCATGCCGAGCATCGTGCCGACGCCGACCAGGTCGGCGGCGTCCTGCTGAGCCTGCGGGTCGGCCAGCGTCCGGTCCGTGCCGGAGAGGACCTGGGCGGCGCCGCCGACGGCGGTCCGTACCACGTCCGGGGCGGCGGAGGTCACCAGCGCGTCGACCCGCGGCGAGAGCCGCGCGGCCTCGGCGTCGGTGAAGAACACCGCGTTCTCGAAGGTCACCGGCGCGGTCAGTCCGGAGACGGTGTAGCGGCCGGCCCCGGCAGCGGTCACCACGGCCACCTGGTCGCCCGGCGCCGCCCCAGTACCCGCGGACACCACCACCTGGTCGGCAGCACTGGGGGCGGCGCCCGCGGTCAGCCGGTAGCCGCCGAAGGCGGTCATCGACCACGGGTGGCCGACCTGGCTGGACGGTCCTCCCGCCAGCTGGGCGTAGAAGGTCCGGTCCTGCACCGTGCTGCCCAGCGCCTCCACCTTGGTGACGACATCGGCCGGGACACCCCGGTTCTCGGTCAGCGGAAGGCTCTCGATGCCCCAGGACATCTCGACGTTGAGATGCGGGTCGATGCGGACGACGACGGGGGCGGACTCGTACCGGCCCGAGCCCCGGTCGGCGCCGGACAGGGTGGACGTGAGCACGAGACCCATCGTCGCCATCAGCGCGGCGCCCAGTGCCAGGGCGACGAATGTTCCGGCGAAGGCTCCCCATCGACTTCGAAGCGTGTGCCAAGCGATATTCAGCATGCGTCTCTCCAAGTCGTCGTGCGATACGCAAGCCCTTCGCAGGACAGGCGGATCGGGCCGTGGCCCGCCGGTGCGCCAGACCCGGGCCTTCGTTGCGTCAGGCCCAGGCCCCGAGGTGCGTCATCCGCTCGGCGACACGGTCGGCGGTGGGGTTGTCCATCCGCGAGGAGAGGCGACCGTCGGCGAGGAAGACGACGGTGTCGGCATAGGAGGCGGCGCCGGGGTCGTGGGTGACCATCACCACGGTCTGCCCGGTCTCGTCGACGCAGGAGCGCAGCAACGCGAGGATCTCCTTGGCGGTCACGGTGTCCAGCGCGCCGGTCGGCTCGTCACCGAAGATCACGTCCGGCCTGGTGACCAGCGCCCGGGCGATGGCGACTCGTTGCTGCTGGCCACCCGACAGCTCACTTGGACGCCGCCCGGCCCGGTCCGCCAGGCCGACCCGGCGCAGAATCTCCTCCCGCCAGGCTGCGTCCGGCTTCTGCTTGGCCCACCTCAGCGGAAGCATCATGTTCTGCTCGACCGTCAGCGCCTGCACCAGGTTGAAGGACTGGAACACGAAGCCAATGCGCTCCCGGCGCAGCTTGGTGAGCTGGGTCTCGTTCATTCCACTGAGATCGGTGCCCCCGATGAACGCGGAACCCGAGGTGAGACCGTCCAACCCGGCGGCACAGTGCAGAAATGTGCTCTTTCCCGACCCGGAGGGGCCCATCACGGCGGTGAACGAACCGCGGGGGATCTCGAGCGTCACGGCGTCCAGCGCGGTGACCGCGCTCGCGCCGCGCCCGTAAACCTTGCTCGCAGCACGCAGCCGAACCGCCGCGACACCGGCCTTGCCAGCACCCGCCATGGTCTCGTTGCTCGACCTACTCGGGTCGTCGGTCCTGGTATTCATGCCTGCCCTCTGCTCACCGTAAGCGTCCCCGTCCGCTGCGCCTGCGGGTCGCACGTAGCGACACGTCAGAGTGCGGGCCGGATCTATGAGACCGACAAGATCCTTTCGAGTCAACTGAAATGATCTTCATCAAATTCCTCGATCAAGGCTGCGACCTGGACCCGTGACCGTCCTATCCACGGATCAGCCCGCGAGCTCTACAAATGGATGCCCGTGTGCAGCACGAACAGGATGCCGCACAACACCTGCCGGTCCGGGATGCGGTTGCGCCCCGGACGCCGGGGGTCGCGGGGCACAGGCTTGGGCAGCAACGGCGACGGGACGAGTTCCTCAGCCGGCGCCAGGTAGAAGGTGCAGATCCCACCGGGGGTGATCGTGCAGGTCGCGACCCACGGGCACCAACATCACAGCCGCCTGGCCATCTGGTGCCCCTGGGCGCGGACCGTGTCCCACGTCGTCGGCAGGTGCGGCAACCGGGTGGCGCGCAGCTCCCGTGGTCAACTCGCCAGTATGGCTCGCAACACGCCATTCGCCGGACAACGTAGCTTCAGGCCCGAGTCCCTGGCGGCCCACCGGGGCGGTGGGCGCGGAGGCAGGGATGGCTCAGGGCTTGAGCCGGTAGTGGTAGGTGTGCGAGACGCGGAATCCGACGCGTTCGTAGAGTCGGCGCGCGGCGTGATTGTCGTCCATGACTTGCAGGTACAGCTCCCCGGCGCCGCGTGCTTGGGCCCAACGGGCGCCGATGTGCAGGATCGCGGTGGCGCTGCCCTGCCGCCGGTGTGCGGGGTGGGTAGCCATGCAGAAGATCCCGGCGCAGCCGGGGGCAGCCACGACGAGTCCCATGCTGACGACCCGGTCGCCGTGTTCGACGCTGAGGTAGGCGGCGGGCCCGGGTGTCCGCGCGAGGACCTGGTCCGCGACCTGCTGGCTGTTCTCGTGGCCGTCGAGGGCGACGTAGGCGTCCAGCCATTGGCGGGTCGGGTGCTCCGCGACGGTTAGCGCCAGGGGCACCGCGGGGCGGGAAGCGGTAATCACGGTGCTGGTGGGTGCGACGCACACCAGGGTCGCCGCATCCCGTCGGTATCCTCGCTCGGCGAGCAGCGCGTCCAGTGTGGTGTGCTCTTCTGCGGGCGACACCTGGACCGCGACCGGCATCCTCCGGGCGGCATAGAAGTCCTCCACCCGAGGCAGCGCTGCCAGCAGGGCTTCTCCCCGCATAAGCGGCAAGGCGGAGTTCGACCGGCGGCGCGGCACGCCGGGGGTGTGCCGTAGCAGCCAGCCTTGCTCCTGCAGGGCCTCGGCAGCCGGCCATGCCTGTGCCGCATACCGCTCGATCAGCCATGTGTCGATCAACGTGCTCCCCTGTCCGGCTCTGATCATCGCCCGACCGGCGTGATCCGGCGGAGGCGTCCCGGCCCGGTGCCCGCGCCGAAGGGCCACCGGCAGGATGGCGCAGAAGGATCGCTAAGGTCCACCACGCATTGCTTTACAGACCTGTTAGGAGCACTTGATGTTCGATCCGGTGCGGCTGCTTCTGCTCCGGGAGCTTGCCGACCGCGGGACCATGACCGCGGTCGCCGCCGCCTGCGGCTACACCTCCTCCGCGGTGTCCCAGCAACTCGCCGTGCTGGAACGTGAAGCAGGGGTGCAGCTGCTGGAGCGGGTCGGGCGCCGGGTCCGCCTCACACACGAGGGCCTGCGCTTGGCGGCACACGCTCGCATCGTGCTCGCGGCATTGGAAACCGCGGAGCGCGATTTGCGAGCCGCCGACACCCCGCGCGGACCGATCGGCGTTGCATGCTTCTCGACCTTCGCCGCGGTGCATGTGGTCCCCGCCCTGGTCGCCGCCCGCGCACGGTATCCCGACCTGCAGGTCTCCCTCCACGAGCTGGAACCGCCCGAGGCCCTTTCCGCTCTCCGCGCGAGGCGCTGTGAAGTGGCCGTCTGCTACAGCTACAACCTCACGCCCAGCGAGACTCCGGCCGAACTCGACGTCCATCCGCTAGCCGTCGAGCCGGTACTCCTCGCTCTGCCGGCCGACCACGCCTGGGCGTCGGACAGGGATGGACAGGCGGTGGACCTGCGTCGCCTGACCGACGCGCCCTGGATCGTCGGCTCTCGAGAGGACGGCAGCGCCGCCCTGGTCCAACGCGCCTGCGCGGTCGCCGGCTTCCCACCTCGGATCACGCACGCGGTCGACGACTACCAGCTCGTCCTGCGAATGGTGGCCCACGGACTCGGGGTCGCCCTGGTGCCGCAGCTCGTGGCACACGCCCACCACCCAAGCCCCGACGTCACCCTGCACCCGGTCGCCAACACGGACCTCACGCGGACCGTCTACGCCATGACTCACCCGTCACTGGGCGCCAGACCGCAGGTCAATGCTGTACTCGACCTCCTGGTTCAAAATCAAGATCCAGGAGACACGACCGTAAGAACACCGGACGTGTGATCCATGTGTGATCGACGGCTTCCGTATTGACCGGCACTGCTTGTGGTACGCCGACAGCCAAGGCAATCCAGCCGCTGCGCAAATCGGCACGGACCCGCACCATCCGATACTTAGCGAAACCAGGCGGAATCGCCGCGATCGCGCTCTTAATCTGCGGGTTGTAGGTTCAAGTCCTACGCGGCGTACCAATCGCATCGCGGTCGCCCCGCCCGGCCGCCGGTCGTTGCCCGGCGTGGCGTGGCCGTCTCTAGCCGCCTGTCTGTACACTCGGCGCGGCGGTCACGCCCGCCCGACTCCGAGCCGCCGACGCCCACGCAGCCGGCCGCGACCGAGGACAAGCCGTCTCAGACGCAGCGTGAGCCAACCTCCTGCGGTGCTGTGAGCGAGATCGACGGGTTGACCAACGCGGAGTACCTAGTGCTTGGTCCGCTGGAGGCAGACGCGCCGCGACCGCTCTGGGAGATCGCTGAGGCGTTCCTAGGTGGTGTGGTCGGCGAGCGGCCAACACTCGAGCGGATTGCGGAGCTCCTCGGAGCCGCGCTCGCCTCCTTAGCGGCGCATGGGCTGATCGAGGTTCGCCGCTTCGACATCTGGCCGGCGCCGTGGGACCAAGGCAGCCCTGTAGCGAACGAACACCTCGTTAGTGAGAGTCAGAGAAGCGACGTTTGGTCACGCAGCATGACTCACGATGCGTTGGCCGCAGTCATCACCGAGGTTGGCATCAGATGGCTCTGACCTACCGGCCCGATCCCACCGAGGTCCGTATCGCGATCCCTGACACGTGCAAGCCAGGCACCCGCAATGCTTTGGTTGGGCCGTAACCCACCGCAGTCGACTTGTCTCGACGGATCCGGATGCAGGCGGGACTGCGGAGCCCGGGCGGGCGTGGCTCCGCATGATCGGTTGCTCGCTGGTTGCTCGGATGTTCGCGACCTGGCGCGGACGGAGCCGTACGGCTCAGGAACTTCGGCGTCCGATCCAAAGCGGGCATTGGCGTTCGCGGGAATCTGGGCCCAGCTGACCAGCACCGACGTTGCCGGACTACTTCGGACGTGCCGCGCCATTCACGGACTTTTCCTTGCTATGCTTGAACTTGAGCTAGTTGATCGTCCACTTCGGACTTTTAATCCGTAGGTTCAGGGTTCGAGTCCCTGGCGGCCCACAGTCTCCGCAGGTCAAGGCCGGTGCCCCAGGTGCCGGCTTTGCCGTCTCGGTCCCCGTACAGCAGCAAAGTACAGCAGTGGGCAGATTATGGCCGCTCCGGCATCCGATATCGGATACCAGGACCACATCTCGTCCACGAAGTCCTGCTGAGCCACCCCAAGATCGCTTCGAGCGGCCGCATGGAAGGCGGCTCGCGTCGCCTCCACATTCCGTAGTTGCGCCGACCACTTCTCGGGATTTACCGGCTCCTCTTGTGCTGCCCGCTCCAGCCGCAACGCTTCCAAGGTGTACTGGCGACCGGCGCGGATGGTGTTCGTGTCTCCGAGTAGAAGCAGGGTCCTCCCATGCGGCACTGCGCTCCGCTTCGATTCGCGCCAAATCGACTTCCATATCGGCCGTCGCCAAGATTGGCGCGCGGGACTGGAGCCCGTTGCTAGCGGCCACCCAGAGCGAGGAGCGGAGCGTCTGCTTCAGGAGGTGCCCATACCGGGAGTACGCCGCAGCTCGCTTGTCGTCCCACCGGGTGGCCTGGGCGCGACGCCATCGGGTGCGCTCACCGGCGCTCGACACGAGGTACGACGCAAGGGCACCAAGTGCCACGCCCAGTAGGGTGCCGAGCTGACCAAGAAAGGCGCCCATGGTGCCCTCCGACTCAACATCCGATGGAATTCGGTCGTACGGCCACAGCCGCCCACCTCAGCGTCGCGGTGCGAGTCAACGGCCCACTGCGCTGTCTGGCATCTAA
>NZ_BAABAT010000110.1:0-9386 GCF_039537565.1 Dactylosporangium darangshiense
GTTCGAGCTGCCGGTGGTGGACGTGTCCGGGGAGCCGGACCCCGTCGCGGCGGCGCGGGCGTGGTTGGCGGCGGATGGGGTGGTGCCGTTCGATCTGGCGGTGGGGCCGTTGTTCCGGGCGACGTTGTTGCGGGTGTCGGCGGACGAGTCGGTGTTGAGCTTGGCGATGCATCATGTGGTGGGTGATGCGTGGTCGGGCGGGATTCTGTGTCGTGAGCTGGACGTGTTGTATGCCGGTGGCGAGTTGGCGGCGTTGCCGGTGCAGTATGCGGATTTTGCGGTGTGGCAGCGGGGTTGGCTGTCGGGTGCGGTGTTGGAGGGTGAGGTCGGGTTCTGGCGGGAGGCGCTGGCGGGGGCGCCGGTGCTGGAGCTGCCGACGGATCGGCCGCGGCCGCCGGTCCGGTCGACCGAGGGTGCTGTGGTTGGGTTCGCGGTGCCGGCCGATGTGGTGGAGGGTTTGCGCGCGGTGGCCCGTGACGCGGGCGTGTCGATGTTCATGACGTTGCTGGGTGCGTTCTCGGTGCTGCTGGGCCGGTACTCAGGTCAGGACGACGTCGTGGTGGGTACGCCGATCGCGAACCGGAACCGGGCCGAGATCGAGGGCCTGATCGGCTTCTTCGTCAACACCCTCGTCCTGCGCACCGACCTGTCGGGGGATCCGACGTTCGGCGAACTGCTGGGCCGGGTGCGGGAGCGGACGCTGGCCGCGTATGCGCATCAGGATGTGCCGTTCGAGCATCTCGTCGACGCGCTGGACGTGGACCGGGACCGGTCCCGCACTCCGCTGTTCCAGGTGCTGTTCAACTACGTCAGCGGGGAGGACGGGCAGGCCGGACCGGGCGCGGTGTCGGCGCTGTACGACCTGACGCTCGTGATGAGCGAGACGCCCGACGGCCTGGTGGGCTCTGTCGAGTACTCGACGGCGCTGTTCGACGACGCGCGGATGGCGCGTTTGGTCGGCCATCTGCAGCGGCTGCTGGCCGGTGTGGCGCTGGGCGTGCGGCTCTCCGAGGTGCCGGTGTTGACGTCGGTGGAGTCGGCGGATCTGGCGGTGTGGTGCGCGGGCGATGCGGTCGTGCCGTGGTCGGGCGGTGTGGGTGCGCAGATCGCCGGTTGGGCGGCGACGGATCCGGACCGGGTTGCGGTGCGGTGCGGCGATGTGGTGCTGACGTACGGGGTGTTGCGGCGGCGGGTGTTGGGTTTGGCCGGGCGGTTGCGTCGGTTGGGTGTGGGTGCGGAGTCGTTGGTCGGTCTGTGTGTGGAGCGTGGGGTCGACGTTGTGGTGGCGGCGTTGGCGGTGTGGGAGGTCGGCGCGGGCTATGTCCCGTTGGATCCGGATCAGCCGGTGGCGCGTTTGTCGTACATCGTGGCGGATTCGGGGTTGCGGGTGCTGGTCGGTCATCGCGGTTCTGCGGAGCCGCTGGCAACGCTGGTAGAGACGACGTTGTGGCTGGATGAGGCCGGCGCTGACGTCGATGTGGTGTCGGGTTCGGTGGTGGCGGGTGGTGTGGCGTATGTGATGTATACGTCGGGTTCGACGGGTCGGCCGAAGGGTGTGGCGGTTTCGCACGGTGCGTTGGCGGCGTTTGTGGCGGCGATGGCGGCGCGGCCGGGGCTGTCGGACGGTGATGTGGTGCTGGCGGTGACGACGTTCGGGTTCGACATTGCTGGTCTGGAGTTGTTCGGCCCGTTGACGGTTGGTGGTGGGGTGGTGGTGGCCGATCGTGCGGCGGTGCGTTCACCGGCGCGGTTGGCGGATCTGTTGGGTGGGGTGTCGGTGATGCAGGCGACGCCGGCAACGTGGCAGATGCTCCTCGACGATGGTTGGTCGGGGCGGGCCGGGTTGCGGGTGTTGTGTGGTGGTGAGGCGTTCCCCGCTGGCCTGGCTGCGGAGCTGGTGTCGCGGGTGGGTGAGGTGTGGAACATGTACGGCCCGACCGAGACCACCGTCTGGTCCTCCTGTGACCGGGTCGTCGACGCGGTGACGTTGGGGACGCCGATTGCGGGGACGTGTTGGTATGTGGTGGATCGGTGGGGTGGTCAGGTGCCGGTTGGGGTGCCGGGTGAGTTGTGGATTGGTGGTGCTGGTGTCGCGCGGGGTTATTACGGGCGGCCGGGGTTGACGGCGGAACGCTTTGTTGCGGACCCGTTTGCTGGTGATGGTGGGCGGTTGTATCGGACTGGGGATGTGGTGGTGTGGCGGCCGGATGGGCGCCTTGAGTTTGTCGGTCGGGCTGATGCGCAGGTGAAGGTGCGTGGGTTCCGGATCGAGCCGGCCGAGATCGAGGCTGTGCTGCGGGAGTGTGCGGGGGTTGCTGCCGCGGTGGTGGTGGCCGTTGATGGCCGGTTGGTGGCGTATCTGGTGCCGGATGGTGAGGCTGTGTTGTCGGTGGTGGGGTTGCGGGGGGTGGTGCGGGAGCGGTTGCCGGAGTACATGGTGCCGGCGATGTTTGTGGAGTTGGTGTCGTTGCCGTTGAACGCGAACGGGAAGGTGGATCGGCGGGCGTTGCCGGCGCCGGATGCGTCGCGGTTGGCGTTGGTGGAGGGGTTCGTGGCTCCTGCGGGTCCCGTGCAGGAGGTGTTGGCCGGGGTTTGGGCGGAGTTGTTGGGGGTGGAGCGGGTCGGGGCGGTCGACAATTTCTTCGCGTTGGGTGGGCATTCGTTGCTGGCGACGCGGGTGGTGTCGCGGGTGCGGTCGGTGTTTGGCGTTGAGGTGCCGGTGGCGGCGGTCTTTGATGCGCCGACCGTTGCGGGTCTCGCGGGTGTGATTGAGGCGGCGGCGCCGGGTGTGGTTGTGCCGCCGATTGTGCCGGTGGAGCGCGATGCGCCGCTGCCGTTGTCGTTTGCGCAGCAGCGGTTGTGGTTCCTGGCGCAGTTGGAGCCGGACTCGGTCGAGTACAACCTGCCGATGTCGATCCGCCTGGCCGGTGCCGTTGACGTCGACGCGGTCGCCGAGGCGCTGGGCCGGCTCGTTGCCCGGCATGAGGTACTGCGGACGCGGCTGGTGGCCGGCGTGGACGGTGTGCCGTATCAGGTGATCGATCCGGCGCCGGAGTGGTTCGAGCTGCCGGTGGTGGATGTGTCCGGGGCGCCGGGCGGGGTCGAGGCGTGGCTGGACGCGGATGCGGCGGTGCCGTTCGATCTGGCGGCGGGGCCGTTGTTCCGGGCGACGCTGCTGCGGTTGAGCGGCGACGAGCACGTGCTGGCGTTGGCGATGCATCACGTGGTCGGTGACGAGTGGTCGGGCGGCATCCTGCAGGATGAGCTGGGCGCGTTGTATGCCGGTTCGGAGCTTCCGGCGTTGCCGGTGCAGTATGCGGACTTCGCGGTGTGGCAGCGCCAGTGGCTGACCGGCGAGGTCCTCGATGGCCAGCTTGGCTACTGGCGGGAGGTGCTGGCGGGTGCGCCGGTGCTGGAGCTGCCGACGGATCGGCCGCGCCCGGCGGTGCGCTCGACCGAGGGTGCCGCGCTGGAGTTCAGCGTTCCGGCGGAGATCGTCGACGGGCTGCGGGTGGTCGCCCGGGATGCGGGCGCGTCGATGTTCATGACGTTGTTCGGGGCGTTCGCGACGCTGCTGGGCCGCTACTCCGGTCAGGACGACGTCGTGGTGGGCACGCCGATCGCGAACCGGAACCGGGCCGAGGTCGAGGGCCTGATCGGCTTCTTCGTCAACACCCTCGTGCTGCGCACCGATCTGTCGGGCGATCCGACCTTTGTGGAGCTGTTGGGCCGGGTGCGGGAGCGGACCCTGGCCGCGTACGCGCACCAGGATCTCCCGTTCGAGCAGCTGGTCGACGAGCTCGGCGTGGATCGGGACCGGTCGCGCACGCCGCTGTTCCAGGTGCTGTTCAACTACGTCGCCGGTGCAGGCGAGGACGCCGGCCCGCAGGAGGTGTCCGAGCCCGAGCCCATGCCGGTCAAGGTCGATCTGTCGGTGTCGTTGAGCGAGGCCGGCTCGGGGCTGGTCGGCTCGGTGCAGTACAGCGCCGTGCTGTTCGACGCCGAACGGATGGTCCGGCTGGTCGGGCACCTGGTGGAGCTGTTGTCCGCGGTCGCGGGCCACCCGGAGTGCCGGCTGTCGGAGCTGCCCGTGCTGACCGGGGTCGAGCGGGCGGCGCTCACGGGCTGGGCGGCGCCGGTGGCGGCACTGCCGGCGGTGGGTGGCGTCCCGGAGCTGATCGCCGAGCAGGTGGTGGCGGACCCGGCGGCGGTGGCGGTGCGGTGCGGGGACGCGGCGTTGACGTACTGGGAGCTGTGGCAGCGCTCGGAGCGGTTGGCGCTGCAGCTGCGCGCGCTGGGGGTCGGCCCGGAGTCGGTGGTCGGCCTGTGCCTGGACCGCGGTGTCGAGTTCGTCGTCTCGGTACTGGCGGTCTGGCGGGCCGGCGCGGCGTATCTGCCCCTGGACCCCGGGTATCCGGTTGAACGCCTGGCGTTCATGGCCGCCGACGGCGGCGCGTCGCTCGTGCTGGGCGAGCGCCCGGCCGCGGCCGGGCTGGCGGCCGCCGGGGTCGCGGTGACCTGGCTGGAGGAGCTGCCGCTGGACGGCGTGGGTGCGGTGGCGCTGCCGGCGGTCATGGGCGGCGAGGCGGCGTACGTGATCTACACGTCGGGTTCGACGGGTGTGCCGAAGGGTGTGGTGGTCGGTCATCGCGGCCTGGTGAACCTGGTGACGCAGCTGGCGCCCGAGTTCGGGATGGCGCCGGGTCGGGTGGTGCTGCAGTTCGCGTCGTTCGGGTTCGACGCGGCGGTGCTGGATCTGGCGGTGACGCTGTCCGGCGGCGGGACGCTGGTGATCGCGGCCGGTGCGCAGCGGTCGGAGCCGGCGCGGCTGGCCGGGTTGATCCGGGCGGAGCGGGTCGGCGTGGCCAGTGTGGTGCCGTCGCTGCTGTCGCAGCTCGACCCTGAGCAGGTGCCCGGGGTGGACACGTGGGTGGTGGGTGCGGAGCGGCTCAGCGCTGGCCTTGCGGGGATGTGGGCGGGCCGGTCGCGCCTGGTGAACACGTACGGTCCGACCGAGGCGACGGTGATGAGCACGGCCGGGCTGACCGTGTCGGACGGGTCGGGGGCGGCGCCGCCGATCGGGTCGGTGCTGGGCAACGTGCGGGTGCAGGTGCTGGACCGGTGCTTGCGGCCGGTTCCGGTCGGGGTGCCTGGTGAGCTGTTCATCGGCGGGGTGGGGCTGGCCCGGGGGTACGCGGGCCGGGCGGAGCTGACCGCGGAGCGGTTCGTCGCCGACCCGTTCTCCGGCGATGGCGGCCGGTTGTACCGCTCCGGGGACGTGGTGCGGTGGCGCGGCGACGGCCGGCTCGAGTTCGTGGGCCGGGCGGACGCGCAGGTGAAGGTCCGCGGGTTCCGGGTGGAGCCGGGCGAGGTCGAGGCGGTACTGCGCGAACACCCTAGCGTCGCCGACGCCGTGGTGGTCGCCGATCGGGATCAGGACCGGCTGATCGGGTACCTCGTGCCGGCCGATGCCGCGGCCGGAGTGGCGAGCGTGGAGGAGCTGCGCGGACACCTGCGCGGGCGGCTGCCTGAGTTCATGGTTCCGGCGGCGTTCGTCGAGCTGGCGTCCCTGCCGCTCAACGCCAACGGCAAGGTGGACCGGGCGGCGCTGCCGACTCCGGACGCCGCTCGCCTGGCGCTCGCCGGCGCGTTCGTCGCGCCCGCGGGGCCGGTGCAGGAGGTGCTGGCCGAGATCTGGGCCGGGCTGCTGGGTGTGGAGCGGGTCGGCGCCCAGGACGACTTCTTCGCGCTCGGCGGGCACTCGCTGCTGGCGACCCAGGTGGTGTCGCGGGTGCGGGCCGTGTTCGACGTCGAGGTACCGGTGGCGGCGCTGTTCGACGCGCCGACCGTCGCCGGGCTGGCCACGGCGATCGAGGCGGCCGCACCGGGCGCGGCCGCGCCGCCGATCGTGCCGGTGGGCCGGGACGAGCCGCTGCCGTTGTCGTTCGCGCAGCAGCGCCTGTGGTTCCTGGCCCAGCTCGAGCCGGACTCGGTCGAGTACAACACGTCCATCGCGATCCAGCTCGACGGCGCGGTGGACGGGCCGGCGCTCGCTGCGGCGCTGGCCGGCCTGGTGGTGCGGCACGAGGTGCTGCGGACCCGGCTGGTCGCCGGTGAGGACGGGGTGCCGCACCAGGTGATCGACCCGGCGCCGGCACGGTTCGACCTGCCGGTGGTGGACCTGACCGGCGGCCCCGATCCGGCCGCGGCCGCGCGGGCCTGGATGGACGCCGACGCGCTGGTCCCGTTCGACCTGGCGGCCGGTCCGCTGCTGCGCGCGACGCTACTGCGGCTGGCCGACGACGACCACGTGCTGGCGCTGGCGATGCACCACGTCGTGGGCGACGAGTGGTCGGCCGGCATTCTGCAGGACGAGCTAGGCGCGTTGTACGCCGGCTCGGAGCTTCCGGCGCTGCCGGTGCAGTACGGCGACTTTGCGGTGTGGCAGCGGGGTTGGCTGTCCGGTGACGTGCTTGAGGGCCAGTTGGGGTTCTGGCGGGAGGCGTTGGCGGGTGCGCCGGTGCTGGAGTTGCCGACGGATCGTCCGCGTCCGCCGGTGCGTTCGACGGATGGTTCGGTGATCGAGTTTGCGATTCCACGCGAGGTGAGTGACGGTCTGCGGGCGGTCGCGCGGGACGCTGGTGTGTCGATGTTCATGACGATGTTCGGGTTGTACACGGTGTTGTTGAGCCGGTACTCGGGCCAGGACGACATCGTGGTCGGCACCCCGATCGCGAACCGGAACCGGGCGGAGATCGAGGGCCTGATTGGGTTCTTCGTCAACACATTGGTGCTGCGCACGGATCTGTCCGGTGATCCGACGTTCGCGGAGTTGCTGGGTCGGGTGCGGGAGCGGACGCTGGCGGCGTTTGCGCACCAGGATCTCCCGTTCGAGCAGCTGGTCGATGCCCTAGATGTGGATCGGGACCGCTCCCGGTCGCCGTTGTTCCAGGTGTTGTTTAACTACTTCACGGACGACGGCGGCGACGGTGGGGAGGTGTCGGGTGCCGTCGAGGCGATGATGGCGAAGTTCGATCTGCGGTTGATCGTGGCTGAGCGGGCCGGCGGCCTGGTCGGCGCGGTGCACTTCACCTCCGCGTTGTTCGACGAATCGTCGATGCGCCGCCTGATCGGGCATTTCCTGGCGTTGGCCGGTGCGGTCGCGGCCGGCGCGGACGGCCGGCTGTCCGGCCTAAACCTGCTGACCGGCCCCGAGCAAGGTGTGTTGACCGGTTGGCAGTCGGGCCCGTCGATCGCGGTGCCGCCGATGTCCGGCGTCCACGACCTGGTCGCCGGCTGGGCTCAGCAGCACCCGGACTGGCCGGCGGTGGTGGATGCTTCCGGTTCCTGGACCTACGAGCAGATCTGGCTGCGCGCGTCGGGTCTGGCCGCGTATCTGCGGTCGGTGGGTGTGGGTGCAGAGACTGTCGTGGGTGTCGCGGCCGACGCCGGTGCCGATGTGGTGGTGTCGGTGCTGGGGGTGTGGCTGGCGGGTGGGGCGTATCTGCCGTTGGATGTGCGGGCGCCCGTATCCCGGTTGGCGTTCATGCTTGCTGAGGGCGGCGTCTCCGTCATCCTCGGTCGTGAGGAGTTGTTGGAGCAGGTTCCGGCCGGCCGGATCCGCACGATCGATCTCGACGACCCGGCGTTGACTGCGGCGGCGGTGGTGCCGGTGGTGCGGGGGGCGGTCAGTCAAGCGGCGTATGTGATGTTCACGTCGGGTTCGACGGGTCGTCCGAAGGGTGTGGTGGTCACCCACGCCGGCCTGCTCAGCTACGTGTCCGGAGTGCTGGAACGGATCGGGTTCGGGGCGCCGGGCGGCCGGTACGGGGTGCTGCAGCCAGCCGGGACCGATTTTGTGAACACGGTGTTGTTCGGTGGGTTGGCCAGCGGCGGCTGCTTGTACTTCGCGGACCCGGCCACGGTGACCGACCCGCAGGCGGTGGCCGGGTTCCTGGCCGAGCACGCGATCGACTTTGTGAAGATCGTGCCGTCGCATCTGGCCGGCCTCGCCGACGGGGCCGGGTTGGCGGAGCTGTTGCCGGGGCGGGCGTTGGTGTTGGGTGGTGAGGCAGCCTCGCCGGAGTGGTTGCGGCGGCTGTTGGCGGTGGCCGGCGAGCGTGGGGTTCGGGTGGCGAACCATTACGGGCCGACGGAGACGACGGTTGGTGTGGCCGGGATGGAGCTCACGCCCGTTGTGGTGGGTGGGGATCGGGTGCCGATCGGTGGGCCGTTGCCGGGTGCCCGGTTGTATGTGCTGGACCAGTGGCTGCAACCGGTGCCGGCCGGTGTGGTCGGTGAGCTGTTCATCGGCGGCTTGGGGGTGGCCCGCGGCTATCGGGGGCGTCCGGAGTTGACCGGTGAGCGGTTCGTCGCGGACCTGTTCGCCGGTGACGGTAGCCGGATGTACCGGTCCGGGGACCAGGCGCGGTGGCGGGCCGACGGGACGGTGGAGTTCCTGGGCCGGGCTGACAGCCAGTTGAAGGTTCGTGGCTACCGGATCGAGCCCGGTGAGGTGGAAGGGGCGTTGCTGGCGCATCCGGGGGTCGGTGCGGCGGTGGTGACCGGGCATGGGGTGGACGCGAGTCGTCGGCTGGTCGCCTACCTGGTGCCCGTGGACGGGATGCCGTCTGTGGCCGATCTGCGTCGGTTCCTGGGGGTGCGGTTGCCGGAGCATATGGTGCCGGGGTTGTTTGTGGAGTTGGCGGCGTTGCCGTTGACCGCGAACGGGAAGCTTGATCGGCGGGCGCTGCCCGACCCGGAGCTGGCGCATGCGGGGCCGGCCGACAGTTATGTGGCACCGCGGACGCCGACCGAGGAGACCTTGGCCGCGATTTGGGTGCAGGTGCTCGGGCTCGGGCAGGTCGGCATCCACGACAACTTCTTCGAGCTCGGCGGGCACTCGCTGCTCGCCACCCAGGTGGTGTCGCGGATCCGTGGTGCGTTTGATGTGGATGTGGCGTTGGTGGAGGTGTTTGATACGCCGACGGTGGCGGGGTTGGCGGTGGTGGTTGATGCGGCGGTGCCGGGTGTGGTGGCGCCGCCGATTGTGCCGGTGGGCCGGGATCAGCGGTTGCCGTTGTCGTTTGCGCAGCAGCGGTTGTGGTTCCTGGCGCAGCTGGAGCCGGGTTCGGTCGAGTACAACACGCCGGTGTCGATGCACTTCTCGGGTGTGTTGGATGTTGATGCGTTGGCGGGGGCGCTCGGTGCGTTGGTGGGGCGGCATGAGGTGTTGCGGACGCGGCTGGTCGCCGGTGACGACGGTGTGCCGTATCAGGTGATCGATCCGGCGCCGGTGCGGTTCGACCTGCCGGTCGTCGATTTCTCGGGGGAGTCGGATCCGGTTGTGGCGGCTCGGGCGTGGTTGTTGGTGGACGGTCGGGTGC
>NZ_BAABAT010000111.1:0-9308 GCF_039537565.1 Dactylosporangium darangshiense
GTGGTCCCACCGCCATCCTGAACTCACGGGCTCGTAGCACCACAGACTGTTCGGCGTCGAACCGGGACGGACACGCGTGATTTTCCCGCCTCCACAACGGCCGGCGCCAGCCGGGCGCGGTTCCTGACTCGAAAATGTTCGGTGAGTGGGCCGGCGGCAGCATCGGGGCGTAGCCCCGATGGCCTGTGCGGTGGTGATGTTCGTCCGCGTTCGCCAAGATGCTTGAGTTCGTGGCCGGCTTCCTGGATGGGCAGTAGGACGCATCGCTGTACGAGCAGCTCACCGGCGACCCGGACCGGGTCGCGCAGGCCGCGCTCGCCGAGGCGGTGCTGAACTCTGCTGTCCGGTGCCATCGAAGGTGCTCGTGTGCCAACGAATCTGATCGACTGGCGGCGTGGTGCCATCGAAGGTGATCGGGTACGCGGGATGCTGCGGGAGTGAGGCTCGTTGATGAGCAGGTTGTATCGGTAGCGGGGTGAACCCGTCGGCGTTCGCCGTTGAGTTCGTGGGCGAGGACGGTGAGTCGCGTCGTGGGAGTTTGGGTTCGTGCTGGGATGTGCCGTTCGAGCGTGTGACGCCGGTTCGTCGGTTCCGTTGGGGGGAAAGGGCTGGGCAGCTACGCCGGTTGGTGGTGGTCCTCCACGATGGGCGACCACGTGGGTTTCGAGTCGTGGCTCGAACGTGATCATGCGATGCTGTTGGACTTCCAGGTCGATGTGGTGGCCTTGGCGTCGCAACCGTTTTGGTTGTCGTGGCGACACGAGGATCGAACGCGTCGTCATGTGCCGGACTTCTTCGCTCGGCAGGCTGACGGCTCGGGCGTCGTGATCGACGTCCGTCCTGACGATCAGATCCAGCAGGCCGACGCGGAGGCGTTCGACGCGACGGCACGGGCCGAATGGATTGCGACACCCGCTTTGTCGGTCGGCCGATATTGCCTCGGGATGTCTCGTCGGCCCTCGACAGATCACATCATCCGTGCGGATTCGCCGCATTCTCGATGAGATCGAGATCAACGGGTAAAGTTGCCTCGCTGAATTGATCAGCCGTGCTGTACAACGGCGCCGCTTCCAAGCTGCCACATTTCATAGTTCCCGCATTCTGCGGTTATCTCGGCCGCCGCCTGAGCCGCGGTGAAGAAGTCGTCGACCACCGGCGAGGTGCGCGATGCCGCCACCGCGAGGCACACCTGGTCGGGCGCCAGATCCGGGATGGGGACATAGCTGACTTCCGGATGTGAGTAGAACACGGTTGCCGAACGGGCCAGGAACGAAATGCCCCGGCCGGCCGCGACATGTTCGAGTGTCTCGTCCACCCCGCGTACCAGGTATCCGGCGTTAGGGTGCGGGCGCCTGGTGGGCTGCGTGTTCGTGTCCATGTGCCAGACCAGCGGCTCGCCGGCCAGGTCGGCCTCGGTGATGTGCTCCTTGCCGGCCAATCGGTGGCCGGCGGGCACCACTGCCACACGAGGTTCGGTGTACAGCGGGGTGACGCGCAGGCCGGTCTCGTCGATGGGCAGGCGCACGTAGGCGATGTCGATGCGGCCGTCGAGCAGCATCGTGGCCTGGTCGTCCCATTCGATCCGCTGCACGTCCACGATCACGTTCGGGTGCTGGGTGGCGAACTGCCGTACCGCTGGGGTGACCGCGATGCCCGCTCGGAAGCCGACCGTCAGCCGCTGGCTGCCGCGTGCGGCCACGGTCACCCGGTGGCGGACCGCGTGCGCGGTGGCCAGCAGCGGGCCGGCGTCGGTCAGCAACTGCCTGCCGGCGTCCGTCAGCATCACGCCGTGGCTGTCCCTTGTCAGCAGGGGGGTGCCGAGATCCTGTTCCAGGGCGCGGATCTGCCGGCTGAGCACTGGCTGCGCGATGTGCAGCTCATCGGCGGCGCGGCCGAAGTGCAGCTTCTCGGCGACGGCGACGAAGTAGCGCAACTTGCGCAGGTCCAGATCCATGGAGCCTCCCGGTCCGGCGATGCCTCCAGGGTATCGCAACCGCTGAAAGAGGTCTTGGACACCCATTCAGGCCAATGGCACCCTTAATAGGTACCTGATGGGGCCGGAGCGAATTCGGCATAAGAATTCGCCCTCGGACTTGGTAGCGGGGCCCGGAACCGGCACGGGCACATGATGAATTGAGCCAGGCCTGTCGCGTCATTCGACGGCATCGACGACACAACCGTTAACAACGGCGCTCCGACCAGCCATCGAGTACGTCTTATACACAGTCTTGTGCATAAGAACCGAACTGTTTTGGATACTCATCAATTCAACGGAGTGATCGTGGGAAAGCTCGATGGCAAGGTAGCGGTGATCACCGGCGGGTCCACCGGCATGGCACTGGCCGGCGCCCAACTGTTCGTCGAGGAAGGAGCGCATGTCTTCATCCAGGCCCGGCGGCAGGAAGCACTGGACGACGCCGTCAAGTTGATCGGCCGCAACGTCACCGCCGTCCAGGGTGACGCGGCCGAACTGGACGACCTGGACCGCTTGTACGACACCGTCAAGCAGGAAAAGGGCTCGATCGACGTGCTGTGGGCCAGTGCCGGGATGGGCGAACCCGCCGTCCTCGGCGAGATCACTGAGGAACAGTTCCACCGCGCCTTCTGGCTCAACGCGCGCGGCACCCTGTTCACCGTGCAGAAGGCACTGCCGCTGATCAACGACAACGGCTCGATCTTCATGACCGGATCCAACGCCTCCCTCGGCGCCTTCCCTGGCTGGAGCCTCTACGCGGGAAGCAAAGCCGTCCAGCAGGCCTGGGCCCGTGTCTGGCTCAACGAACTACGCGACCGCAAGATCCGGGTCAACGTCCTGACCCCCGGCCAGGTCGCCACCGCCAAACAGGAAGAACTGTTCGACGAGACAACCAAGGCCGCATTCGAGTCCCTCATCCCCCGCGGAAAGATGGGCCGCCCCGAAGAAATCGCCACGGTCGCCCTGTTCCTCGCCTCCGACGACTCCAGCTACGTCAACGGCCTGGAACTGGTCACCGACGGCGGCACCACCGCCATCTGAACCACACTCCAGGAATGCCATATTTTGGCGCCCGCTGCCGTCCGCCGTCGAAATGCAGGGTCACCTCGCGCCTCTCGTCGGCATGCAGCCCTGGGAACTGCACACCGAGGGAGGGTAACGGTCACGGGATGCCCTCGTCCCATGTCCTTGACTTGACCCCCTCTTTTGGAATGGCGGCAGGTTCACGCATCCCAACCTACCGGCGGACGACGAGCCGGAGGTGCCGGGAAAGGCGCGGCAGTTGGCCCAGAAACGTCGCGGCCGACGCCCTGCGCCCGACCCGGCACGAACGAGACAGAGCGACACCTCGAGAACAGGAAGAGAGCACACCTCATGGGCAGCATCACCCTCATCGGTACGGGGAACATGGCCCGTGCCATCGGCACGCTCGCGGTGGCGGGCGGTAACACCGTCGAGGTCATGGGACGCGATCAGTCCAAGGCCGATTGGCTGGCCAAGGCTCTGGGCGGCGGCTCGACGACGGGCAAGTGGGGCGCCGTCCCGGCCGGGGACATCGTCATCACGGCCCTGTTGTACGACAGTGTCGTTCCGGTCGTCGCCGAGTACGGAGACGCCCTCGCGGGCAAGGTCATCGTCGACATCAGCAACCCCTTCAACGCCTCGTTCGACGGACTGGCCCACAGCGAGGAGACCTCGATCGCGCAGGAAGTCGCCAAGGTGGCCCCGGCCAGCGCCAGCGTGGTGAAGGCATTCAACACCATTTTCCGTAATGTCCTGGAGAAGGGCCGGCCAAACGTCTTCATCGCTGGCGACAATGCGCAGGCCAAGGCGGGCGTGGCGGCATTCATCGAAAGCCTCGGGCTGCGCCCGCTGGACGTCGGCGGCCTGAAAATGGCGCACTGGCTGGAAGGAATGGGCCTGGTCACGGTGGGCCTCGCCGGCAACGGGGTTGGCCACGGGGACTTCGCCCTCGGCGTCAACGAATTTACCGGCTGAGCCCCCGGCGCTGAGCAGTCGGCGAACAGAGCCCCTGGACGCCGGAGGCCTGGAGACGGCGCACTGGCTGGAAGGGACGGGTCTGCTGATGATCAGCCTGGCCCGCCACGGCGTGGGGGACTTCAACTTCGCCCTCGGCGTCAGCAATCTCAGCTGAGCACACACGCACCACCACTTCTCGCGCCACCTCACTTATAAGGAACAGCAGCATGCGCGTTTTCGTCACTGGCGGGACCGGCCATTCCGGTTCGTACATCGTCCCCGAGCTCATCGCCGCCGGGCACGAGGTCACCGGCCTGGCCCGGTCAGACACGGCCGCGGCGGCGCTGTCCGCGCTCGGCGCGAAGGTACGCCGCGGCGACCTCGAGGATCTCGACGGGCTCAAGGAGGCGGCCGCGGACTCCGACGGCGTCATCCACGTCGCGCACCGACAGGACCTGCTTTTCTCCGGCGGAATCCACGCCGTGGCCGTCGCGGAGGTCCCAATCATGCTCGCCTACGGTGAGGCACTGGCGGGAACCGGAAAGCCGCTGGTCGCGGCGGGGAGCATCGGCTCGCCCGGGCAGGGATTCCTGGGCCGGACGGCCACCGAGGAGGACCCGGCCCTTCCCAGCGGCGATGAGCACAAGGGCACCCTACGGGCTCGTAACGTCGTGGAAACCACCGTAATCGGCCTCGCCGAGCGGGGCGTGCGGTCTTCGATCGTGCGGATCGCCAACATCGCGCACAGCACGACCGATCGTGCTGGCTTCCTCCCGACGCTGATCGCGCTCGCGAAGGAGAAGGGCTTCATCGGCTACCCCGGAGACGGCGCGAACCTGTGGAATGCCGTGCACATCCGCGATGTCGCCTCCGTGTTCCGCCTGGCGCTGGAGAAGGGCCCGGCCGGCAGATACTGGCACGCGGTCGACGACGGGGGCATCCCGTTCCGCGAGATCGCCGAGGCCATCGGCAGGCGTCTGGGCCTGCCCGCCGTGAGCGTTCCCATGGACGAACTGGTGCTGCCGGGATACTTCGGGTTCCTCGCGAACATCGTCACGCAGAGCTACCCGGCGTCCAACCTCGTCACCCGCCGGACCCTCGGCTGGGAACCCGCTCAGCCCCGCCTGCTCGCCGATCTGGACAACGGCCACTACTTCCCCGCCGACTGACCGCAAGGACCCGAATCGCCACGAGTCCGGCACATGACAAGGAGGACGGTTCAGAATATGACTACTGTGGGATTCATCGGCAGCGGCGCCATCGGCAGCACCATCGCGAGGCTCGCTGTCGAGGCCGGGCATCAGGTCGTGCTCAGCAACTCACGCGGTCCCGAAACGCTCGCAGACACGGTCGCGGAACTGGGGCCACGGGCGTCCGCGGCGACCAGCGGGGAAGCCGCAGCGGCCGGTGACATCGTCGTGATCACGGTGCCGGTCAATGCCTTCCCCAACCTGCCCGCCGCGCCGCTTGCCGGGAAAACGATCATCGACACATGCAACTACGGCCCCGAGCGTGACGGGCACATCTCCGAGCTCGACAACAAGTCGCTCACCTCAAGCGAGCTGCTGCTGCGGTACATCCCGGACGCCACGGTCGTGAAAGCGCTCAACAACATCTTCTTCAAGCACCTGCTGTCACTCGCCCGCCCAGCGGGGGCGGCCGAGCGCTCGTACCTGCCGATCGCCGGGGACTCCGCGCCGGCGAAGGCGGCGGTGACCGCATTCATCGAATCCATCGGGTACAGCGTGCTGGACGCCGGACCACTGGCCGACAGCTGGCGGCAGGCGACGGGCATGCCGGTATGGGGGACCCCGTACGGGCCGTACTCGAACGAGAAGGGCCAGCGGGCCTGCGAGGACGCCATCCGCGCGGCACTGGCCACCGCAACACGGTAAACCGCGAGTGGGCGCGAGCCGCGATACGGTCCGGCTGTGTTATGGCCACGTTCGGTAGGCCGCCGGGCGGGGCATAACGCAGTGGCACGCCATTCGCCCGAGTTTCCTACGAGAGTCTCAAGCAGCGACATAGAGGGTTCCGTCTACGTCACGCGGCCATCGTTCGCTGCATCCAGCGCAGCCACTCCGCTCGGCGCGGGCAGCAGATGGCGTTGACCGTCCGCGTCGGCCAGACCCGGGGCGAGCTGTCCGAAGATTGGCGGCCGGCCGGTATCCAGTTCAGCTCCCCTTGGCAACGAATAACCGCGAATTCATCGGCCGACACCGGCGTCCTCTTCTGCGATCCGCGTCATCCGTACCGTGTCCGGTAACGCACTGTAGTTGCGTTTGGATCATCCGACGGGCCGGTTCAGAGGTTTAGGTCCCGCACCCTCCAGCCACGTCGAACCGGGCAACTTCGATGGCACGCGCACGCGGAAAGCCAACTCCAGTCTCTTGACTCATGAACGAACCGGCATGCGCTCGTGCCATCCAACCGTGTCCGCACAGGTCAAGCGCGCCATGAACGCAGAGCATCTTCGATGGCACAGGACATCTGCGCCTTCGGCGGGGGTCCGGCACAGCGGGACAAGGATCGTCGTCGCGGATGGCGGTCGCGGCAGCGGCTCGGTCTGTCCTCGGAGCCGCTGCCTGGGCCTGTCGCGCGTCACGCCCAGGCTTCGCCTTACACCGACACGTCGCCGGTGCCACGCGGTCATTCCTCGACGGGAGCACGCGCAGGAGGCAGAAGAGTGAACGGTATGAACCGTCAGAAGGCACCGTCCCGGCGCAGCGCGCGGGGGCGGCCGTCGGGGTCGTGGACGTGCCGGTAGAGCAGGCCGGCCCACTGCGACGTCCACCACGACAGTCGCGGTGCGTGATATGGCAGCAGGCGTCCCGGGGGCCGGGCTCCCGCGCGGCCGCCGTCGTGCCACTGCTGCAGCGCCGCCGCCGAGGACTCGAACGCATCGACGAACGTGCCTGGATCGTCGTCGATCTCGACCCCCAGGTGCTCCCGCGCGAGGCGCAGCCGCAGCTCCCGCGCGTAGGCGCGGGTCGGGTCGACGACCGCGCAGGTCAGTTCCGAGTCGTGGGTCCAGGAGCGTAGCGAGACGTTGTCCGAGCCGATGGTGGCCCACGCGTCGTCCACGATACAGACCTTGGCGTGCACGTAGATCGGCGTGCCCTGGGCGTTTTCGGGGCTGAACACGTGCAGCCGGTCGCCGCCGGCCTCGTGCAGTATCGCGAGGGCGCGGTCCCGCCCGTACAACTGCGGGGTCTTGGCCAGGCGCCCGGGCGCGTCCGGGTGGCGCGGCACGACGGCGACCAGGTGCAGGTCGGGCTGCTCGCGCAGGGCGTCGGCGAAGCAGCCGGCGACCTGCGGCGACCACAGGTACTGGTCCTCGAGGTAGATGAGGCGCCGCGCCCGCGCGACCGCCTTGCGGTAGCCGCGCGCGACGCTGCGCTCCCCGTCGGGGGCGAAGGGGTATCCGCCGTGCCGGAACGGGTACGTGCGCAGCAACTGCACGCTCAGGGCCCCGGCCGGCGCCGGGTCGGGCAGCTGCGGCGGCATCGGGTCGGCGTGCGTGTCCTCGCGGGCGAGCCGGTCGTGCAGCCAGAAGATCGGATTGCGCGACAGCGGCGTCGGATCGTCCCAGCGCTCCCGGAACGTCGCCTCCACCTGGCCCACGACCGGTCCGCGCAGCTCCAGATGGACGTCGTGCCAGGGCGGCCGGGCGCCGTACTCCGGCGACATCGGCAGCGCCTGCGGGTCACCCTCGTGCGCCGAGGAGTCCCGCCGGCTGTGGCACAGATCGATCCCGCCGACGTAGGCGACGTCGAGCTCCGGGTGGCCGGGGTGGCGCAGCACGACGAACTTCTGGTGGTGCGAGCCGCCCGCGCGGACGCGCATGTCGCGCAGGCACTCGCCGCCGGCCGCCTCGATCTCCTCGCCGAGATGCTGGTTCTCCTGCTCGCTGAACTGCAGCCGGTCCAGATGGGAGCGCCAGATGAGCCCCTTGACGATGACGCCGCGCTCGGCCGCCTGGCACAGCACCTTGGAGATCTCGGTGCCGGGGCCGTCGAGCCGCTCGTCGGGGTCGCCGCGCCAGTCGGTGAACATCAGCAGGTCGCCGCGGCGCATGCGGCGGATCGCGGGCAGCAGCGCGCTGTAGTAGGCGTGCCCATCGACGAGCGGGCGCGCGGCGTTGCCGTCGGTCCACGCCTCTGTGAGGGCGGTGTGCGGGTTGCCGCGCTCCTCCTCGCTGAGGAACCAGTCGCTCATCGGACGGCCACCCGCTCCCGTTCGTGCTCCCGCGCGGATGCCTGGAACTGCTCCATGTCGCGGTTGGGCCGGATCAGCCACCACGTCGCGGTCACCCACAGCGCGGACAGGACAAGGCTGCCGAGCACGATGTCGGTCGGGTGGTGCATCCCGCGGTAGATCCGCGACACCGCGACCCACAGCGGCATCAGCACCGCGAGCGCAGGGAAAAGCCATCGCCACCACGCGCGGACGCGGGGCATGAACAGCAGCGCCGCGACGGCCCAGACGCACATCGTCGCCGCGACATGCCCGGACGGGAAGCTCGACGTGGGCATCTTGCCGTCCAGGTTCTCCACGTCGGGCCGGGCGCGGTCCACGATCGCCGCGCTGGCCAGGAACAGCGTCAGCTCGCCGAACATTACGGTGACCAGGAACACGACCGGGCGCCAGCGGCGGGCGACGGCCAGCGCGACCGCGCCGACGGCCAGGCCGATCGCGAGGATCGCGTGCGTGTTGCCGACCTCGCTGCCGACGATGCTCACGTGCCCGAGCCAGCCGGTGCGGTGGGCGGCGAACCAGTGCGGGAGGGTGCTGTCCCAAAGGACATTGCCATTTCCCTTGTGGTACCGCGCGAGCGGTGTCCCCAGCCCCACCAGTGCTCCGAAGGTGAGCACCCATGCGACCGCGATCGCGGTGACGATCCAGGCGGGTCCGCGCGGCGTGCCGTCCTGGCCGTGCCCGAGCGGCGCCGGTTGGAGCTCGCCGTCGTGCGGCTCGGTCGGGTGCAGATCGTCGGCCGCCTCCGGCTCCAGCCCCTCCTCGAGCGGCGCAGTGACCCGGTCGCCGTGCTGCTGGCGCATCAGTTCGAACGCGGCCGCGCAGAGCCCGATCCAGGCGGCGCCGAGCGCCCAGCCGCCGAGGACGTCGGAGAGGAAATGCACGCCGAGCGCCAGCCGGCTGAAGCCGATGAGCACCACGACGGCGCCGGTGGCGATCAGCACCGGGCGGCGCCAGCTGCGGCGCAGCGCGGGCAGGAACACCAGCAGCAGCGCGGCGTAGCAGATCAGGGAGTTCAGCGCGTGCCCGCTCGGGAAGCTGTTGCCGCCCCCGTGCGCCACCGGCTGCTCAACCACCGGCCGCAGCCGGCCGACCG
>NZ_BAABAT010000112.1:0-9131 GCF_039537565.1 Dactylosporangium darangshiense
ACCCCAGTTCACCCTGAACCCAACGCCCACCACGCACACCACCGCGACAGACCCCAGGGTTCCCGATGAAGAACCCTCAGTTCGCCTGAACCCACGGCGGAGGCACGGTGCCGTAGACGTGTCCACGCCTGAGGGCGAAATCGTCGACGCCGAGGGTGGTGACCACGCCCGGCTGCGGCAACGGCGCGGCGAGTAGCAGGTTGAGTAGCGTGTCCCGTCCGACGGGGCATGCCCAGCCGTCGAGCCAGCCGTTCCCCGGGCCGACCGGCCAGAGCGACCCCGATCGCCGTCAACGCCTTGAGCAGCGGCGCGCTGTATCGGGAATGCGGGCTGGTCCGGCCGGGGATCTGGTCGACGAACGCGACCCGGGCACACCCAGCCTGGCAGCAGAGCAAGCGGCGCACGAGCAACCGGATCACCACCGGCCGTCCAGTCAGGGCGGTGTCGGCAAGTCGCCGGTGATAGCGGCCGTGCACCCGCCCCGACTCCGTGCCGCAGTCCGGGCAGGCGGCCCGATCGCGCCCGGACCGGGCCTCGATCAAAACCCGGCCCTCGGCCTCGTGAATCCGGTCGATCGTGATCTTCGCCAAGTGCGGCAGCAGCCACTCAAGATCGCACCGCGGTCAGCTACCACAGTCCACATCAGACGGATGGCAACACCCCCGCGCCAGCCACCACAAGATCATCGCCAGATCCCGAAATTCCTCACTTTTCGGTTCCGCGATCAGGTAATTCCCCACCTCTGACGGGGTCGGTCACGTAATTCGGTCCTGTCGATATTGACGTGGTCGTAGCCGGCCGTCTTCGCCGCGACCAACGTCGCTTCCAGGTTCGGGGCCTGGGCTGCGAGGACGGCGAAACCCTCGTGCAGGTATTCGTAGGCGGTGAACCTGCCGATGGTGTTGTCGCTGGCCAACTGCTTGATCCGGGTGGTGTCCAGGAACCGGCGGATGACCATGATCGCCTGCTTGAAGCAGCTCACCGCGCGGGTACCGGCGCGAGTGTCTCGGCGTTGGCGTCTGGCGTACAGCGGGCTTGAGACCAACAGCACGGTCTCCTCGCACATGGTCAACGTGGCGGTGTTTCCGACACTCATCTCTCGACGCAGAACCCGGGGTTCTGCGTCTTTCTCGTGCACCACAACAGGTTCCGCGCTTCGCGACTGCCACCGGTCGACGCCTACCTACCTCCTGAGACCGTTGCGCGGAAGGCTCACTGCCATCTGCTAACCGTTTTCCATGGAATTACGCCGTGGCACTGCGCTGCTCTGTACATGACCAGATACGGCCTCTATGAAGAGCCTATGCGTCTGCTCAAACCCGCCGAATCCTCTGGCACCTCAGGACCCGTCGAGCGTTTCGGGCCGGTGGTCGCCGGGGCCGTGGGCGCTGCGTTCGCGGCGACGGCCCTGCTACTGCCGCGTAGCGCTGATGCGCTGCCGACATGGGCGGATGCCTTGGTTCAGCCCGTCGGCGTGACCTTCTTGGCGATCGGCCTCTACGTCTGGATCCGTCAGCCTGAGATCTGGCGGATGGGTCTCCTGCTGTGGGCGGAGGGCGCGACCTGGTACCTCGGTGATCTGCAACACAGCACCAGCGATCTCCTGTTCAAGATCGGGTTCTGGTTCTTCCACCTGCACACCGCGGTACTCGCCCACCTGCTGTTGGCGTCCCCCTTCGGCCGGCTCAAGTTCCGCCTCGAAAGCGTTGCTGTCGTCGCAGCATATGGTTGTGTCCTGGTCACCCAAGGGATGCGGATCCTCGTCGAGAAGGACCTGCACCCGCAGGGCTGGGGCGACCCGCACGCGCAGTATTCGGTCTGGGCCACGATCGGAAGCATCTCCGCCGTCCTCGTCATTGCCGCGATCGTGGCTTTGGCGTACCGGCGCTGGCGAGGGGAGTCTCCCTCGGAGCGGCGTGCCCGAGGGATGTTCTGGCCCAACGTCAGCCTCATCGGCGTCGTGCTGATCGGCTTGGCGGTCGCCCAGATGGTGCATGCCTCTGTGCAAATCGTCGCTGCCCTGTTGTCGGCGTACGCCGTCTCGCTTCTGCTGCTGGGGCTGACCACACTGGTCAACGCCCACCGGTTGCAGGCGGCACACCGCGACGTGTCGAAGCTGTTGCGGCAGTTGCAGCAAAACACGGACGACAACGGCGGTCTCCGCGCCGCGGTCGCGGAGGCGCTCGTCGATCCGAGCCTCACAATTCACTACCGCCGCGCCGATTCAGGGGAGTACGTCGACCTGCACGGCGTTCCTGCCCCACTACCGCCGGACACGGTCGATCGGAGGGTCACCTACGTCGGGCCGTCCGACGCGCCGGTCGCCGCGATCGTCCACGACTCGTACTTGGCAGAGCACCCCAGCCAGCGGAGCCGCCTCGCCGCGGTGGTCGCCGCAGCCGAGCTTGCGATCACCAACGCCAACCTCCGCAGACGCGCCGAGGGGCGGGCCCACCTGCGAGGTATGGCCGAGGTCGAGATGCAGACCCGGAGAACGATCGGACGTGAACTGCACGACGGCCTGCAGCACCGCCTAACCGCTCTGCAAGTGTTCGTCGGCAGGGCGCGGAGCGATCCGGGACCTGACAGCGCGGCGTGGCTTGGACAATTCGAGGGGCTCATCCAGGAGACGATCCGCGAGCTCCGGGAGGTGGTCCAGGGCGTCTACCCCGCCGTCCTGCCAAGCCAAGGGCTGGCCGACGCCTTGGATGCCCTGGTGGGCAGTTCCCCGGTTCCGCTCATCCTCAGCATCGAGGCTCGGCGCTGGCCGGCCAAGGTAGAGGAGACCGCCTTCTTCATCATCAGCGAGGCGGTCGGCAACGCCTGGAAGCACGCCCGCGCGAGCCGGATCACCGTCAGCGCGCGCGAGCAGGGCCAGAAGCTGCACGTCGAAGTCAGGGATAACGGCGTCGGCGGTGCGATGCTCAAGGAACGCGACGGCGGCCTGCGCGGCATGCAGGACCGTGCCGCGGCGCTGCAGGGCTCCCTCGAGATCACGACAGGACAGAGGCAGGGAACTATGGTGAGGTTGGTGCTGCCATGCGCGTGATGGTCGCGGAAGACAGCGGGATCGTCGGTAAGGCCCTGGCGGCGGGGCTCGCCGAACACGGCATCGAGGTCATCGGCATAGCCAGAAGCATCGCCGCGCTGCAAGACCTGATGACGTCGGAGACGCCCGACCTGATCACCCTCGACCTGCAGATGCCCTGGACCGACGAAGACCGCACCCCGGAGTTCGGCGCCGGACTCGTCGCCGCGACGCAGTTACGGACTGCCAGACCCCGACTGCCGATCGTCGTGGTGTCCCAGTTCGATCAGGTCCCGATGATGGAGGAGGTCCTCAAACTCGGTCCGCATACTGCGTACCTGCTCAAAGACCGGATTGAGGACATCCCAGAGCTGATCGCGATCATGCACGCCGTCGCTGCGGGCGACACCCGCATGGACCAGACGCTCTACGCAAAGCTCCTCAACCGTAAACGCGAGCACGACCGCGTTCAGCGGCTCACCTCTCGCGAGCTCGAGGTGTTTGCGCTGCTGGTGCAGGGCTACTCCAACAAAGCCATCTCGAAGCGGTTGTTCCTTGTGGAGAGCACGATCGAAGGCCACGAACGATCCATTTACCGCAAGCTGGACCTCGATGCGGCGTTGTCCGCCGAACACGGCATCGTCGACGACGCGGACCGCCGCAACCGCCGGGTCATGGCTGTGCTGGCATACCTGCGCTGGGGGCGCAGTCAGGGCGGCCCTCACCCCGACATCTGAGCCGCTCGCGGCGCGACCCATGGAAAACCATGGACGGCGACAGCGGCTTTCCCGCTACGACCGCACCTGTCCAGCCGCCACGCTCAGACCATGAGCCCGATACGCGTCACCGCCCGCCGGGCGGCGGTCCGGCATGTCAAGGTCGCGGCCGTCACGGTGCTGGTGAGCCTGCTGGTGATGGCTTGCGACGGCGATGGCGCAGGCGAACCCCCGTCCTCGTATGAACAGCCGGTCGCCATCCCGGCCACCACCGGCGGTGGCGGTGACGTCAACGCCGGTTCCGGCCCGATACCCGCGGAGATTGTCGGTACTTGGTCGGCCATCGGCTCGTACGGCCACAACACGTATACGTTCACCGCCACCGGTACCTTCAGCCATGTGGTGCCGACGCCCAACGGCGGGGTACGCCAGTGCACGGGCAAGTTCACCATTGCCGGCGGCCAGATCACTCTGGCCGGGTCCGGCGGCTGTTCACCGGTGACGGAGACGTTCGCGCTGACCGGTGGCACGCTGACCCTCGGCAGCGAGCGGTTCGTCCGTGACGATGCGGACAACAACCCGGCTACTTGCATCGTCGGCACGTTCCAGCTCACCGGGGGCTGGATCGACCGCACCTCCGCCGCCTGGATCCAGGGCACCAACGACCACGTCCGCCTGCAGTACGACCAGAACTCAGTGTTGACCTACACGTTCGCCGCGGGTGATGCGTTGACCGTCAACGAACGCAGCCGGCTGTCCGGATACGGCGACAGCAACGGGTTCTATGAACTGAACACCACCGTGAACGCGACGTTCACGTATTTGGTTTCCGGCTCGACAATCTCCTATTCGGGCGGACAGGGGTCAGTGGCGCTCACCTATGCCTACAACCATCAGACGCTTGGTACGTCACAACCCACGCCGCAGTACACTCCCGACCGCTTCACCTGCACCAGCACCAGCCTTGTCCTCACCGGCGACGGCTACGAGCAGAAGTTTCGTCGCAGCTGAACGCACGACGAACACCCATGCCCGGTCAGCTGAGCGTGGCCATGGGCGGCCATGGAGGGCATGGCGGCCATCTGTGGACGCTCACGTAAGTGGGCTCTTGCGCTCATCTGATGATCGACGGATGTTGACGGCTTGATTCGTTCCCTTGTGGACCTTGTTGGCGCGTTGCTCCTGGATCTGGGTGGTGTTTCAGCTGAGCAAGTTTGTACTGGCGGAGTCAACTGCTCATGTCGAGGCCCGGTGCGTCGGGCCGGCCGCGACGTACCCGAGCTGCCGGAGTCCGACCGCTCGGGTGCATAGCCGGTATCGGCGCCGGTTAGCAGACCTCGCGATCGCTGGGCGCCGCGTAATGATCCGGCCGATGGTGCGCAGGTTTTTTCTACGCCGACGCGAGCTGCGAGAGGAGGATCTTCGCCGAATAACCGCGCTCGGACAGAGCGGTGAGTGCGCGGAGGCTCACCATAGTGGCGCCGCTGCCCCAGGTGAGCAGCGCCTGCTCGTAGCGTGGGGCCCTGACATTGACCCACCACGCCCGCCCCGTCGATTCTCGTAAGGCTGGGCTCGATCCGTACCTGCCACACTGTGCAGACCGCCGCCGTTCCCCTTCTTGACCACCGCATGTCGGGCACGGAGAAGTAGGCTTCTCTTCGATGTGCCTGCGCTGAGTTGGCAGAAATGAGCGTCATGGCCGAGACCCGGGCCTGCACTCTGCCGGACGCGACCCACCATTCCCGCTCGGCCTGGGCGGTGGGGCCTGCCGCCCCCGCCCGGTTGAGACTGGTACACAGGCTGCCGTCCTGGATCTCACGTATGTCGGTTCAGTCGCGGGTCGCCGCTCCCGGCGCGCGCAAGCAGGTTGATCGGCCGGAAAACGTGCTGATGCACGATATGTTGAGCCGAGCAGGTCGGCCATCACCATTCACCCCATGCAATGCGTAGGAGGACCACATGACGGACCAATGGGAACAGCAGCGCGACGATCAGCGTGTGTGGGACAACCATCGCGACAACATGCGCACATTTGATGAGGTCACCATCAGCAACCGAGAGGCGCAGCAGACCAGAGACAGTAGCGCTCTGGACAGTTCGGGCGCGGCGTGGCCCTCAAGCGGCGGCGGGTACTCCGCTCGCCCTCTCTCGAGGCGCGAGGCGGACCGCCGCCGCAGAGAGCCGGGGACCATCGAGTGGCTCAGGGAGCGGGCGAAGCACTGGAACCTGGACGGGACCAACCCGCAGCCCCCGAAGCCTCAGCCTTCGTGGCTGGCCCGGCACAAGGGCCTGGGGGTTGCCGCGCTGGCGCTCGGCATCGCCGCCATCGTTGTATCGCAGCGGAACCAGGACAGTTGACCTCAAGGTAAGCCGGGGTTCGCGCTGCCGTTCGACCCGCCGTAGGCGCGTAACGGTCTGATGTGGACGCCGGAACAACGGCGCCCCGGCGACCCCGGACACCAGCCGGACTATGCAGCTGGCCCCTACACGTGGTCGACCCAGACGCCGTGGGTGGTGCTCCATCCCGGTGGCCCGCCACGACCTGTGCTGTGTCGGCATCTGACAAGCATCGGATTGCCAGCGACGAAGATCGTTTCGCTACCCCGACCGGGTGACGTTGCGCGAGGTCGCGGCGCGGGGTGTAGCGCAGGGCGGAGGTGCTCCATCGAAGTCCGCTTCGTTCTCTGCGCTACATCCAGCGGGGCGAAGATGCCGACTCGCTTTGTCGGCAGGCGCCCAGGGTGGTACGGCGTTGTGCGGGGCCGTTGCGAGGGCAGTCGGCCTGCCGGTGTCTGCAGCGTCAAGACCGTATTTGTCGCCGATGTGCCGGATATGAGGTTGGGTACTGCGCGGATAGTGGCGATTCGCTTGGGTCGAGTTGCCGCTTCGGGACCTGGCGGACGTCGCGTCTGGGCTCGTCTTGTGGCGGACAGACCGGCGCCTCCCCCGTGGCGCCGGTCTGTCCGCTGAGTCATCGCTGCCCGTGGATTCCGTCACGGGGAACGGCCTCGTCCGTGTGTTGCGGCCGCCGCAGACCGTGCCGGCAGCTCGCAGGGGTGCGGGTGCTGTGGAAGGCGGCAGATATGACCGTACCGGCGCTCCCGGTGTATGTACTGCTGGTCGAGGACGACCCAGGCAACGTTGCGCTCATCAGCGACGCGTTTGCCGGACACCGGCTGTCCAGTACGCTGCATATCGCCGCCAACGGCATCGAAGCGCTCGAGTTCCTGCGCCTCGGCGCCGCTCACGCCGACGCGGCCCGTCCGGACCTGATCATGCGCGACCTGAACATGCCGCGGACGGGCGCGAGCAGTCCGATCGCCTGCCCACTGCCCCGGTACAGGCCGAAAGGAAGCCCTCCGCCGGTTGGCGTATTCCTCGGCGAGGACGGCGACGTCGATCCCGGCGGTGACATCCCCAGCCGCCGGTTGCCGTGCGCAGTCGCGGGCCACAGCGTGCCGAAGTGGTCATCCGGGTCGGTCGCCGCGTGCGCTTGCTGACCGCACCCCATGACCACTTCGGCTCGACGGACCTTCTCGTGGGCGGCCGGGAGATCCTCTCGGCGATCGGCCCGGTGCAGCCCGGCGAGCGGGGCGTGCAGCAACAGGTTACGCGGAAGGGTCGCCGCACCGACCACCGCGGGCACCAGCCTCCGCGCCCTCATCAGGGTCGCGTTCCCCGCATCGAGCGGCTAGTACGGCAGCCGCCGTTCGGGATCATAGCTGAAGTTCAACGCTGAGCCGTCGTGTGTAGTGGGCGCGTCGGGCTCGGGCTTGGTGCCGACGTCGCCACTGTGACCAGCTCAGATGGTGGGCGTGGTCGCGGATCGGCTGGATGATCAACGTGTTGAGCAGTCGGCGGATCTCGTTAACGATGAGGTCGATCAGGTCGGCAGCGGCGGTGCGGGTGGCGGCATCGGCGGCGCAGATCGTCAGGACGGCGAGTGCGGCCATGGCGAGGGTGGTGAACCGGTGCCAGGAGTTCCAGCGGCGGACCTGGTGCTGGTCTAGCCCGACCTGGCTCTTGGCGGCCTGGAACGATTTCGCGAGATGTGGCAGCACGCGACGAGTGATCCGCTAGCGCACCGGCGGCGCCGTACACCGTGGACACGACTGACCGCGCAGCGATACCCATCGACCAAGTAGAAGGGGCCGGAACCACGGAACCCCGTCACTGCCAACCAAGCATTGATCAGCCTGGCCTGCTAGTGATGTGCCTCCGCAAAGTCACGCTGAGCTGAACTTTTACAGGGCGAAGCTCGCGGTCACGAGGCGGTGATCGGAGGGGTGCGGTTGCGTCTGCGGGACGTGCACGAGGTAGGTGCCGGGCACGTACCGGTCGCGGAGTGCCCGGTTGGCCAGCAGCCAGTCGACGAGCAGGCCGCCGCCGCGGTCGCTGTTGACGGTCCTGCGGAATGCCTCCTGCGACGGTGTGCCGGACTGCCACGCCAGTTCGTTGACGGCGAAGAACCCGGCGCCGTCGACGCGTTCGCCGCGCGCGGGGTCCCAGCGGCCGATCAGGTGGTCGACTGCCGCGGTGTCCGTGGTCCACACGCCGGGCGGTCCCTGCACCGCTCGGTGGCTGCGGGCGACGTACTGCTGTTGCGTCCAGTCGCAGTGCGGCAGGTGCGGGCCGGACGCAGTGCCGTTCAGATCGCCGCCGAGGATCACCGGCACCGGATGCTCCCCCCACCGGTCGACGGTTTCGGCCTCCTGCCGCCGCCGGACCAGGGAGCGGGGGTCCCAGTGCTGCACGACCGCGGAGAACGGTGCGCCGCTGCCGCGGAGTTCGAACTCGCCCAGACCGCGTTTGTCGTCGGGCGTGGTGGCCGGTGTGGCGTCGTGCCAGCAGCGCAGCCGGACCACGACCGGGTTGTACAGCACCGCCGGGCCGAACGGGCCCCGGTCGCACTGGGCCAGTTCCCCGACATACGGCAGGCCGGTCTCGGCATCTAACGCCGCCAGCGCCGACTGCAGGCCGCGCCGGCCGTCGCCAGCCCACCCTTTCGCCTCGCACAGCAGCACGAGGTCGGCCCTGACGGGGCCGCGGGCGCGGACCAAGTCGCTGAAATTGTAGCGGCCGTCGCGTAGCCCGCCGGCTTCGAAGTTGAATACCGCGACCCGCAGGTTCGGCTGTCCCGGCGAGCTATCCCTCAATGCCATGCTGGTCTCCGTCGCTCGCGTCTGGGTGCCGTGGAGTGCCCCGGTCCCACGCGTCGGTGTCGGCCCGCCGGCCGCGCTGGTGGGCACTCGGGGCCGATCTAGTGCTCTGACCACGAACGTTCACGGTGTTGGTTGACACGCCGCTCGGCCTCCACGCTGGACGGCGTTGTCGCGGCCAGGCTGTCGGGGTGGCAGAACCTGTGCGTGTTCGGCGGTTGTCTGACC
>NZ_BAABAT010000113.1:0-8644 GCF_039537565.1 Dactylosporangium darangshiense
GTGGTCCCACCGCCATCCTGAACTCACGGGCTCGTAGCACCACAGACTGTTCGGCGTCGAACCGGGACGGACACGCGTGATTTTCCCGCCTCCACAACGGCCGGCGCCAGCCGGGCGCGGTTCCTGAGTCGAAAATGAACGTCGCACTCGGCGCGCAGGCCATTGTCGTGGACGGCGGCTCCACCGACTCCGGCCCCTACTACCTGGGCGCCGCCACCGCCAAGACGACCAGGGCCGCGGTCATCGCCGAGCTTTACCGGGTCGACGCGCTCACCGTGCGGCTGTTCCCGTTGCCCACCATCAATGTCATCAAGGCATCGTTGCCGAGTCCGACCGCCCAGGGCAGCTTCGCCGACCGCGACATCCATGCCGGCCAGCAACACGTGCCGCTGCTCCTACTGCCGATTGTCGCCTCGGACTGAGTGCGTCGGGGTTGGGGTACCTGCACCGACCACATCCTGATGTACAACGAACGAAACGCCCACACCATCCTCGACGCATACGCCGAGCATTTCAACGAGCACCGTCCACATCAGGGCCTCGACCAGCACCGGAGGTACTGTTGCCGAGGAGACCACGACATGACAGCATCGAACACCGCCAGCGGCGCGACCAAGAGCGCCCCCGTTGCGACGAGCCTCGCACCTGCGCTGAGTGACCTAGGAGAAGCGGCCCTGCGGTACGCCACCGCGAAGGCGTCGCGGAAGGTGGAGCACTGGGCTGACGATCTGAACGATTTCGTGGCGAGCCGAGGGGCGACCACGCAGGCGGTCTTCGAGGGGCTGAAAGCCAAGCTGCAGGGAAAGAACCCTGTCTGGGCTGCGATCAAGGGTGCTTGGTCGGGGACAAGCCCCGAGGTGAAAGTTGCCGTGGTGTTGATCTTGATACTGACGCTATTGCTGCTTCCTGTTGTACTGCTTGTGCTCGTGCTCGCGCTACTGGTTGCCGCGCTCGTCGCAGGCATTCGAGCCGCCACACGGTGATCAGGTCCCGGATCGAGTGCGACCAGCCTCAGCCACAATTGAGCGGCACCCTGTGATGCTGGCAACCACAAACGTTGACCAGATGGTTCAGGCGCTTACTGCGACCACTTCAAAGGTGTTCGAGGTGGGCGGGGTTCCGGTGTCGAAATGCGCGTTCACCGCCGCGAGCCGGTCACCGAACAGCGCCACGGTGGTCGGGACGCCGAAGGCCTTGCTGGTGATCGTCTTGTCCGGCACGGCGTGGCTCAGGTCGGGGCTGAGCTTGAATCGCACGATCTTGTTGTTACGGTTCTCCACGACCCAGAGCCGGTGGCCGTTGAGCAGGATGCCGTCGGCGTTGGGTACCTCGGCGCCCTCGATGGGTGCGCTGACCCCGGTGACCGGGTTGACGGTGTACACCCTCGCGTTCTGGGTGTGGGAGACGATCAGCGTCCGGCCGTCGGGTGTGGCCTGGATGCCGTTGACGTTGAAGGCGCCGGTGACGTCGGCAGCCGGGCCGGTGAGGTCGAGCGTGCGGGCCGTCCCTGGGGTGCCCTCTGCGCTGACGGGCACGAAGTAGAGCTTCGCCCGGGACGAGTCGGTGAACCAGGCACCGCCCGGGACGAGGGCTACGTCGTTGATGACGCTGACGCCGGCGGCGCCGAGCGGGCCTGCGGCGCCGAGCTGGTAGGTGGCGACGGTCGCGCCGGTGCGGGTGCTGTAGACGTACGCCTGGCCGGTCGGTCCGCCGGCGACAAGGAGCAGGCCGTGGCGCAGGTCGGCCTTCATGCCCCACGCAGCCCGGCGCTCGGGTGCGTCGATGAACCGTGTCGCGGTGCCGCGGCGGATGTCGCCGCGGTAGATGGTGCCCTTGTAGAGGTCTCCGGCATAGAAGGTGGACCCCGCGCCGGCGGCGATGCCCTCGGCGGACGTCGCGCCCGGTAGCACGATGACCTCGTCGGGCCGGGCGACGGCGGCGGCCACGGCGGCGGTGGCCGGCATGACCGAGGCGACGAGCAGCCCCAGGACCAGCAGCGGCACGGCCGCGCGCCGCAGGATCCTCGCGAACGAGCGATTTCGGCTGATCATGTCCATGGTTGGTCCAATTGGACGATCTTCGGACGATCCCGGCACACGGCCGGCAGACCCTCTCTTGACAAACACTGCCACGCGCGGGGAGTGCCTGGCCTGGGTGCTTATATGCCAGTTTGTTCGATATGCCCGGTGTACAATGATATTCAGCCTCACGCCGAGGAGCATGTGGTCGAGGAGCAGAGATGGACCCTCGCCTGGACTTGCAAGCGCGGTGGATGTCGGTCGGCAGCGCGGACATCCACGATGGCAACGGTTGCCACAACGCCGGGCGTCAAGCGGCGCTCGGGGCGATCACCGGCGGGGATGTGCGGCTGTTGATCGTCTTCTGCGCCAACACTCCCGACCCCGCGGCGGTGCTGGCCGGCATTGCTGAGGTCGCTGCGGGCGTACCGCTGATCGGGTGTTCGTCGATAGCGGCCATCGATTCCAGCGGTCCGCGGTGGAACGGCGTGGTCGTCACCGCGCTCGGCGGACCGGGCCTTTCGGCTGCGACCGGTGTCGGGCGGGACGCGGCCGCCGGACTGTCCGCGGCGGGCGCCGCGGCGGCTGCCGGCGCGACCGAGCTGGCCGAGCACGGACACCGCGTTTTGGTGCTGCTCGCCGATGGCCAGGTTCTGAACCACGAGCGAATTCTCGCCGGTGCCTACGGCGTGGTGGGAGCGAGCATGCCCTACGTGGGGGGCGCGGCCAGCCCGGACGCCGCGTTCGGCGGCACGTACGAGCTGTTCGGCACGGAGGTGCTCACCGGAGGTGTGGTCGGCGCGGCGATCCAGTCGGACGGGCCGTTCGGAGAGGCCGTCGGGCACGGCTGGCAGAAGATCGGCGAACCCATGATCGTCACGCACAGCGCCGGCGGGGACATCTACACGCTCGACGAGAAGCCGGCGCGCGTCGCGTACCTGGACCGGCTCGGCGCACCCGAGGCGGCCTACACGGATCCGGGCGCGTTCATGGACTTCGCCCGCACCCGTCCCATCGGCATACGCCGGCGTGGCGGTCTGGAGATCCGCGATGTCGGTTCGGACCGCTTCGTCAAGGAGGGCTGGCTGCGCTCCATAGGTGAGGTGCCGGAGGGCGGGGTGATATGGCTGATGGAAGGCGACGCCGAATCCGGGCTGGACGCGGCCGGAAACGCCTGCGAGAAGGCGGCAACCGCGGTGGGTCAGCCACGCCCACTCGGGCTGCTCGCCTTCGACTGCGTTTCTCGCCAACGGCTGCTCGGCGAGGAGCGCACCCGGACCTCGGTCGGATACATGCGCGAGCGGTCGGGCGGTGCACCCGTCGCCGGCTTCTACACCTGGGGAGAGTTCGCCCGGCTCCGCGGCATCAACGGGTACCACAACCAGACGCTTGTCGTGCTCGCGGTGGGCTGACGTGGTCGCCTCGGCAGCCGCTCTGTCGACCCAGTGCCTCGCGGAGTTCCTCGCGGCCGTATCGACCGCACCCGATGTACCGACGGCGACCCAGGTTGCCGCCGAGCGGGCCGCCCGGGCGCTGGAGGGCGAGGTCGGCGTCGTGCTCGGACGTGACGGTGAGGTCAGCTCGGTCGGCTTCCCCGTCGGACGGCTACCGCTGGCCGAGATCGCCGAGGTCGTCAACCAGCGAAAGGAAACGCTCGACGTTCCCGGCGCCGGTTCCTGCCACACGGCGACAGCGCCTTTGGGCGGCAGTTCGCCAGGGCATCTGCTGGTTGCCCGTTCGGGTGAGAGCGGGTTCAGCGTCGACGAGGTCAGCCTCGTGCGGAGCATGGCCCGGGTGCTCGAGCTGTCCCTCGACACGATGAAGACCTTCCAGGCCGGTCAGCGGACCCGTGAAGAGCTCGACCGGATCTTCCGGATGTCGCGCGACCTGATCTGCACGGCCGGGTTCGACGGCTATTTCAAGCGGGTGAACCCCGCGGTCGAGCGCACCCTCGGCTACTCCGCCGCGGAGCTGGCGGAGCGGCCCTTCATCGAGTTCGTGTACGAGGAGGACCGGGAACGCACCGAAGCCCAGACGAAGGTCCTGATCGAAGGGCGTGAGGCGACCAACTTCCAGAACCGCTACCGCTGCAAGGGAGGCTCGCTGCGCTGGCTGGAGTGGTTTGCGCTGGGCGTACCGGATCAGGGCCTGATCTATGCGAGCGCCCGCGACGTCACCGAACGCAAGCAGCTCGAGGCCGATCGGGAGCGGCGGGAGGCCGCACTGCGGTACTCGCAGGAACAGCTGAGCAGCGCACTGCAACAGGTGCTCCAGGTGGAGAACGAACGCGCGATGTGGGCCACCCTGGAAGAGGCACACCGTCGTGAGGAACGCCAGCGGCTCGCGAGCGAGCTGCACGACTCGGTATCCCAGGCGCTCTTTTCGATGAACCTGCACATCCGGGCACTGCAGCTGGCGGTGCAGCAGCAGCGCGAGGACCAGCGGAGCCGGGTGGCTCGCGGCCTGGCGGACCTACTGGAGCTGACGCAGTCCGCGACCTCGGAGATGCGGGCTCTGATCCTCCAGCTGCGCCCGGACGCCTTGGCCGGGAACGGGCTGGTCGCCGCCATCCGTAGGCACGCGGCCGCAGTCTCCGCCCGGGAGGGCTTCGAGGTCGGCGTGCATGCCTGCGAAGACCCGCTGCCGCTGGACGAGACCGCGGAGCGGGAATTGTTCCGCGTCATCCAGGAGGCCCTGCACAACAGTGCCAAGCACGCACAGCCCGGTCATGTCGAGATCCGGCTGAGCGAGCCGGCCAACGCCGCCCGGACGCTGGTCGTCGAGGTCGCCGACGACGGCGTCGGCTTCGACCCGAGCGTGCCGCACCCAGGACACCTGGGTCTGACCACGATGCGCGAGCGGGCCGAGCGGCTCGGTGGCGAGTTCAGCGTCGACAGCTCTCCGGCCGGATCGACCACGGTCCGCGTCGTACTGCCCGACGTCCTGTCCTCGTCGGCAAACGGCAGCCCGTGCGGCGAACCAGCCGAAACCGCCGACGTCGAGGGCTAGGTCAGGCCTCGGGGACGAGTCCCTCCCGGACGGCCCACAAGGCGGCCTGGGTCCGGGAGGCAAGGCCGAGCTTGCCCAGCACGTTGCTGACGTGCGTACGGGCGGTGCGCTCGCTGATCAGCAGCGTGCTCGCGATGTCGCGGTTCGACCTGCCCTGGGCGACGAGTACGAGGATCTGCCGTTCCCGCGGGGTCAGCGCGGTCGCGGTATGGGCGGGTGCGACCAGCGTGCTGGTCAGCTTGCGCGCCACCACCGGGTCGAGGTGGACCTCGCCGCGCCGGGCCGCGCGGACCGCCGCGACCACCTCGTCCGCTTCGGCGTCCTTGAGCAGGTAGCCGGCGGCTCCGGCCTGCAGCGCCGCACTCACCCGCTCAGCCTCGCTGAAACTGGTCAGGGCCACCACCTCGACATCCGGGTACAGCCGCTTGATCGCCTTTGTCGCGGTGACCCCGTCGAGCCGAGGCATGACCAGGTCCATGAGCAGGACATCGGGCAGATGGTCCTGAGCCGCCAGGACAGCGAGCTGTTCCACGGCAGCCTGCCCGTCAACGGCCTCGCCCAGGATCTCGATGTCGTCGTGCATCTCGAAGAAGGCGCGCATACCGCGGCGTACCACCACGTGGTCGTCCACCAGGAACACCCGGATCGGCGCCGAGTCGGCCAGCCGGCCCATGGCACCCCCTTCACGCGGGCTTCCCTGCCGGTCTGCGGGTCGCCTCAGGTCCATCAGCAGGGGAGTGCGACCGCGGAACCAGACGGGGTATCGGTTGCCCAGCCTACCCGGCCGCGTACGACAAACGTCGCGGCCGATCCAGGTCATATGGCCGAGGAGCCGCTTCCGGGCGGCCATTGCGCGGCGGGCGGAGTTCGCCGCGGCGCTCTGGCTACCGGCGCGTACAAGATTCGGGCAAATAACGTGTTTCCGAACAACTTCCACGTGCCGGGTAGCGCTCGCCGCGGCCCTCTACGACAGATGACGTACTTGACCCGCGACGATTGCCCCGCCGCCCATTGCCGGAGGTGCTCCTCGGGGTTCCTAGGCAACCGCAATGCTGTGGCCCCCCTGTGAACAGCACATTTGAAGGGTCCGAAATGTACCGAACGACCGGGACTGCATGGTTCAGGAGGCGGACATGTGCATTCACCAACCGGCCTGCCCACCGGCGGAGTCACCGGGCCACAGCGCGGCCAGAGTGATCGCCGCCCACCACGAACAGGGGTGGAGCCTGCTGTGCAACGGCGTCGTGCTGTTCGACGACTACGGCGAGTTGCTCCCTGACGGTCGTGCACTCGCGCCGTCAGCGCGGGCACCAGCGCCATCGCGTCGGTCACGAGGATGGCAGCTGGCTCCCGCGTGAAAGGTGCCTCGGGCACCAACCCCCGTAACGCCGGATTCGGCATGATCGCGGAAGGTCGAAACTGGTCAGCTCACCAGGGCACCACCCCGGCGTCCTCGAAGAACCCGCCGGTCGGCCCGTCGGTGGGCAAGGTCGCGAGCTGGATGGCGATCGCCGCGCCCTGCTCGGGGGTGCGCACACCGCGGAAGCCATTGAGGTCGGTCGCCGTGAAGCCAGGGCAGCCGGCGTTGACGAGGATGCCGCTGTCGCGCAGCGCCTTGGCGTACTGGACGGTGACGGCGTTGAGGAAGGTCTTCGACGGCGCGTACGCCATCGACAGCGGCCCAGTGCTGGCCTCAGGATCGCTTTGCCGGGTGAGGGAGCCGACGCTGCTGGACATGTTCACGATCCGCGGCGACGCGGAGCGCCGCAGCAGCGGCAGCATGGCGTCCGTGACGCGGATGACGCCGATCACGTTGGTCTCCACGGCCGTGCGCACGACCGCGAGATCGGCCGTAGTGGGCTCCTGTGTCCAGCCGCCGGTGATGGCGGCGTTGTTGACCAGGACGTCGAGACGGCCGGCGCGCTCCTCGATCAGTGCGGCGGCGGCGGTCACGCTGGCGTCGTCGGTCACGTCGAGCGGCACGCCGAACGCGTCGGCGCCGCCCGCGCGCAGCTTCTCCACAGCAGCCTCCCGCCGCCGCTCGTCGCGGGCGCCGACGCCGACGCTCCAGCCGAGGGCGCCCAGGCCCGCCGCGATCTCGTACCCGATGCCCTTGTTCGCGCCGGTGACCAGCGCAATGGTGTGTTCGCTCATGTCCTCGATCGTGTCCGCCCCCGCGTGCGGCACCAACACCGTTTGAGTGGGCAGCGATACCTGGTGGGTATCGATTCGTGACTGCCGGTACGGTGACGGGATGGAGACGCGGGAGCTGCGGTACTTCGTCGCCGTTGCCGAGGAACTGCACTTCGGCCGGGCCGCCCAGCGCCTGGGGATCGCCCAGCCGCCACTTTCCCGTGCGATCCGGCAACTCGAGCGCCGGCTCGAGGTCTCCTTGCTCGAACGCACCAGCCGTGCCGTCGCGCTGACCAAGGCCGGCGCTGTCCTGCTGCGCGAGAGCCGAGCAGCACTCGACGCGGTGGACGCCGCCGAGCGCCGCACCCGGCGCGCCGCCCACGGCCCTGCGGGCTTGGTCCTCGTCGCCAAGGCGGGAGCATCGAGCGAGCTTCTGCCGAAGCTCCTCGACGCGTACGCCGCCGAGCCCGGCGCGGTCGCTGTCGACGTGCTCCTGTGCGGCATCGGCGAGCAGGAGCGCACACTGCGCGATGGCCGAGCCGACGTGGCCCTGCTGCACCTGCCCTTCGACTCGGCAGCGGGTTTCGACATCGAGGAGCTTTCCACGGAGGGCCAGGTCGTGGTCCTGCCGGCCGGGCATCCCCTCACCGGCCGGACCTCGCTGCGGATGGCCGACGTCACCGCGATCCCCGGCCTGCCGATGCCGCGCTGGCCCGGCCGCGACGGCGCCTATCCGGAGGGGCCCGGCCCGGAGGTCCGCCACCACGCGCAGCTGCTCCAGCTGATCGCGCTGGGCCGGGCCGCAGCGATCCTGCCGGAGTCGTGCCGGTCGCAGCTCCGTTCCGACCTGGCCGTCGTGCCCGTGCTGGACGCCCCGACGGTGACGACGGTGATCGCGTGGCCGCCGCACAGCCGGTCGCGAGCCCTTGCCGGTCTGATCCACACCGCCACCCGCCTCTAGCGATCCGGCGAGGGCTCCAGCGCGCCCTGGCAGTACCGAGCCGCGACGGCCCTGGCCAGGACCAGATCGGGATGATCCCACGGCTGGATCCCATAGAGCCGCGCAGTGCTGGGCCCCTTGTTCCTTTTCGCCATGGCGGCGAGCGTACTGCTATCGGCCTGCGGCCGAATCCTCCGATGATCCACACCAATGTCCAATGGAGGACTTCTCGCGGCAACCTTGCAACTGCACGTCGCTTGATCGAGTGCACACATCTGGTTCCCCTCTAGTCAAGGGGTTATGGCGAGGTTTGTTTTAGGCTTGTGGGTGGCGGGTCCGGGCTGTGACTTGTCCGAAGAGGCGGCTGTCGGGATTGGGCCGTCCGCGCTGGATTGCAGAGTCGCTCCCGTGTGTCCTCCCGGGCCCGTCCCGGCGGTTCGGGCCGCCGTGGCGTCGCGCAGCATCCGTTTGTAGACGACATCGGACAGGTGCCGTTTGAGGGCGCGGAGCGCTTCCATGGTGGTTTTGCCTTCGGCGAGGCGGC
>NZ_BAABAT010000114.1:0-8630 GCF_039537565.1 Dactylosporangium darangshiense
TCCTCATCCGACCCCGGAAACACATCCCCGGTCAACCAATTGAAAAACCGCGCCAAATCATCCGGCATCTCCAAACCCACCGCACCACACCCCCCAACCAACCACACCAAAACACACACCGAAACACCCGACAAAACGCTCAACAGGAAACACAACAAAAGGCCACACCGAAACAACCCGGTGCAGCCCCGAAACACTCACACCAACCCACCGAACCCCAAGACCCCAACCCCGGACCCACACCACACCCGAACCACTGACCGCGCATTGCACGAGAAACGACACCACACACCGGCAACCACCGCGACCGCCCGGCCCCGTACCGCGAACTGGACCGCCCAGCGTTCTCGACGACTGCGGTACCGGCCAACTCCGCACCTCCGCATCTCCGCGGCACGCCCGAATACGTTCACCAACATAAGCACGGCAGAACGCCGGACGGCGCAGCAGCCGACGGTTTCCGCGATCAAGAACACCACCGGGACGGCGGCGAGTGGACTCATCCCTGAAACGCCCGTACATCTGCCGCACCTCCCCTCGATCACCGCCCTCGGTCACCGCGCCGTGACCCTACGATCCCGACCCGCATGAACCCACCCCGGCATAGCCCCAAACACGCCCCACCAGAGCCACAACGTTCACCGACAGCACACGGTTCAGCCCCGGCCTCGATCGGACGCGCCCGCTGCGTCCGCTCTTCGGGGCTGCGGCCCTCGTTACGCAACTTCACATACCGAGCCACGTTGCGGTGGTCGCCAGCACGCCATCGCCTTCGTGTAGGACATCAGCCGTTTGTATTTCTTGCGGATCCAGCGCACCAGGTAGGCGTTGATGCGCCCGAGGAGGGGACACAGCGCGGAGCGGTAGAACGCTCCGTAGTACTGGGTCCAGCCGCGAACGATCGGATTGATCTTCTTCGCGATCTCGCCGATGGTGAGGGGTGTTCTGCGGTGCAGCCGCCAGCGGCGGACCTCACCGCTGATCTTCTTGAGGGCCTCGGTGCTGATCGCGGGCAGGAACGAGGTGAACTTCTTGCCGTGCCTGCTGCGCGCCGCGCGGGCGCGGAACGTGAACCCCAGGAAGGTGAACGACGTGTGCTCGTAGCTGCCTCGCCGGGCACCGTCCTTGCAGTACACGATCCGGGTTTTGGTCGGGTGCAGTCGCAGCCCGACCTGCTCCATCCTGTCCGCGATCGCCGCCCGGATGTGTTGGGCCTGGCGTTCGCTGACGCAGTGCACGACCGCGTCGTCGCAGTAGCGTTCGAACGGGACGGACGGGTATTGCCGGGCCATCCACGCGTCGAACGCGTAGCGCAGGAACAGGTTTGCCAGCACGGGCGAGACCGCGGACCCTTATGAACAGTGCTGGGTTATGCGCAGCGTCGGCCCGTCGGGCCTGGTGAGGGCGGTTCCAGGGCTCGAGCGCTGCGCATAACGCATGCCGTGTCAACCCACGCCATCGCCACGTCCAAGGAGAAATCCTCGACGCCACGGGCAGCGAAGAACCTCGCCCTACGGCGCCAGCAGGCCCGATACCAGCGCAGACAACGTCGCCATCGCAGCCGACCTCCGTCACGCGGGACCGGCACCATGCCGAACCCCTGATCGGAATCAACGGCGCGTTATGCGCAGCGCTCGACCCCCAACCCCGCCCTCACCAGGCCCGACGGGCCGACGCTGCGCATAACCCAGCACTGCTCATAAGGTGGGTTATGTTCAGCTGAACATAATGAACCTTGCGGGGTGCCGCGGTCTCGCTGCAGCACACTGCCGTCGGGTAGTGCCAGCGGGGCTTGCAGCCACCGCTTGACGTAGAGCACCACCCATGGCTGGTCGGTGTGTGCCGTTACCGCTTTGACGACGAGCTCATGATCGACGCTGTCGAAGAAATCCCCGACTTACTACCCGCATCGAGGACGTTGAGACGGCGTTGAGAGCCGCGGTGACCACGGTCCGGATGACCCGGCCGAGGCATCCGTTGCAGGGTCGGGAACTTCAGCTGTTGGGCCGGATGCGTCGGCACGGCCGGCTGGAGTTGCTGCTGGTGCTGCCTGACGGCAGCAAGTCGCTGATCCCAGCGGCCTGGACCGACCTTGGTGACGGTGCCGGCGCGGCGGAGGCGGGCACCCTCGGCTTGCTGGAGGACCTGCTGGCCTGCCATGCGCTGGTCACGGATCTGGCGGCCCGGGTCGCGCAGGCGATCGAGGCGCAGCAGGCTGCACGGCAGTCGTCTTGCGAGGAGGACACCCGTGCAGCCTGTGCAGCTCAGTCTGATGCCGGAACAGGTTCCGGCGCCACCAGCCACGCTGATCGTCCAGCTTCCGGCCGGGCAGGTCGCCGCCGCGCTTGCGCTGCTGGCGGCGTTGATCGCCAGGGCCGCCACGGCCGGGGCGAGGCCGGTGGTGGGCGATGAGTGACACCAGCAAGATCACCGGATCGCATCTGCGTCGCGCTGCGGTGATCTATGTGCGCCAGTCCACGCTGGCTCAGATCGACCGCAACCGGGAGTCCACCGCCCGGCAGTACGACCTGGTCACCCGCGCGGCCGGGTTGGGCTGGCCGCGGGCCGGGATCCGGGTCGTCGACGACGATCAGGGTGTCTCCGGCGCGTCGACCGCTGGCCGGTCGGGGTTTGCAGAACTGGCCGCCCAGGTTGGGCTGGGGCAGGTCGGTATCGTGTTGTCGCTGGAAGTGTCCCGGCTGGCCCGTAACAACGCCGACTGGTACCGGCTGCTGGACCTGGCCGGCATGACCGACACGCTGATCGGCGACGCCGACGGGGTCTACCACCCGGCGTTGTTCAACGACCGGCTGCTGCTGGGGATGAAGGGCACCATGTCCGAGGCCGAACTGCACATCCTGCGCGCCCGCCTGGAGGGCGGGATCCGCAACAAGGCCGCCCGCGGTGAACTGCGTCGCGTGCTGCCGGTCGGCCTCGTTTGGGGCGAAGCCGACGGGCAGATCCTGCTGCACCCCGACGAGGCCGTCCGTGGTGTCATCGCGGCAATCTTCGAACAGTTCCCGACCCGCGGCTCGGCCCGCGCGGTGTGGCTGTGGCTCAAAGACCAGGGCCTGAAGCTACCGCTGCAGCGCAACGTCTACGACCCGACCGCCGAGATCGTCTGGGTGGAGCCGACCTACACCGCCGTGCACAAGATCCTGACCCATCCGGCCTACGCCGGCGCCTACGTCTACGGCAAGACCCGCTTCGAACGTCACCTCGACGAGCACGGCGTGGTGCAAGTCCGCCGCCGGGCGTTGCCCCAAGACCAGTGGCAGGTCCTCATTCCCGGTCATCACCCCGGATACCTCGACTGGGACACCTACCAGGCCAATCAGGCCCGCATCGGCGCGAACACCCGCCCGCGGGCCCATCAACCCGGCACCGGCGCGATCCGCGAGGGCTGCGCCCTGCTGCAAGGGCTGGCTACCTGCGGGGTCTGCGGCCGGAAGCTCGCCGTGCTCTACCAAGGCCCCGCCAAGGCCACTCCCGGCTACTACTGCGCCACCGGGTCGCTGGTCAACGGCCGCGGCGTGTTTCACATGCGCATCGGCGGCATCGCGGTCGAGCGGGCCGTCGTGGACACCTTCCTTGCCGCCCTCGCCCCGGCCGCGCTGCAAGCCTGCCTGGCCGCCGTCCAACAACTCGAAGACGGCCACGACACCGCACTCGCGCAATGGCGCCGCGAAGTGCAACGCGCCCGATACACCGCCGGCAAAGCCGAACGCCGCTACCGCGCGGTCGACCCCGACAACCGACTCGTGGCCCGCGGTCTGGAAACCGAATGGGAACACGCGCTCGGCGCCCTCGCCGACGCCGAGTCCGAGCTCGCCCGCCGCGAAGCCGCCCGCCCCAAGACCCTCACCGACGCCGAACGCGCCGCGATCCTGGATCTCGGCAACCACCTCGACCAGGTCTGGGCCGCGCCAACCACCACCGACAAGGACCGCAAACACCTTCTACGCACCCTGCTCGACGAGGTCAACATCACCGTGGACCGCGACAACGCCCGAGCCCAGCTGCTGCTGCGCTGGAAAGGCGGCGCGATCAGCGAACTGACCGTCTCCACCAAACGCGCCCAACCCCGCATCCGCACCGACGAGGACACCATCGACCTGCTGCGCCGCCTCGCCGTGCACTACCCCGACGCAGTCATCGCCGGCATCCTCAACCGTCAGGGCCGACACACCGCCCGAGGACTGTCATACACCGCCAGTAGAGTCCAATCGCTGCGCCACCACTACAACATCCCCTGCCACCAACCCGACCAGCAGCCCCAGGACGGACCCGTGCTCCCCATCGCCGACGCCGCCACGGAACTCGGCGTCGCACCCTCCACCCTTCACCGATGGCTCGCCGACGGGTTCATCGCCGGCGAGCAGATCACCCCCGGCGCGCCGTGGCGCATCCGCATCACCAACGAAATACGCGCCCTGTTCGTCGACACCGCCCCCGACGGCTGGGTCGTCATGCAAGACGCCACCAAACTGCTCGGCGTGTCTCGCCAGACCGTGTTGCACCGTGTCAAGCGCGGCGAACTCGAAGCCGTCCACGTCCGCAGCGGACGCCGAAAAGGCTTGCGCATCAACGTTCCCAGCCCCACCAACACCCCATTCTGATCATGACAATCAGCGGAAGGAGCAGTGTGACGATGCATCCAAGAACTTCTGGACATCAAGGTCGATGACCCAGTTCCTGCGCCAGCTTCGTTGCCGGCACGCCGCTACCGCGTCCAGTGCCGAGCGTCCCGGCCGGTAGCCGTAGGAATCCGGGTGGAAGATCGGTTCGACCTTCGCCTCCAGCCTGCGCGCTACCACCGTTTGCGCGATTCTGTCCGCGACGGTGGGCACGCCGAGCATTCTCGTCCCATCGCCGTGCGACTTCGGTATCTCCACCGCTTTGACCGCCGGCGGGAAGTAACTGCCCGAGGACATGCGATTCCAGATCCGGTAGAGATTGTTCTTCAGATCCTTCTCGAAGTCCTCGATGGACTGCCCGTCCACTCCGGCGGCGCCCTTGTTCTCCCTCACCTGCCGATACGCCTCCCACACTTCGATCTTCGAAATGTCGAACGGCTTGCCCGGCAGTTTCAACTCGTCCACGGGGCTCCTCCCGGATGCCGGTTGGCCACACGAACAAGCCACGAATGACCCGGCCCCTTCGCTCCAACCCCACCGCGCCCAGCAGGGTCTTCATCGCTACTACAAGCCGGTCCACCGACGCGCCCCGCATCGGTACTCAAGCCCTCGCAGGTTCTGCTGCTTGGGCCGCTCCCTCTCGCCACGACCAGGGCGACGGTATCGGGGCACGCCTTCCCACGTTCCATGCGAAGGCCGCAGATCAGGCTCACGTCACCTCCATGCCGGACACCGTCTGGCCAGTCGGTGGGCTCCCGCCAGACTGATCACGGACGCACAAGAACGTCCGGTTTTGATGTCACTTGAATTAAATAACGACACGTCATCAGCGATCCCGTTTCCGGGACTGCGCACCGTCTTCCTGATCCCTACCTGACATCTCTTCCGATGCCTTTTCCGTATCGCTCACGACGACAGTCTTCGGCTAACGCCGCATACGGTGGTTTGATGCCCTCCCCCACAGGACGACACCGAAGGGCCAATTCCTTCATCCCTCGCACAGCATCGCATTCAGACACTCTCCTACATAGAGCCCCTTTCAGCGTTCGTGGCACACCTTGATGTTTAACCAACGGCCCGGACGATCAGAAGATCGTCCGGGCCGTTTCGGTGTGTCGCAAGGATATGGGTACGGCCACCCGTGATCATTCGGAGTGCTGAAGCTTCGAAGGATGCGGGGTGGCCGTGGGGCCTACTATGCCAGGTTTGCAGGCCGTGGTGGCAACAGATGTCTCGGTGTGTCGTGCGGCATTGGTCGCGTTCCGGGCCGGATTGCATGCGTGCTTCGACAGACGCGCTGACGCGCTGTTCGAGCTCGTGGATGCGGTGTTGACCGCTGAGGGTCCGGTGGACTCCCCGGTGGAACTGTCGCAGGAGAAGGTGTTCCGGCGTGGACACGGGGCGTTGTATGACGCGCTGGCCTGTGGTGATGTCGACGTTGAACAGCTGGCCGGGCTGATCGCGTCGTCGTGACCGCCCGCCGACGACGGTCCGGTGAAAATCGCGGTGGATACCTCGGCGTGGCCACGGCCGAACGCGGTGACCTCTGCGGGGCTGTGTCACTGCTACACCTCCTGCCGTTGCGACGGATCCCGCAAGACGATTCCGGGCTGGCCGTTCTCCTTCGCCGCCGGGTTGGAGTGGGGTGCCTCGTCGTGGACCGCGCTGCTGGACGCGGTGCGTCTCGGCCCCGACGACGACGCGACGGTGGTGACCGTCGCCCAGATCGGCAACGTGCTCGCCCGCCTCGACGCGGCCGGGACGCTCGCGCAGCGGCCCGCGCCGGTGTTCACGTTCGACTCCGGATACGACCTGACCCGCATCACCTATCTCGCCGAACGCGACGGTCTGGGTGTGCAGGTCCTGGGCCGGGTGCGCAGCGACCGGGTGTTCTATGCACCGGCACCCAAGCGACGCAAGGACGGCCGGCCGGGCCGGCCCAAGAGACACGGCAGCCGGTTCGAACTGTCCACGCCGGCATCGCTTCCGGCACCCGCTCAGCGCCTGCGTGGGCAGAACCCGCGATACGGCGAGGTGATGGTCAGCGCCTGGCACGGGCTGCACCAGAAACTGTCCAGACAGGCCGGCTGGACCGGCTTCGACGGAGTGCTGCCGGTCGTGGCTGGCACCGTAATCCGCATCCAGGTCGAGCGTCTGCCCGGCAACCGGGCGCCGGAAGACCTGTGGCTGTGGCACACCGCACCACCGGGCACCGTCTTCGACCTGGATCTGCTGTGGAAGACCTACCTTCGCCGGTTCGATGTGGAACATACCTTCCGGCTGCTCAAGTCCAGTCTGGGCTGGACGGCCCCGCAGATCCGTACTCCACAACAAGGTGAACGCTGGACATGGCTGATCCTGGCCGCGCACGCACAACTGCGGCTGGCGAAGACTCTCACGACCGATCTACGTCGTCCCTGGGAGAAGACGATCCCTGCCGGGCGGCCGATGACTCCTGGACGGGTCCGCCGGGGTTTCCGTAACCTGCGCCGGCATCCGGGCACTCCGGCCAGTAGGCCGAAAACGACCACCCCTGGTCCCGGTCGTCCCGAGGGCAGCACCCGGCCCCCACGAACCCGCTACCCAGTCGGTAAGAAGAAGTCCACAGTGGACATGCTGGAAGTCCGTAAGCAGGCACTCAAAGGATAAAACTCAAGCTGAGAGGTAACGGTGCGTAGAACGTCGGCGGTGTCGGTGTCGCGGCCGCCGGCGGTGGGCAGGTAGGGATAGAGGTACATGGCTGCTCTACAGGACGGTTGCGTGGAGCGCTCGCAGCTCATCGTCTGTCAACCGAACGGTTATGGCGCCCGCGTTCTGTTCGAGGTGTTCGATCGTGGTAGGGGCCGGTGTTGGAATCACAGCCGGCGACCGTCGTAGCGCCCAGGCCAGTGCGAGTTGCGCGGGTGGGAGGCCGTGAATCCGACCGGCACGTGCCAGGGCTGTTCGCTGATCGGCAAGAACACCCGAGGCGAGCGGGGACTTGGCGATGAAGCCCATGTTCCGTTGGCTGGCGAAGTCGAGCACTCGCCAGCCTGAGCGGTCGGCGAGGCTGAAGCGGTTGCGGACCGTGGCGACATTGGCGATCTGGAGGGCGTCCTGAAGCTGCCCGACTGTCACGTCACTCAGGCCGATGAACCTGACCTTACCTTCGCGCTGCAGTTCCTTGAGCGTTCCGACCTGGTCGGCAAGTGGCACTTTCGGATCAACACGGTGCAGTTGCAACAGGTCGAGACGCTCGACGTTGAGGTTGGCAAGGCTCGACTCGACGTCGGATCGAAGGGCTCCAGGGCGGCCGTCGCGCACCCAGACAGTGGGCCCGGGGCGCAACATGCCGGCCTTGGTTGCAATGACCAGATCCGACTGGTACGGGGACAGCGCGCGCCTGATGAGGCGTTCAGCCACGCCTGGCCCATAGCCTGCCGCGGTGTCGAAGAAGTTGACTCCGAGTTCAACGGCTCGGCGCAGCAGCTTGACGGCCTCGTCCGGCCGCGGTGGATTGCCCCAGGTGCCGCGGCCGGTGAGACGCGAGGTGCTGTAGCCAAAGCGGTTGACTGGCAGCTCACCACCGATGACGAACGTATTGTGACCAGCCGCCTCCGCACTCGTCTCGACCATGGCTCCCCTCATGACCCGCCGTTCTCGTCGCATCAGTCGACCACGATTCATGGGCGCACCGAATCACGTAAACATGTGAGCGCCCGAAGTCGTACATCGATGGGTGCCGTCAGGCTCGGTCGGGACCGTGGCGTCGTGCACCGGCAGCGCGAGCGGGTCGACCGTGTCCGGAGTCACGCTCCGTCCGCGGTGACGGGCCGTATCCGCGCCGGTGTTGTAGGAGGGCCAGGGCTGGATCCAGTGGGTTGGACACTAAAGATCTTTCGATTTTGCGGTGAGTCGTTGCGGGTCGATGCCGTTGGTGGGCAAGACAATCATGGTCATGCCTACAGCTGTGCGGTCGACAAGCCCGCGTCGTGATCCCGGTCGTGACGTGCA
>NZ_BAABAT010000115.1:0-8602 GCF_039537565.1 Dactylosporangium darangshiense
GGGCCCTCACCAGAACCTCAGGATCCGGCACACCATCGAGCGAACTCACGAGAGATGAACTCCAGACTCGCCCTCAGAACAACATTGCAGGTTCAAAACCTGCCTCATGAGATCTTGGCACAGAGGGGTATGTCGAGCGACGACATCAACCTCAGCCGCGCTGGGAACTCGGTCGATCCCAAGCGCGCCGCAGTCGCTCGGTTCGCTCAACGGGTGGTCGAGAGCCGCGGACAGGTCAGCGACGCCGACCTCGAGGCTGTGCGAGGCGCCGGGTACACCGACCCGCAGATCTTGGCGATCGTCACGCTCGCGGTGCAAGTCCTGCTCACCAACTTCATCAACAACGTCAACCAGACCGACATCGACATCCCCGCCGTCAACTCGGCCGGTACCCCCGGTTGATCGCCGGAACCCCCGTCGGGCCCGCGCACACAACGCGGTAAACCCTCACTGCCCCAAACGATCATTCAGGAAAGGTGCGATATGCCGGGCTCCGAACTCTATGAGAAATTCATGGCGCTGCACACTCGCGACGGTGGCCTCGTCATGCCGAACGCCTGGGACGGCCTCTCGGCGCTGATGCTGGCTGATGCCGGTTTCGAGGCGATCGCGACATCATCGGGAGCGCTCGCCGCCACGCTCGGCCGACCCGACGGACGTCACGAAGTCACCCGCGACGAGCATCTCGAGCATGCGGGACTGCTCGGCCGGCTCACCGGGCTGCCCGTCAACGGAGACTTCGAGGACGGTTACGGCGACAAGCCTGAAGACGTCGCGGCGACCGTCGAAGCCGCCGTCGAGTTCGGCTTGGCCGGTATCGGGATTGAGGACACCTCGGCTAATCCCGATCGACCCATCCGCGACTTCGACGAGGCTGTCAATCGCGTACGTAGCGCGGTCGACGCGGCCAAGGGGCGCATCGTCGTCACCGGCCGCACCGACAACTTCATCCAGGGGCGGCCCGATCTCGACGACACCATCCGCCGTCTGACGGCCTTCGCTGAGGTCGGCGCGGATGTGCTCTACGCGCCATTCCCGCCCGACCTCGGCGCACTTGACGCGATCGTCACCGCGGTCGCCCCCACACCGGTCAACGTCCTCCTCTCACCGTCGGACAAGGTGCTGACTGTCGCTGAGCTGCAGAAGGCCGGGGTCAAGCGCATCAGCTTGGGTCCGTTTCTCTACGCCAACGCGATGGGGGCACTCGAACAGGCCGTCAAAGCACTTGTCGCGGGTGACCTCGCGTCGGCAACAACGGGCATGAGCTTCGAGCGTATTGGTGAACTCATCGCCCGCAGCAAGAACTGACCTACACCCTACGAACCACCGCTTCTCACCTACTGATCGAACGAAGAAGGCAGGTCGAAATGGATCTCGACAAGCTCATGAACAAGCACCTCACCAGGTACTTCGACGCCAGCAAGACCATCCCGGAGGGGACACTTCAGCAGCTGCTGAGGTTCCTGCGTTCGACGCCGTCGTCGACGAATGTACAGCCCAACCACTTCTACGTCCTCGCCACGCCTCAAGGTAAGGAGCACCTCGTTGCCAACCTGGGCGAACGATTCCAGGACAACAGCGAGAAGATCCTGAACGCCTCACACACCGTCATCCTCACCACCAGGGCGGATCTTCCCGAGAGTCACCTCGATGCGGTCTTCACCAAGGAGAGGGCCGACGGGCGGTTCCCTGACCAGGCAAAGCACGCGCTGTGGGAGTCGATGACCCGCGATTTCCTCAATCTGCGCAACTACGGCTACAAGGACGTGAACCACTGGATGGAAAAGCAGACCTACATGGCGCTGGGCATGACGATGATGGCGGCCGCTGAGCTCGGCGTCGAAGCCATGCCGCTCGAAGGGTTCGACCCGACCAGCGTCGACAAGGCGTTCAAGATCCGCGAAACTGGACACACCACGACAGTGCTGCTGGCCCTCGGCTACCCCGACCCCGCGAAGGCGTACCCCACCCCGATTTCCCGCTTCGAAGCCGACCAGCTGTTCACCTTCGTATAAGCACTGCAACGACAGGTCGTGATGTCCGCGTCTCTTGTAGTGGCTTCTGCGGGCGCGGGCTTGACTTGCTCTGCACCAGTTCGACCAGTGCACGACGTGGTCGATCGCATGGACCAGCGGAGCCGTGATCCGATTGAACAACCGTCGGATCTCGTTGACGGACAAGGGAATCAGGGCTCCGCTGCCGTCGGCAGCGGAGCCCACTTTTTGACGGCGTCTCGGGTGATCACGAGGAACGCCGCCGCGAGCATGGACAACGTGATATGTCGATACCACGCCTCAAACCCGCAAACGTGGTAGTGATCGAGGCGGTCTCGTTCTTGGCGGTCTGGAAGCACTCCTCGATCGCCCACCTCGGGCCCGCCACGCGGATCAGCTCGTCGAGGTCGGTGTCGGTCGGCCCGAAACACACGTAGGGGACGACCGTGCTCGGGTCACTGACGCTGCGCCGGGCCAGCAGCCAATGCCACCAACTCGGGCAACGGCCGCAGCCGCGCGGTTCGTGTGTATTCTCCGCCCGCAGGCGTACCGGCCTCCGTGACCTCACCGCCCGGCGCCCGCTGCACGACTCCGCGCGTAAACATTCAGGCCCGAGGTGCGGGGGTTTGTAGGTGAAGCGCCGGGCTGAGCAGTTCCTTGCCTGCGTGGGAGACATCTGGTGATGTTTCTGGGTGCCTGATCCGGAGGAGCTGTCGCGCGCTGAGCTGGTCGCGTGTGTGCGGGATCAGGCTGTCCGGCTTGATGATCAGGCGCGCGAGTTGGAGGCATTGCGGACGGAGAACGCTGAGCTGCGGATGCGGCTGGACCGGTTGGAGCGGCTGCTGTCGCGGAACAGCTCCAACTCATCGATGCCGCCGTCGACGGACGACCTGCCGGGTAAGACTCGGCCGGCGGACAAGCCCACCGATGGCAACGGGGGCACCAAACGTAAGCGGGGCAAGCAGCCGGGCGCGCCGGGCGCGCATCTGGCCTGGCGGGAGGACCCGGACGAGACGCTGCCGCACTTCCCGGAGGGAACCTGTGGGTGCGGTGCGGACCTGGCCGACGGCGTCGATCTTGGGGTGGCGCGCTCGCACCAGCAGCACGAGGTGCCGCAGATGTCGGCGACGTGCACCCAGCACGACCTGCGCGCGGTGCGCTGCGGTTGCGGGCGGACGCACGTGGCCCAGCGCCCCGACGGCGTCGCCGAGGCGGCCGTGTCTTACGGGCCGAACCTGCAGGCCTGGTGTGTGTACCTGATGGTCGTGCACGCGATCCCGGTGGCCCGCTGCGTGGAGCTGGTCGGGTCGTTGACCGGGGCGGCGCCGAGTGCGGGGTGGGTCCACTCGCTGATCGAGCGCACCGCCGCCATGCTGGCCACGGTCGATGCCCGGATCCGGACGCTGATCACCCTGGCGTACGCGGTGTGCTGCGACGAGACCCCGATCCGGGTCGGTGCCCGCAAGGCCAAGCGGTACCTGCCGGTCGCCTGCACCCAGCGCTACACCTGGTACCACCTTGGCGACCGGAGCCTGGCCACGTTCAAAGACTTCGGCCTGGGCGAACTGTCCGGCGTGGTCGTACACGACCGCTATCAGAACTACGACGCCGCCGTGTTCGCTGGCCTGGTCCACCAGCCGTGCTGCGCCCACATCCTTCGCGATCTTGCCGATGCCGCCGAGTGCTACCCGCAGGCAAACTGGCCGGCCCAGATCGCCGATGCATTGCGCGACCTGATCCACGCCGCGAACACCGCTCGCGATGCCGGCCTGCCCAGCATCGACCCCGACTTCCGCGACACCCGGCTGACGTGGATCTGTTCCGGGACCGCGATCGGCCTGGCCGAGGTCGACCGCAACCCGGACCCGAAAGGCAAGCAACCGCCCGGACGCTGCCTGTTGGAGATGCTGCACGACCGTCTCGACGACGTCGTCCGCTTCGCCTTCGACCTGGGCGTGCCACCCACCTCCAACCAGGCCGAACGTGACCTACGACCGGCCAAGACCCAGCAGAAGATCTCCGGACGGTTGACCCCCGAGACAGTCATCCGGGCCCGCTACCGCATCCGTGGCTACGTCTCCACCGCCGCCAAGCACGGCCTTGACCAACTCGCCGCCCTTCGCGACGCGATCCTCGGCAACCCTTGGAAGCCACCAGACCGAGCCCCCGCCTGACAGCCACCCAGTCGGACATCACGCCGGTCACCACCTCAATGTCCTGCGCAGTCCACCGTTTGACATGCTGGCGGCATGACTGACCAGCCGCCGGATGGCCTGCCACGCTACCGCGTCCTCACCGGACCCGATGACGAGACGTTCTGCCGCAGGGTCAGCGAGGCTCTCAACCTTGGGTTCCGGCTTCATGGCAGCCCTGCGGTGACGTTCAACGGTGACCGAGTGATCGTCGCGCAGGCCCTTGTCTGGCCGAGTAGTGCGGAGGAATAACCCCGTCCACACCGCCCCGGGTAACGCTGGCGGCGCAGAACCAACGGCGAACTCGACGACCAGCGAAGACTGAAACCGACGCAAGCGGCTGAATGCTTACCTCCGCGCTACAGTGGACGAAACCGTCCAGTCAGCCGATCAGCGGTGAAGTGCCACGTCCACTGGTCCTCTTCTCGTATCACCCACCGCTCCACCCAGGTCGCGTCTCGGACGGCAAACACCCTGAGGCGAAAGGATCGCGGTGATGCAGACACGTGTGGCAGAAATTCGGGCACGTCTGGCGGCGCGCATGGGTCGGCCGACGCCACCACCGATTGCGCTAGGGGCCGCAATCGCGTTCTTCCTGGTGATCGAGACGCTTCTGGTCTATTCGCTCACCGGCGTCGTCCCGGCCGGCACCCTGGCCAATATCTTTCTTATCGGAGTGTTGGCGATCTCGACGATGTGGGGGCTGCCGCTCGCGCTAGGGGTGGTGGTGCTCGGCACCGTCGCGTACGGCGTGGACATGAAGGACTCCGCACGGGTCGCGGCGTTCTTCCTCGTGGCGATGTTGGCCAGTTTGGTGGTGCAGCTGGCCCGCACCCGTGCGGCCGAGGCGGTGACGCGTCGCCAGGAGGCTGACCTGCTCGCTGAATTGGCCCGCCTCATGCTGTGCGCCGACGATCTGCGCTCGATCTTGCCGGAGGCTTCGCGTCGCCTGGCGCGGACGCTGGGGCTTTCCTTGGTGGCGATCGAACTTGACAGCGTTCCGGGCGATGCGCAGCGGCTGGCGTTGCCGCTGCGGTACTGCTCGCATACAGGTACCGGCACTCTGCTCGTCTCCGCCGGCTCACCGGAGCCGGTCCTGCGGCGGCTGCGTGAGCGGGTAGTGGCCCCGCTGGAGACGCTCTTGGGTGCCGCGGCCAACCGCGGGACGATGAGCGAGTCGCTGCGTGCGAACCGCGACGAGTTGAGCGACCTGGCGAGAGAGCAGGCGAGCCTGCGGCGGGTGGCGGTGCTCGTCGCGCACGGCGCGCCACCGTCTGACGCGGTCGCCGCGGTCGCCGCGGAGACGGCGTCGCTGCTGGAGTCGGATGCCACGAGGCTGGTACGCCACGAGCCTGCGGGCACCGTCAGCGTTGTCGCCGAGTACAGTGAGCTGGCCGTCGAGCCCACGCTGGGCCGGCAGCTCCTGCCCAACGGCGGCGTCACGGAGCTGGTGCTTCGCACCGCGCGCCCGGCCCGGGTGGACAGCTACGACGGTCGGGAAGGCGCGCTCGCCGACCTGGCCCGGCACCAAGGCTTCAAGTCGTCGGTCGGCGCGCCGATCGTGGTCGAGGGCCGCGTGTGGGGCGCGCTGGTGGCCCTGTGGGCTCGGCGCGGGCCGGTGTCACCCGGGGCCCCGGACCGGTTGGCGCAGTTCACCGAGCTCGTCGCGACGGCAGTAGCGAACGCTGAGAGCCGGGACGAGCTCAAGGCGTCGCGCGCCCGGATCGTCCTCGCGGCGGATGAGGCCCGCCGTCGTTTCGAACGCGACGTGCACGACGGCGTCCAGCAGCGCCTGGTGTCGCTCGGCCTCGAACTTCGCATGGCGGAGGCGTTGGTGCCGCCCGAGCTCGTCGACGTCAAGGCGCGGCTTTGCGCGACCACGGAAGGCCTGACGGACGTCTTCAACGGGGTGCGGGAGATCTCGCGAGGCCTCCATCCGGCCATCCTCTCCAAGGGCGGCCTCATGTCCGCGCTCAGGGCAGTCGCCCGCAGGTGTCCCGTCCCGGTCACGATCACCCCAGGCTCGAAGTATCGGCTGCCCAACTGTGTCGAGCGTGTCGAGGTGGCCGCGTACTACCTCGTGTCCGAAGCCCTCACCAACGTGGTCAGGCATGCCCAAGCCTCTGCGGTCGACATCAACGTCGAGTTCACCCGCGCCCGCGCGACGGGACGCGAGTTCCTCGTGGTCTCGGTCCACGACGACGGCGTCGGAGGAGCCAACTCGGCCCTCGGCACGGGGCTGGTGGGTCTTGCCGACCGGGTCGCGGCGCTCGGCGGACGTCTGCGGATCGTCAGCCCCGCAGGTGAAGGGACGACGCTGAAGGCGACGCTGCCGACCGACGCCGAATGCTGCGGCGAGAAGCTGCCCCTGACCGACGTTATTCAGTGACCGGGTTGCAGCACAGCCGGGGACAGCAACGATCCTGACCATACGGAACAGCCGCGTAGACACGGTCAAGCGGTCCACTTCGTAGCCTGGTTCATCGCGCTGCAGACCACTGTCGAGGATGGTGCATGAGGATGGTGCATCTGGTAGCACCGTTGCATTGAGCGTTGGCAAGATCGCGGCAGACGTGGATCTGACGCAACACGGTGCGGGCGAGTCGATGCACAAGCGAGGCGAGGAAAGCCCGGTCAGCAGAGGCGAACTGGATCCTCTGGCCGTTCAGCTGCTGGTGCAGGTGTAGTCGCATCAGGTCGGGATCGGCGCCAACCGAGACCCATAGGGCTCGGAGAACGTCGGCGCGCGTTGGTGACCGGGGAGTGTCGGAAGAATCTCTGTGACTGTCCCGCGGAGCACCGGAGGGACCGTGCGGTCCAGCAGGAGGTGGGGATGTGATCAAGCAGGGTAGCCTGAGGCCCGTGAGCAGGCTGGAGAACGCACAAGCTATGCGGAGGCTGACGCCACGTGGCGCCGCTACCCGCGCGCGCATCGTGGCGGCCGCCCTCGAACTGATGTACGTGAAGAGTGTGAACGCGACCACGCTGGATGATGTCCGCGCCGCGAGCAACGTCAGCAAATCCCAGCTATACAACCACTTCGCGGACAAGGAGCAGCTGGTTCGTGCCGTCGTGGAGGCGCGTGCGGCGCAGGTCCTCGAGCGCGAACGCGGCTACCTGCAACGGTTGAAGTCCTTCCACGGGCTGATCCGGTGGCGCAACGCCCTGGTCCAGCGCAATGCGCTCCAGAACGGCGCGTACGGCTGCGGGCTTGGGTCGATGGCCAGCGAGCTGGCCGACCAGGACGAGGAGGCCCGCTCTACGCTCGCCGAGTCGTTCTCGGAGTGGGAGGGTCTGCTCGCCGCCGGCCTGCGCCGGATGCAGGACAGCGGGGTCCTCAAACAGGACGCTGACCCCCAGAAGCTCGCCACCGGTCTCATGGCCGCATTGCAGGGCGGGTACCTGCTCGCCGAGACCGCGCACGACATTACTCCCATGGAGGTCGCGCTCGACATGGCGCTCGAGCACGTCAGGTCGTTCCTCACCTCGTGACAGCGTGCGCTTGGACGTAGCCAAGGGCCATGTCCAGCGCTGTCTCGAATTGTCCGACATCGCGAGTGGTCCGGGCGAGGAGCATGCCAACCCTGCAAGGCGGCCATCAAGCCGGTGGCCAGCCGATCAGGATCGGCATCCGGCGACAGGTCGCCGTTGTCCTGTGCACGGGTGATCCCCCCGCCAGTAGCGACTCCCACACCGTGAAACCGGCATGGACGACCAGTCGCCCGCACTCCTCGCCGGCGACGAGCAGGTCGGCCAGGCAGCAGAGTGTGCAGACCGCGCCGCCGCACATCCGTTCCAGGCGCACCATCTCGTCCCGCCATCGAACCAGGTCCCGCACGGAGCTCGCAGCGTTCAGCAGGGGCCGCTGTGTCGCCAGCAGCTTGTCGATTCTGGCTTGTACGGCCTCCGTGGTCAGAGCTTCCTCGGAGAGGCGGCAGTCCTGGCCATGGCGGTCCACAGGGTCCACTATAGGCAGTGCCAATCATGATGAGTGCGGCGGCATATGGACTAAATAGTCCTAACCAAGATGAAGGGCGCCGGCCATGAAGATGCGAGAACAGGTGTATAGCCTAGGGTATCGTGCCAGCACCTGTGGCTCAGTACTGCCTACGAAGGTACTATATAGTCCACTGCATCAGAACGGGGTTGCCCGTCGCCAGGCCGGTGTCAGGAGGAGTGGATGGCACTATCGCTGGAAGATCTGCACGTCGAAGACGGCGACGAGGTAGCTGTCAAACACGTCCCCACGGCGCTGACAGTGGCAAACTTTGCCTACGACGATGGCGCGACTCAGCCCTGATCCACCGATGGGATTGATGTGAGCACGAGGGCCCGGATGCGATGATGCCCCCGCGAGCTGGAAAGATAGAGGTTCTTCAGGCTTCTATCGTCCAGTTCGAGAGGGCACCGTCAGGG
>NZ_BAABAT010000116.1:0-8576 GCF_039537565.1 Dactylosporangium darangshiense
CCCCACCTCCGGCTGCGTCTCCACCATCACAAACCGGCCATCCTCGGCCACACGCTCCACCAACACCACATGCTGCGGCACGCCCGGCCGCTGCCCCCACACCACCGTCACCCCACCCAACTCCAACCACGCCAACATCTCCAACTCCGCACCCACAAACCGGCCACCAAGCCGCCGCTCAACCAACCCCAACTGCTCCGCCCGCACCGACGCCGCCGCATCATCCACCGACTCGCCCGCCGGCGCCAACCGCTGCAGCACCGACCACACCCGCAACACACAATCCGGATCCCCCGACCACACCGGCAACGACTCCAACGCCGCCCGCATCGCCGCCGACCCCAGCGGATACCCCGGCGCCGCACCCTCCAAGTAACCCGGAGGGACCGGAAACCACGGACCCGGCAGGGACAACAACGGCTCCGCCGCCCGCGCCGGCCGCGGCGCACCCGCTCCACCCACCTCACCGGCCGACGCTGCAACGACCCGACCGTCCTGACCCGCCGCAGCAGCCTGCCGATCAACCCACTGCACAACCGCCGCGCTCGCGACCAACGCCCTGGTGTCCAGCACCGAAAACGTCTCGCCCCCGCTGGAACGCGTCCAAACAAAACGAGCAGGCACATTCAGCGTGATCCGGTGAGCGTCTCGTCCGGCGTGGCCCCTCGGCGGAAGCGCCACCGCCAAACCCACGACGCCGCGCAGCCAACGCCGAATGTCATCGACGCTCGGCCCCGCCACCGCGGCCGGCGCGTCGCTGCCCAGCCGACGCCGCATGGCACCGGTACTCCGCGTCCTCGGCAACGCGAAATCCAGATCGATCGTACCTTCTACATGGTCCGTTTCCTCCCACATGCGCAGCAGCATCCGCGTCCAAAACGTCCTACGACGCGCGTTGGCTGCGGCACGCCAATCGGCGACATCGACCTCGCCGTACTCTCCCCGGCGCAGCGACAAGAGGAACCCATCGACGGATTCCGTCATCTCCGGGTTCGGCTCCGCTATCAGGTCAAGCAGGGCAGGATGCCGCGGTGCAACGTCCCTTGATACCCAGCTTCGATGCCATTCGAGTCTGTGCTCAAGCCCACCGGGGTTCTCAAAGGACTCGGCCGCAATGACCCTGAGTCCACCCTCGTGCGCCCGCGTAATGAATGGCGACTCTTCCCAGCGAACGCGTACGCCAAGCGGTCTGAGCAGGACCAGAGTCGATATGCCGGCAGGTAGCAGCTGCCGGAACTCCTCGGCAGTCATCCACTCGCGACCGGAAGCCGAACGCAGCAACGACCAGGGCGCATGACGGACCGACCCGTGTTCCACCTCGACGTCGTTCAACTCACCCGGCTCGAACAGGATTGTATCCAATTGGTCGACGACTATTCTCTGGTACAGCTCGTCGAGCGTCACGCCGTGATCGAGCCGCACCGCCGCAGCGCCGGTAGCGTAGTGGTTCACCCACAGGCCCCGATACCGTGGCAGCACCGCGACGTGAATCTCGGGATCGATCCCCTGCTGCTCCAGCCGCACCAACGGAATGCTTACCCCGTCCAGGAGCCGCAGCGTCACGGCCGGCTCACCATCGGACGCAACCGGCTCACCATCGGACGCCACCCGCGCAACCGGCTCACCATCGAACGCCACCCGCGTACCCGGCTCACCATCGAACGCCACCCGCGCAATAGGTCCCTGCAACCAATGCCGCACCGCGTCGAGCCGCTCCAGATCCGTGCGGGCAGGACCAACAGGTATCCGCACCGCACCGGCCTGATGCGCGACCGGCGCCACCGGCTCAGCCGCCCACCCGTACCGCGGCAGGTTGTCGTGCACAGCTGCAGCTGCCACCTCCACCAGCACATCTGACCGCACCCGATGCGGTCCACGCCGCAAGGCGTTGCGAAGGTCCTGCGCCAGATCCACCCGGACCGGCACCGTCACCCGCGCCTGCGCCACAGCATCCCCGACATTCGAATACCCCTCCAGCACCAGCCCCCCCGGTTGCGTGACAGACCAGGAGGCACCCTCCCGAGATGCGGGGTACACCACCGCCCTCGGAACCTCCACGCCGCGCAGCGAACGCTCATCGATGTGCGTCTGCATCCGTCGGGCGAGCCCAGCCACGTCGGACGGCACACCAATCGCGAACAACACCAATGGACGCGTCGCGTCGCTGCCGTCCGGGTCGGGGCCCGGATCATGGAACGGCCAATCCACCACCTCCTCCGCCGTCACCATGCCGCGACCCAGGCGAGCCAACCCTGCCCCCGCATAGACCACTCCGGTCACGACGATCACACCATCGGGGATCGGCTGCCGCCCAACCGTCGCTTCCAGATACCTCTCGTCCCGCACGCCCTCCTCGTCCCGCACGCCCTCCTCGTCCTGCGGCGGTGGCACCATCCACGCCCCGTTGGCCAAGCGCCGCAGTGAACTGACCGCCGCCTTCCCGATCGCCGGAAGCCCAGCCACCGGCGCCGAACCCGCAACCGATGGCCCCGCAACCGGCCCCGACACCGACGGGTCCACGGCAGACCGACCCACGACGTCGTAGCCGATTGCCACGCTCCACGGCAAACGCGTGTCCCAGTTCGGCGACAAGCGCAATACACCCGATCCGACCGAGGCCAACAACGCTCTGTGGATCGCCTCGACTCGTGCTCCAGCCGCACCCACGGGCGCGGACCCCTCGGACGCCTCGGACGCCCGAGCCAATGCCCTCAGCACACGCCCGGTCAGCCGGCCAGCAGCATCGAACGAGGCAGGCCCGTACACCACGATGTCCAGCGGCGGCACTGGCCTACCAGGCAAACGGCGAGCCATCAACCGCGCCGTGAACTCCCGCAACGGGGCCTCGTGCTCGGGCGCACTCAACCCGCGCAGGATCGCATCCCACGACGGATCGAGACCGTCTACGTCGGGCCCGTACATCCTCAGCACTGTGCGGCCATGCTCGACAACGACCGGCGCGAAATCGGACCGAACCGGCACCCCGCGGCTATCCAGCACATATCGAAGTTCAGCCGGTGCCGCCGCATGCACCTGCCGTATGTCGTCTACCGCCGACCATCGTGCCTCAAGGCCGGCCGGATCACCCACCCGATGGTCTACGCCCAGCATGCGCCACAAACGGTTAAGCATCTCATTGCGACGCTCACCGCCTCGATCCGGAAGTAGCTCATCGGTCGGCCACACATTCGGATCATTGATCGATAAATCGTCCGGTTCCCCGTGTGGACGAACGACAGGAGCCCAATGCGGCTCCTCTCCCTCGCCGCGCTGGGCGCGTGGTGCCGCACGGTCATGGAACGTGATCTGCAGGTAGAGCTGCCGCCCATCGGGCGAGACAAACCGCGCAGCATTGACAATGCGGGCTGCCTCGAGTGCCAGAACTTGCAGACGACGTATCTGCATCACCCCCACGCCGTCCAACGGCGCCAAAAGGAGATTGATCCGAAAAACGTCCACCGGAACATACCGCCGCGCCGACGGCTGGGAAGAAGCGTCGCTAAGCCTGAGCACGCCATACGCCGCGACCGTCACCTCCCGAGACAGCGGCCCGCCAGGGCGATCAACACTCAACGGCCACCACGCCGTACCCGCACCCGTGTCGGTGTCGGTGTCGGTGTATGAGTCTGTATCCATAGCTGGAGGTACAGCTCCAGCCAGATATCTCCTCACCTGCGTAAACGACGAAGGCGAGGACTCCGCAAGAAGCCGCTCAATCACCTCAAGTGGCAACCTCGGTCCCCGCACCGGCAGCGACCCACCCACGTCACCGGCAGACGTTTCAACGACCCGGCCGTCCCGACCCGCCGCAGCAGCCTGCCGTTCAACCCACTGCGCAGCCGCCGCGTCCGCGACCAACGCCCTGGTGTCCAGCACCGCAAACGTCTCGCCCCCGCTGGAACGCGTCCAAACAAAACGCGCAGGCACATTCAACGTGATCCGGTGAACATTTTCTGCTACGGGGTGCCTCGGCGGGACCGCCACCGCCAAACCCCCCTCATTGCCCAACCAGCGCCGAATGACTTCGGCACTCGGCGCCTCCCACAATACGAAATCGAGATCGACGGCACCCTCGACGTCGTCGGTCTCCTCCCACGTGCGCAGCAGCATCCGCGTCCGAAACGTGCTATCACGCACGTTGAGGGCGGCATCGCCTACGTCAATTCGTAGCGCGCGGAGGAACGAATCGACGGCGCCTACCGTGGTCCTCCGGTCTGGCGACGTCATCACGTCAAGCAGGTCAGAACCCCGCGGGTCGGTGTCGTTATCTTCCCAGATCAAACGCCATTCGACTCTGTCCTCCGCGCCCTGACTCGCAAAGGACTCGGCCGCAATGACCCTGAGTCCACGCTCGTGCGCCTGCGTGATGAATCGCGACTGTTCCCAGCGAACTCCCACGCCAAGCGGTGTGAGCAGCACCAAGAACCGTGGAAGATCGATTTCGTCGGGTATCAGCTGCTCGGCGAACTCCGGGGCAGTCATCCACTCGCCACCGGAAGCCGAACGCAGCAACGACCCGGGCGCATGACGGTCCGACCCGTGTTCCACCTCGACGTCGTTCAACTCACCAGACTCGACAAAGATCGTGTCCATTGTGGAGCCGTGAAGCCTCCGGAACAGCTCGTCGAGCGTCACGCCGTGATCGAGCCGCACCGCCGCGAAGCCGGTAGCGTAGTGGTTCACCCACAGGCCCCGATCCCGTGGCAGCGCCGCGACGTGAATCTCGGGATTGGTCCCCTGCTGCTCCAGCCGCACCACAGGAATGCTGACCCCGTCCGGGAGTCGCACCGTCACCGCCGGCTCACCGTCGGACGCCACCCGCGCAACAGGCCCCCGCAACCAATGCCGCACCGCGTCGAGCCGCTCCAGCTCCGTGCGGGCAGGACCAACCGGTACCCGCACCGCACCGACCTGATGCGCCAACGGCACGCCGTCGTCTACGGCAGCAGTAACTACCATCTCCGCCAACGCATCGCCCGACACCCGATGCGGTCCACGCCGCAAGGCGTTGCGAAGCTCCCGCGCCAGATCCATCCGGACCGGCACCGTCGCCCGCGCCCGCGCCACGGCCTCCCCGACGCTCGAATACCCACGCAGGACCAGGCCCCCCGGTTGCGTGACAGACCAGGGAGCAGCACTCTGGGCCTCGTGGTACACCACTGCCCTCGGAACCTCGACGCCGTGCAGCGACCGCTCATCGATATGCGCCTGCATCCGCCGGGCGAGCTCAGCCACGTCGGACGGCGAACCAGTCGCGAACAGCACCAATGGACGCGCAGCGTCGCTGTCGCTCGGGTCGGCGCCCGGATCATGGAACGGCCAATCCACCAACGATTCGGCGTCTACTGTGACGAGAGGCTGGGGTATCGTCCAAAAACGTTCCGATTGAGGAGGTTCCCCCCGACCCTCCAACCCCCGGCCCTGATTGACGACCACTCCGGTCACGACGACCACACCATCGGGGATCGGCTGCCGCCCAACCGTCGCTTCCAGATACTTCTCGTTCTCAGACGTGAACGCGTTCCCCGGCGTCGGTGGCATCCGGTCCTGCGGTAGCACTAGCCACGCCCCGTTGGCCAAGCGCCGCAGCGAGCCGACCGCTACAGTCCCGATCGCCGGAGCCACCGGCACCGAACGCGCGCCCGATGACCCCGCAGCCGGCTCCGAAGCCGACGGATCTACGACGCCGTAACCAATTTCCACCCTCCACGGCGCGCGTGTGTCCAAGTTTGGCGACGAATAAGTAGAGCCGTAATAATTTGACTCCTGCAAAGCTGTGAGGATTTCGTCGGCTCGTGCTCCAGCCGCGCCCGCGGGCGTGGACGCCTCGACCGCCCGAGCCAATACCCTCAGCACATTCAGGGCCAAGCGCCGCGATGCGGGGGTGGGCGTCGCCTCGATGGGCAGGTCGGGCCCGTACACCACGATATTCAGCACCGGCAATGACTCACCGGGGGGCCGGTGGCGGGCCATCAACTGCTCCGTGAACTCCCGCAACGGAACGGCGTGGTCGTCCGAGCTCAACCCGTGCAGGATCGCATCAGACGAGGGATTGAGTCTGCGTATGTCCGGCCCGTACATCCTCAGCACTGTGCGGCCATGCTCCATAACGACCGGTTGGAAGTTGGACGGAATCGGCTCCCCGCGGTCATCCCGCGTATATTCAAGTTCAGCCGATGCTACTGCATGCGCCTCCAAAGTGGAGTTTATCGCCGACCGTAGTGCATCAAGGTTGGACGGATCCACCACCCGATGGTCCACGCCCAGCATGCGCAACAAACGGTTGAGCATTTCACTGTGACGCGCACCGCCTCGATCCGGAAGCACGTCATCGGTCGGCCACGCATTCGGATCATTGATCGACGAACCGTCCGGTTCCCGGTGCGGACGAACTGTGGGGGTCCAATGCGGCTCCTCACCGTCATGGAACGTGACCTGCAGATAGAGTTGCCGCCCGACGTCCGAGACAAGCTGCGCATCATTGACCATGTCGGCTGCCTGGAGTGCCAGAACTTGCAGACGATGCACCTCCGCCACCCCCACGCCGCCCGACGGCACCAGGCGGACATTGATCCGAAAGACGTCGACCGGCATGCCCGGCAGCGCCAGCGGCCGGGAAGAAGCCTCGCGGAGCCTGAGCACGCCGTACGCCGCGACCGTCACCTCCCGAGACAGCGGCCCACCAGGGCGATCAACGGTCACCGGCCCTGACGCCGTATCTGCATCTGTAGCTACAGTCCCGTATCTCGTCACCTGCGTGAACGAGTCAGATGAGGACTCCGCGAGAAGCCGCTCGATCACCTCGGGCCGCATCGGACCTCGCACGACGTAAAATCGCGAGGACGACCCACCCTGATCCGCCGACGACGACGGCTCTGCAACCGGCCGCTGCACAACCGCCGCGCTCGCGGCCAACGCCCTGGTGTCCAGCACCGAAAACGTGTCGCCCCCGCTGGAACGCGTCCAAACAAAACGCGCAGGCACACTCAACGTAATCCGGTGAACGTCCTCTGCAACGGGTTGCCTCGGCGGGACCGCCACCGCCAAGCCCACCTGACTGCCCAACCAACGCCGAATGACATCGGCACTCGGCGCCTCCCCCAATACGAAATCGAGATCGACCACACCCTCGACATCGTCGGTCTCCTCCCACGTGCGCAACAGCATCCGCGTCCGAAACGCGCCATCACGCACGTTGAGGGCGGCATCTCCTCCGCGCAGCGACAAGAGGAACGAATCGACGGCGTTGTTGCTCCCCGGATTTGGCAGCGCGATCGAATCGATCAGGCGAACATTCGGCTGTACGGTGCCCCTTTCTGCCCCGGTCTGATGCCATAGGACGCTGTTTTCACCACTCGGGGTCACAAAGGACTCTCCCGCAACGACGAGGAGGTCGGACCTGTTCGCCTGCGTGATGAATAGCGATGGTTCCCAACGAACTCTCGCATCAAGCGGGCGGAGCAGCACCAAAGTACGTTGAGTATCGTTGTCGGCGGGTGTCAGCTGGTCGGCGAACTCCGCGGCAGTCATCCACTCGCCGCTGGAAGCCGAACGCAGCAACGACCAGGGCGCATAACGGACCGACCCGTGTTCCACTTCGACGTCGTTCAACTCACCAGACTCGAAGAAGATCGTGTCCATTGTGTCGGCGTCAAGCCTCCGGTACAGCTCGTCGAGCGTCACGCCGTGATCAAGCTGCACCGCCGCCAGGCCGGTAGCGTAGTGGTTCACCCACAGGCCACGATCCCGTGGCAGCACCGCGACGTGAATCTCGGGATTGTTCCCCTGCTGCTCCAGCCGCACCACAGGAATGCTCACCCCGTCCGGGAGTTCCACGATCACCGCCCACTCACCAGCGGACGCCACCCGCGCAACAGGCCCCCGCAACCAATGCCGCACCGCATCGAGCCGCTCCAGCTGCGTGCGGGCAGGACCAACAGGTATCCGCACCTCGACGACCTGATGCGCCACCGGCACATCCCGCCACTCGGACCGCAGCACGCCGTCGTCCACGGCAGCAGCAGCTGCCACGTCCGCCAATAGATCTCCCGGCACCCGATGCGGCCCACGCCGCAACGCGTTGCGAAGCTCCTGCGCCAGATCCATCGAGGTCCACCCGCCCTGATCCGCCGCCGCCTCCGCCGCCGCCGACGACGGCCCCGCAACCGGCCGCTGTTCTTCGCCGCCGGGCCGGGTCAGGCGCCGCCCGATGGTGCGGAACACCCGGTGCATCCCCGGCGCAGCAGTCGCCGGCGGATCGACCAGCCCTGGCACCAGCGACGCCGACCGACCGACATACGGCAACCCACCCGACACACCGTTGAGACCCGCTCGGCCACCGACCAACGGATCCGACAACACTCCATCCCTGCCGATGACGACCACTCGTGCCTGATCGGAGACCAGCGCAGCGTCGAAGTAGCTCGCCGCCTGCTGGCCGGCATCCGACGTTCCTGGCGCCGGTTCGGATACACCCTCCGCAACCCGGACCACCGGCTGACGGTCCGGATCAGCACCGGTCAGCCCGACCAACTCACTGCCGTCGGACACCCGAACACCCGCCGGCGCCACCAACC